>NZ_JBFBLX010000001.1:0-356996 GCF_040702705.1 Micrococcus sp. NPDC078436 | reverse complement strand
GTGGGGGGGGGGCGCCGCGGGCGGGGGGGGGGGCCCCGCCCCCCCCCCCCCCCGCCCCCCCCCCCCCCCCCCCCGGGGCGGGCGCGGCGCCGTCGCATGTGCAGGAGGCGTGAGGGAGCCGGGAGGACCGGCGGTCTCCTCGATCGCGCCCGGGGACGAGTCGGGCTGCCTCGCCGTGAGTCCTGACTCCCGTCGCTGCCGTGGGGCTGTGCTTCTGGGCTCGTGTGCTTCCGACGATCGGCCGGGCTGTGGGATCAGCCGAACCAGATGGCCAGCTCGCGCTCCGCGGAGAGCGTGGAGTCCGAGCCGTGCACGAGGTTCTTCTGCACGCCCGCGCCCCAGTCGCGGCCGAGGTCGCCGCGGATGGTGCCGGGTGCGGCCACCGTGGGGTCGGTCTTGCCGGCCAGAGCGCGGAAGCCCTCGATCACGCGGTCGCCGCCGAGGCGGATCGCCACGACCGGCCCGGAGCCCATGAACTCGACGAGCGGCTCGAAGAACGGCTTGCCCTCATGCTCCTCGTAGTGCCTCTCCAGCATGCCGCGGGTGGCCGTGACCATCTTCAGGTCCACGATCGTGTAGCCCTTGCGCTCGATCCGGGCGATGATCTCGCCCACGAGGTTGCGCTGCACGCCATCGGGCTTGACGAGCACGAGGGTCTCTTCGGGGTGATGGGTCATGGTCGGCTCCTTCAGGGGTGGACGAGCTCGGTCTCCTCTCACCCTAGTGGGCGGCGCGCCTCAAGACCCGTGCTCCGCCGCCCACTCCTCCTCGAGGCGGTCACGCCGGGCGTTCTCGAGGTCGAGCTCCCGGCCCTTGGTCACGGCGTACCACCACGTGAGCGCGAAGAGCGGGCCGATCACGAACATCGAGTACTCCCAGAACCCGGACACGATCAGCACGAGCTGGATGGCCCACCCGATCCAGATGCCCACGGGCTTCTGCACGAGCGCGCACGTCAGCAGTGCGACGACAGCCAGGACGGAGAAGCCGATCGCGAACCACAGGGCGTGCTCCTCCCCGCGGTTCAGCCCGAACAGGGTCATCCCCAGGAAGAAGATCACGACCGACTCGAGGGTCAGCACCACGGACGTGAACATGGCGCGCGTGGAACGGCGACGGCGGCGTTGACCGGGCGTCCAGGACCGCTGGGCCTTGGTCTCACGCTCGGGGCGCCACGCCTCGGCGCCGAAGTGCTCGCCCTCGGTCGCGGCGGTCCCGGACGTCTCGGCCGGCTCGGCCGGGTGGGGCGTCGCGTGGCTCATCGGTGGTCCTCCGTCTCGTCGGCGTCGTCCAGCAGCTCGAGGATCTCGGGATCGAGGGTGTCCTCGTCCTCGTCGGCCAGGCCCACGGCGTCCAGCAGATCGGCCGGGTCGAGGCCGCGGGCGGCCACCGTCACCGGTCCGGCGCGGCGGGGCTCGCCGAGCAGCGCACGGACCTCGGCCGTGAGGGTGATGGACCCGAGGACGAGCACACCACCGCCCGTGCCGGAGGCCAGCTCATCGGCGCTCGACTCGAGCGCCTCGGCACGGCCCACGGCCCACTCGAGCGCGTCCGGCACGGACTCGGTGGCGAACAGGTCGTCCTCGGGCCAGCCGGCGTCCAGGGCGATCCGCGCGAGCTCGGCCGCGGGGATGGCCCGCGGCGACGTCGACTGGGTGAGCGCCAGGTCCGCGACGTCGTCGCCGAACGCGCGGTGCAGCGCCTCCAGCATGGCGGGGGCGTCCTTCTCCTGCAGCACCCCCACCACGAGCACGAGGCGCGTGAAGCCGAACGACTCCTGCACGGCGCGCACGGTGGCCCGCACACCGTCGGGATTGTGGGCGGCGTCCACGATCACCGTGGGGGCGGTGCGCAGCACCTCGAGGCGGCCCGGGGAGGTGACCTGCGCGAGGCCCTCCCGCAGCAGCTCCTCGTCCAGGGGACGCTCTCCCCCGCCGAGGAACGCCTCGAGCGCGGCGACGGCCAGGGCCAGATTCTGGGCCTGGTGCTCGCCGAGCAGGGGCAGGAAGAGGTCGGGGTACTCGCCGGCCAGGCCGCGCACCGCGACCTGCTGCCCGCCGACCGCGAGCGCACGCTCAACGACGCCGAACTCGACGCCCTCGAAGCGGAACGGCACGCTCGCGGACTGCGCGGCCTCCAGGAGCACCTGGGCGGCGTCGCGCTCCTGCACCGCGGACACCAGGAACCCGCCCGGCTTGACGATCCCCGCCTTCTCCTCGGCGATCTCCGCCTCGCTGTCCCCCAGCAGGTCGGTGTGGTCCAGGGAGATGGGGGTGACCACGGAGACGACGCCGTCGGCGACGTTGGTCGCGTCCGTGACGCCGCCCAGGCCCACCTCGAGCACGACGACCTCGACGGGCTCGTCCGCGAAGACGGCGAACCCGAGCACGGTGACGGCCTCGAAGTACGTCAGGCGCGGCTCGCCCGCGGCCTCCAGCTCGGCGTCGACGGTCTGCACGATCGGCAGGATCTCGCCCCACACGCGCACGAACGTCTCGTCGGACACCGGTTCGCCGTCGATGCTGATGCGCTCGGTGACCTTCTGCAGGTGCGGCGACGTGTAGCGGCCCGTGCGCAGCCCGTAGGCGCGCAGCACGGCCTCGATCATGCGCGCCGTGGACGTCTTGCCGTTCGTTCCGGTCAGGTGGATGACGGGAGCGGCGTCCTGCGGGTCCCCCAGGAGGGCCAGCACCCGACGCACGGGGTCCAGCCGCGGCTCCATGCGGTTCTCCGGCGCGCGGGCCAGCAGGTCACGGTAGACGGCCTCGACCGTGCCGGGCCTCTGATCCGCACTCATGCGCCCACCTTCTCCACGGTCACGGCCACGGCCTTCATGGCGTCGTCGGCCGGGTCCTGGCGCGTGTCCTCCGCGCCGGAGTCCACGAGGTCCAGCTCCGCCGAGAGCGTCTCCCCCGCGATCAGCTCGCGGTGCGACTCGAGCGCCGCGAGCACGGCCGCCGGGCCCTCGATCCGGGAGCGCACCCGGTCGGAGACCTCGAGGCCAGCGTCCTTGCGGGCCGCCTGGACGGCGCGGATCACGTCGCGGGCCACGCCCTCGGCGGCAAGCTCCGCGCTCACCCCGGTCTCGAGGACGAGGAAGCCCGCCGCCCCGGAGAGCACGCCGACGGCGGTGCCGGCGGGCGCGCCCGTGGACACCGTGCGCAGCTCGTAGAGCTCGGGGGCCAGCGTCACGGTCTCGCCGTCGGCCAGGGCCACCGCCAGCCCGTCGGCGGTCTCCGCGTACGCGCCGGCGTCGACGGCCTTCTTCACGAGCGGGACCTGCTTGCCGAACGCCTTGCCGAGCTCGCGGAAGTTCAGGGTCAGCTTCGTGCCGATCCCGTACTCGGCGATGGCCTCGTCCGAGAGCTCGGTGAGCGCCACCTCCTTGAGGTTGAGCTCGTCCGCGACGATCCGCGCGTAGGTGCCCTCGAGGCCGGCGGCGTCCGGCACGACGACGGACAGGCGCGCGAGCGGCAGGCGCACGCGGCGCTTGGCGCCCTTGCGCAGCGCCGAGCCGGCGGAGCTGATGCGGCGCACGGCGTCCATGCGGGCCACGAGCGTCTCCGCCTCAGGGCCGTGCGGGAACAGGTCCGCATCCGGGTAGTCGGTCAGGTGCACCGAGCGGCCGCCGGTGAGGCCGCGCCAGATCTCCTCCGCCACGAGGGGCAGCAGCGGCGCGGCGGCGCGCGTGAACGCCTCGAGCACGGTGTACAGGACGTCCATGGCCACGGTGTCCTCGGCGAAGAACCGCTCGCGGGAGCGCCGGATGTACCAGTTGGTCAGCGTGTCCATGAAGGTGCGCAGCGCCTCCGTGGCGTCGGAGACCTCATAGGAGTCCAGCGCCGCCTTGACCTTGCGCAGCATCTGTCCCGTGGCGGCCAGGACGTACTGGTCCAGGGGGTCCTCGGAGGTGTGGCGCTCGCTCGCGCGGTAGCCCTCGGGGCGGGCGCCGCCGTCGTGGGCCGTGTTGGCGTAGAGCGAGAAGAAGTGCCACGCGTTCCACGCCGGGAGGATCACCTGGCGGGTGGCCTCGCGGATGCCCTCCTCCGTGACGATCAGGTTGCCGCCGCGCAGGATGGGGCTGGCCATGAGGAACCAGCGCATGGCGTCCGAGCCGTCGCGGTCCAGGACCTCGTTGACGTCCGGGTAGTTGCGCAGCGACTTGGACATCTTCTGGCCGTCCGAGCCGAGCACGATGCCGTGCGAGATCACGTTGGAGAACGCGGGGCGGTCGAACAGCGCGGTGGCGAGGATGTGCATCGTGTAGAACCAGCCGCGGGTCTGGCCGATGTACTCCACGATGAAGTCGGCCGGGTTGTGCGTGGGGAACCACTCGGCCCGCTCGAACGGGTAGTGCACCTGCGCGTACGGCATGGAGCCGGAGTCGAACCAGACGTCCAGGACGTCCTCGACGCGGCGCATCACGGCCCCGGCCGCGGCGGCCTCGGGGTCCGGGTGCGGGCGGGTGAGGTCGTCGATCCACGGACGGTGCAGGTCGACCTCGCCGTCGGCGTTGCGGGGCAGGCGCCCGAAGGCCTCCTCGATTTCGGCGAGCGAGCCGTAGACCTCCTGGCGCGGGTAGTCCGGGTGGTCGGACTCCCACACCGGGATGGGCGAGCCCCAGTAGCGGTTGCGGGAGATCGACCAGTCGCGGGCGTTGGCCACCCACGTGCCGAACTGCCCGTGCTTCACGTTGCCGGGGATCCAGGTGATCTCCTCGTTCAGCTCGAGCATGCGCTCCTTGACCTGCGTGACCGCGACGTACCAGGAGGTCACCGCGCGGTAGATCAGCGGCCTCCGGCAGCGCCAGCAGTGCGGGTAGGAGTGCTCGTAGGAGGCCTCGCGGGCCACGCGGCCCAGGTCACGCAGCGCGCGCACGATCGTCCGGTTGGCCTCGAAGACCTGCACGCCGGCGATCTCGTCGATGTCGCCGCGTCCGGTGTCCTCGCGGGCGAACAGCGGGAGGAACTTCGCGCCCGAGTCCACGGAGAGCAGCACGGGGATGCCGTTCGCCTCGCACACCCGCTGGTCGTCCTCGCCGTAGGCGGGGGCCTGGTGGACCACGCCCGTGCCGTCGTCGGTGGAGACGTAGTCGTCCACGAGGATGCGGTGGGCGGCGTCCAGGGTGAGCTCGCGGCCGTTCGCGGTGAACGTCTCGCCGCGGTGGGCGTCGAACACGTCCGTGAACAGGGGCGCGTAGCGCAGCCCGCCCAGGCGGGCGCCGGGGATGGTCTCCACGACGGCGGCGCGCGCGGCCTCCGCGTCCGCGTAGCCGAGCTCCTTGGCGTGGGCGGGCACGCGGTCCAGGGCGAGGAGGAAGCGCTCCGCGTCCACGGAGGCGCCCTCGGGGCCGGCGGGCACTACGGCGTAGGCGATCTCCGGCCCGACGGCGAGGGCCGCGTTGGTCGGCAGGGTCCAGGGCGTGGTGGTCCACGCGAGGACGTGCACGCCGAGGAGACGCTCGGCCAGGTCGGCGTCGGCGCCGCCGTCGGGGATGAGCGCGGCGTCCTCCGGCAGGCCCGTGACGGGGAAGGAGACGGTGACGGAGGGGTCCTGGCGCATCTGGTAGACGTCGTCGTCCATGCGCAGCTCGTGGTTGGAGAGCGGGGTCTCGTCGTTCCAGCAGTAGGGCAGCACGCGGAACCCGCGGTAGGTGAGCCCCTTCTCATGCAGCTGGGAGAACGCCCAGATCACGGACTCCATGAAGTCCGGGGTGAGGGTCTTGTAGTCGTTCTCGAAGTCCACCCAGCGGGCCTGGCGGGTGACGTACTCCTGCCACTGGTCCGTGTACTTGAGCACGGAGGCGCGGCACGCGTCGTTGAACCGGTCGATGCCCATGGCCTCGATCTCGGCCTTGTCCGTCATGCCGAGCTGCTTCATCGCCTCGAGCTCGGCGGGCAGGCCGTGGGTGTCCCAGCCGAAGCGGCGCTCCACGCGGCGGCCCTGCTGCGTCTGGTAGCGGGCCACGAGGTCCTTCACGTAGCCCGTGAGGAGGTGGCCGTAGTGCGGCAGGCCGTTCGCGAAGGGCGGGCCGTCGTAGAAGACGAACTCGTTCTGCGCGCCGTCCTCGGTGAGTGGCGGGCGCTGGTCGATGGAGGCCTGGAACGTGCCGTCCTCGTCCCAGTACTGCAGGATGCGGCGCTCGATCTCCGGCAGGCGCGGCGAGGCGGGCGTGGTGCCGTTCGGGTCAGAGGAGGCGAGGGGGTACACGGTGGTCCTTTGCGGTCCGGGGAGGTGTTCCGTGCAAGGACGCACACCGGGGCCGTGGGGCCGACGGCGGCGCGGTACCACCTTGCTTGCCGGTCCCTGCTGCCCGCGCGCGGAGGCGAGGGCGGTGCGCGGACCGACCGCTTCGTGACGGCTGTGACGGGCCTGCCCGTCCGGTTCTACTGAGGCGCCGCCTGCGGCGGACGCCCGTTCTTCCGGAGGCTCACCGGTGATGGCCGGATCGACGCCTGTGCCCGCCAGTGTAGTGGACCGGCGGGCACAGGCGTGAGGGGGTGCGCGTCAGAGTCTGGCGCGCTTCACCGCGGCGAGGTCTCCGTCCACGGTGACGTGCACGGCGTCGCGGCCGTGGGCCCAGAGGAGCAGCTCGCCGACCTCACCCGACACGGTGACCGGGGTGTGGACGGCCACCGCCTCGCGGGCCACCGTCACGGGCGCGCGGCCGGGGGCCTGCAGGACGACGGGGACCGTCGAGGAGCGCAGGAGCATCGGGGCCATGCGGCGCAGGGAGCGGTAGAGCGCGTCCGTGTCCCGCTCGGAGAAGGCGCGGGGCGCGGGGAGCTCTCCGCCGCGGGCGACCTCGCCCCGACGCACGTCCTCGAGGTGGATGAAGTGCTCGGCGGCGTTCACGTGCTTGTCGGCGAGGCGCATGGGGTTCAGGGTGCCGGGGCCCTTGGCCCAGGACTGGACCAGCTCGCGGTAGTCGCGCGACTTGGCCTGGTCCGAGACCTTGCCCAGGTGGGCCTTGAGCGGGCCGACCATCATGCCGGCGGCGGCGTCGGGGCGGTTCTCGCGGACCCACAGGTGCGTGGCCATGTCGCGGGTGGTCCACCCCTCGCAGAGGGTCGGGGCGTCGGGGCCGTTCTCGAGGAGGAGGTCGGACAGGCGGGCACGTTCGGCAGAGGCGAAGGTCATGGTCGCCAGGCTAGCGAGCGGACACCCGCGACGGCGATGAGTGCGGGGCCGAGGGCGGGGTGCGTTCTGCGAACTCGACGAGTCCGCCGAGCACGCCGCCGGCCACGCCCATCCACCGGCGCGGGTGCCGCGCACCGCGGCGGACGGCCAGGCGCTCGAGGCCCGCGTCCGCCTTCAGGGAGAGCCACAGGCTCACGCCCAGGACCGTCCCGATGCCGACGCTCCCCGCCGCCAGCGCCACCGCCTGACGCGGGCCGTCCACGACGGGGCCGGCCGAGGACGCGCTGCCGCCCCCGCGGACGGAGGCCGCCCAGGCACCGCTCGGGATGAGCAGGGCCACGGCGCCGCCGAACGCCGCCGCGGTCCGGACGTGCGGCAGCCGCCCCAGCGGGATCAGGGAGGCCGCTCCGCTGCCGAGGCCCGCGGCGGCGGCCGCGGCCAGCCGCAGCCGCGCATCGGGGATCGTCCGCTCCGCCCGGCGCACCTCCCGCTCGAAGCGCGCCCGCTCCGTGAAGGGCATGTCCTGCGCGAACCCGGTCATCGGCGGATCACCTTGTGCTGGGCGGCCTGCGCGACGGGCCGCATCACGATCTGGTCCAGGTTCACGTGGTGCGGCAGCTCCACGGCGTGCACGCACACCTCGGCGACGTCCTCCGCCGTGAGGGGCTTCTCCACGCCGGCGTAGACCGCGTCGGCCGCCGACTGGTCTCCCCCGAGGCGGTTCTTCGAGAACTCCTCGGTGTGCACCATGCCCGGCAGCACCTCGACCACGCGCACGTTGTGCTCGGCCTCCTCGAGGCGCAGGGCCCCGGTCAGCCCGTGGGCGCCCATCTTGGCCGCGTTGTACCCCGCACCTCCCTCATAGGCGACGATCGCCGCCGTCGACGTGAGGTTCAGGACGGTGCCCTCCCCGTGCGCGCGCAGCAGGGGAAGGAAGGCGCGGCACGCGTTCAGGGTGCCGAGCACGTTGACGCGGAACATCCACTCCCAGCCGGCCGGGTCGCCGTCGGCCACGGCGTCCACGCCCTGCGCGCCGCCCGCGATGTTGAGCAGCGTGTCCGCGCCGCCCTCCGCGGCCACCCGGTCGGCCAGCGCGCCGACGGCCGCCGCGTCCGTCACGTCGAGGGGCGCGGGCCGGACCTCCCCCATGAGGCCCTCGGCGCGCACCTGCGCGGCGAGCTGCTCGAGGCGCTCGGCGCGGCGGCCGGCGGCGTACACCCGCCAGCCGCGGCGGGCCAGCTCGAGGGCGGTGGCGCGGCCGATGCCGGAGGTCGCGCCGGTCACGACGGCGGTGCGGGGCGGCGTCGAGGAGTCGGCCACGGTGGACGGGGCGGGGGTCTGCGAGGTCTCGGTCACGCGTCCACTGTAGGCACGGGGCCGACGGGGACAGGGCCGCAGCGGGCCTCGTCGGCGCGCCGCACGCGGACCGTGCGGGAGGGGCGGGGATGGTCGTGCGTGCTCACGGCCCCACCGTGCGGCCGTGGGAGAATGGCCGGCATGGCTGAGAACACGCAGGGCACAGACACGCCCACCGACGCATCCCCCGCTCCGACGACCGCCGTGGCGGTCCCGGACCGCCCCGCCCTCGAGGGACTCGAGGACAAGCTGACCGCCCGCTGGGCCGAGGAAGGCACCTACGCCTTCGACCCGGACACCACGCGCGAGCAGGTCTACTCGATCGACACCCCGCCGCCCACCGCCTCCGGCTCCCTGCACGTGGGCCACGTGTTCTCCTACACGCAGACCGACGTGCTGGCCCGCTACCAGCGCATGACCGGCAAGAACGTGTTCTACCCCATGGGCTGGGACGACAACGGCCTGCCCACCGAGCGTCGCGTGCAGAACTACTACGGCGTGCGCTGCGACCCCACGAAGCCCTCCATCGAGGGCTACCGCCCGCCGGAGACGCCGGCGAAGAACCAGCGCGACTGGGACGTCGTCTCCCGCAAGAACTTCATCGAGCTCTGCGAGGAGCTCGCCGTGCAGGACGAGAAGGTCTTCGAGGACCTCTTCACCCGCCTCGGCCTCTCCGTGGACTGGTCCATGACCTACCGCACCATCGACGACGTCTCCCGCGCCGTCTCCCAGCGCGCCTTCCTGCGCAACATCGCCGCGGGCGACGCCTACCTCTCCGAGGCCCCCACGATGTGGGACGTCACCTTCCGCACCGCCGTGGCCCAGGCCGAGCTCGAGGACCGCGAGGTCGCCGGCGCCTACCATCGCTACCCGTTCTTCACGGCCGACGGCGAGCAGGTCTTCATCGAGACCACCCGCCCCGAGCTGCTCGCCTCGTGCTCCGCCCTCGTGGCCCACCCCGACGACGAGCGGTACCAGCCGCTGTTCGGCACCACGGTGCGCTCGCCCCTCTTCGACGTCGAGGTGGAGGTCAAGGCCCACGAGCTGGCCAAGCCGGACAAGGGCTCGGGCATCGCGATGGTCTGCACCTTCGGCGACCTGACCGACGTCACGTGGTGGCGCGAGCTGCAGCTGCCCACCCGGACGCTGATCGGGCGCGACGGCCGCTTCGCCGCCGACACCCCCGAGTGGATCACCACGGAGGCCGGCCGCGCCGCCTACGCCGAGACCGTGGCCGGCAAGACCGTGTTCTCCGCGAAGGAGGGCGTGGTGAACGCCCTCACCGAGGCCGGCCTCATGGACGGCGAGCCGAAGAAGATCATGCACGCCGTGAACTTCTACGAGAAGGGCGACAAGCCCCTCGAGGTCGTCACCTCGCGCCAGTGGTACGTCCGCAACGGCGGCCGCGACGCCGACCGCCGCTCCGCCCTCATCGAGCGCGGCCGCGAGCTGACGTGGCACCCCGAGCACATGCGCCACCGCTACGAGAACTGGGTGGACGGGCTCAACGGCGACTGGCTCGTCAGCCGCCAGCGCTTCTTCGGCGTGCCGATCCCGGTCTGGTACCGCCTCGACGAGGACGGCGAGCCGGTCTACGACGCGCCGATCGTCCCCGAGGACTCCGTCCTGCCGGTGGACCCCGTGGCCGAGCCCGCGCCGGGCTTCACCGAGGACCAGCGCGACGTCCCCGGCGGCTTCACGGGCGACCCCGACGTGCTCGACACGTGGGCGACCTCCTCGCTGACCCCGCAGATCGTGGGCCGCTGGAGCCGCGACGACGCGTTCTTCGAGAACGTCTTCCCGTTCGACCTGCGCCCGCAGGGCCACGACATCATCCGCACGTGGCTGTTCTCCACCGTGGTGCGCGCGGACGCCCTCAACGGCTCCGTCCCGTGGACGGACACCGCCCTCTCCGGGTGGATCCTGGACCCGGACCGCAAGAAGATGTCCAAGTCCAAGGGCAACGTGGTGGTCCCCACCGACATCCTCGAGGAGTTCGGCGCGGATGCGGTGCGCTACTGGGCCTCCTCGGCCCGCCTCGGCGCGGACACCGCCTACGAGGTGGCGCAGATGAAGATCGGCCGCCGACTGGCGATCAAGCTGCTCAACGCGGCGAAGTTCGTGCTCAACCTGGGCGCCACCTCCGACGCCGTGGTGCGCTCGGAGGCCGACGCAGCCGTCGTGACCAACGCCCTGGACGCCGCGCTGCTGGCCCGCCTGGCCCAGACCGTCGAGCAGGCCACCGCCGCGTTCGCCGGGTACGACTACGCCCGGGCGCTGAACGTGACCGAGCAGTTCTTCTGGCAGTTCACGGACGACTACGTGGAGCTCGTCAAGGACCGCGCGTACGGCGGCCACGGCGAGGCCGAGCAGGCCTCCGTGGTGGCGACGCTCGCCACCACCCTGGACGCGCTCCTGCGCCTCCTGGCCCCGTTCCAGCCGTTCGCGACCGAGGAGGTGTGGAGCTGGTGGCGCACCGGCTCCGTGCACCGCGCCCCGTGGCCCGGCCTCGAGGCCGAGCTCAGCGGGCTGCGCGCCGCGGCCGAGGGCGGCGACCCGCGGGTCCTCGCCGTCGTGGCGCAGGTGCTCGGCGGCGTCCGCAAGTCGAAGTCGGAGGCGAAGGTCAAGCAGCGCACCGAGGTCCGCACGGCGACCGTGCGGGCCGGCGCGGCGCAGCTCGACGCGCTGCGCGGCGGGCTGGCCGACCTGAAGGCGGCCGGCAACGTGGCCGACGTCGTGCTCGTCGAGGCCGAGGGCGAGGGCGACCTCGAGGTCACCGATGTGGAGCTGGCCCCGGCCGAGCAGGCCTGACCCGTCCACGGGCCCGGCGCGCCGTCCCACCCGGGGCGGGGTGCCGGGCCCGCGGCAACCGCCGGCAGGGCGCCGTCCGGCCGGCCGGGTGAGGACCAGTCACGCCAGGTGAGGGCAGGATCCCCTCCTCCGGAACGGACGCGGACCTTGCATATCGTCGCCCGCATGAACGGCCTCCCCCTGCACCCGCTCCTCGTCCACCTGCCCGTCGTGCTGATCCCCCTCGTCGCACTCCTGACGGTCCCGACCCTGGTCTCGCGCCGCTGGTTCCAGTGGTCCGCCCCCTTCACCCTCGGCCTGGCCCTGCTGGCCGCACTCGGCTCGTGGTTCGCCACGTGGTCAGGGGAGGACCTGGAGGCACGGCTCGGCGAGAGCTCGGCGCTGCTGGAGCAGCATGCCCAGCTCGGGGAGATGACGCGCAACCTGGCCTTCCTCACCCTCATGCTCCTCGCGGTCCACGTGGCTCTCTTCTGGCACCGCTCCCCCGCGGCGACGCGGGCGTTCGGTGAGAATCGACCCGTCGTCCACACCGTGCTGGCCGTGCTCACCCTCGTGGCCGCCCTCGCGGGCGTGGTCGTCGCGATCCAGGCGGGCCACGCCGGGGCGCAGCTCGTGTGGCTCGGGGCAGCGTGAGCGGCCGGGGCGGTCTGATGCGGGAGACTGGCCGCATGCGACTCCTCCCCCGCCCCACCGCCACCCCGCCGCCGGATCCGCGCCGCGGGTCCGCCGGCGCGCACCGCACCGCCCGCCGCACCGCCGGCGTGCTCGCCGGCATGGGCGTGCTGCACTTCGTGAGGCCCGCGCCGTTCGACGGCCTCATCCCGCCGGCCCTGCCCGGCTCCGCGCGGGCGTGGACCCTCGGCTCGGGTGTGGCCGAGCTGGCGGTGGCCGGTCTGCTCGCCGCCCCCAGGACGCGGAGGGTGGGGGCGCGCGCCGCCCAGGCGCTGTTCGTGGCCGTGTGGCCGGGCAACATGTGGATGGCCTGGCGCGCCCGGCACGCCTCGGCCCCCTTCCGCGCCATGGCCTTCGGCCGCCTGCCCCTGCAGATCCCGATGATCCGTTCGGCGGGACGGATCGCCCGGGCGCTCTGAAACCCGCGAGGACCCCCGCACACGCCGCAGGCCCGGCCTCTGCTCGAGGGAGCAGCTGCCGGGCCTGCGGTGCTCCGCGGCAGGAGCCCCAGGATCAGTCGAACTCGGGGCTCGTCGTGCGGGCGCGCTTGAGCTCGTAGAAGTACGGGAACTCGGCCAGCGCCACGGCGCCGTCGAAGATGCGGCCGGCCTGCTCGCCGCGCGCGATGCGGGTCATCACGGGGCCGAAGAACGCGGTCCCCTCGAGGGCCACGACCGGGGTGCCGACGTCGTTCCCCACCAGCTCCTCGGCCCTGCGCTGCGCCTCGCGGAGGCGATCGTCGGCGGCGTCGGTGCGGGTGGACTCCAGGACGGCGGTGGCGTCCAGGCCGAGCTCCTCGGCGGCCTCGGCGATGACCGCCTCGTAGTCCTTGTTCCCCTGCTCGTGGATGCGGGTGCCCAGCGCCGTGTACCAGTCGGCGAGCAGCTCGGGGCGCTCGGTGCCCACGTGCAGGGTGGCGCGGCCGGGGATGAGCCCCTCGTCCGTGTGGCGGCGGTAGTCCGGGTCCAGCTCGCGGCCCTCGTTGAGCATGTAGAGGGACATCTGGTGGAAGCGCACCTCGACGTCCCGGACCTGCTCGACCTCGAGCATCCAGCGGGACGTGATCCAGGCGAACGGGCACGTGGGGTCGAAGTAGAAGTCGACGACGGGGGTCTGCGGGGTCTCGGTCATGAGGGGCCTCTCTCTCGGTGACGGTGCTGCGGTGCGGACGCGGTGGGTCGGGCGGTGCCGTCAAGCGCTGCGGCCGCGGCGGCGGCGCTCCACCTCGGCCGGGATGAGCAGGGGCTCGGCGTCTCCGCGCACGGCGTCCCCGGTGACCACCACGGTCCCGACGTCCGTGCGGGAGGGCAGCTCGAACATCACGGGCTTGAGGACGTTCTCCATGATGGAGCGCAGCCCTCGTGCACCGGTGCCGCGGGCCTCGGCCAGCTCGACGACGGCCTCGAGCGCGTCCGGCTCGAACTCCAGCTCGACGCCGTCCATGAGGAACATCTTCCGGTACTGCTTCAGCAGGGCGTTCTTCGGCTCGGTGAGGACGCGGACGAGCTGCTCCCGCGTGAGGTCCTCCACCGTGGTGATGACGGGCAGGCGGCCGATGAACTCCGGGATGAGGCCGAACTTGAGGAGGTCCTCCGGGCGGACGTCCGCGTAGGAGGTCTCCCCCGCCCCCAGGTGGTTCAGCGGCGCGCCGAACCCGATCCCCTTGCGGCCGGCCCGGGAGCCGATGATCTCGTCCAGCCCGGCGAAGGCGCCGGCGACGATGAACAGGACGTTGGACGTGTCGATCTGCAGGAACTCCTGGTGCGGGTGCTTGCGACCGCCCTGCGGCGGCACGGAGGCCACCGTGCCCTCGAGGATCTTCAGGAGCGCCTGCTGCACGCCCTCGCCCGAGACGTCCCGGGTGATGGAGGGGTTCTCGGACTTGCGGGAGATCTTGTCGATCTCGTCGATGTAGATGATCCCCTGCTCGGCGCGCTTCACGTCGTGATCCGCGGCCTGGATGAGCTTGAGGAGGATGTTCTCCACGTCCTCGCCCACGTAGCCGGCCTCGGTGAGGCTCGTGGCGTCCGCGACGGCGAAGGGCACGTTCAGCTTCCGCGCGAGGGTCTGGGCCAGGTAGGTCTTGCCGGAACCCGTGGGCCCGACCATGAGGATGTTGGACTTGCCGATCTCCACGTCCGCCAGGTCGTCATGCCCCGACAGCCGCTCCGCGAGGTCCGCCCCGCGGTCCTGCGGGCTGCGCACGCGCTTGTAGTGGTTGTAGACGGCCACCGCGAGGGAGCGCTTGGCCGCCTCCTGACCCACCACGAACTGCTCCAGGTGGTCGAAGATCTCCTGCGGCGTGGGGAGCACCAGCTCGTCCGACTCGGCGGCCTCCCCCAGCTCCTCCTCGATGATCTCGTTGCAGAGCTCGATGCACTCGTCGCAGATGTAGACCCCCGGGCCGGCGATGAGCTTGCGGACCTGCTTCTGGCTCTTGCCGCAGAACGAGCACTTCAGCAGATCCGCGCTCTCTCCGATACGCGCCATGGTGGTCTCCTCGAGATGGGCGGGATGGACGGCGTCGTGTCCCGTGGCGGACGACTCCGTTGTCGGACTCGCTCCAGGATACGCGGGGACCCGGACGCGTTAAGGGGCGGACACCCGGGACGCCGCGAGGGCCCGCCCGCGATGCGGCGGCGGACCCTCGTGACGGTCGGCTCAGGCGGACGGACGGGTGATCTTGCGGGAGGGGAGCACCTCGTCGACCAGGCCGTACTCGAGGGCCTGGTCGGCCGAGAGGAACTTGTCCCGGTCGATGTCCCGGGAGACCTC
The DNA here is from genome assembly GCF_040702705.1 of Micrococcus sp. NPDC078436. NCBI lineage: Bacteria > Bacillati > Actinomycetota > Actinomycetes > Micrococcales > Micrococcaceae > Micrococcus > Micrococcus sp. NPDC078436. The sequence continues at coordinate 342,242 of NZ_JBFBLX010000001.1, read as the reverse complement.
CTCCGGGGTCCGGTTGGTGAGCGAGGCCAGGGTCTGCTCCATCCAGACGCGCATGCGGTTGATCTCCTGCGCGTGGATCTCCAGGTCCGTGGCCGTGCCCTGGTCGCCCTGCATCGCCGGCTGGTGGATCAGCACGCGGGCGTTGGGCAGCGCGAGGCGCTTGCCGGGGGCGCCGGCGGCCAGCAGCACCGCCGCGGCGGAGGCAGCCTGGCCGAGGCACACGGTCTGCACCTCGGGCCGGATGAACTGCATGGTGTCGTAGATCGCCGTCATGGCCGTGAACGAGCCGCCCGGGGAGTTGATGTAGAGCGTGATGTCACGCTCGGAGTCCATCGCCTCGAGGACGAGCAGCTGCGCCATCACGTCGTCGGCCGACGCGTCGTCCACCTGCGAGCCCAGGAAGACGATGCGGTCCTCGAAGAGCTTGGCGTAGGGGTCCTGGCGCTTGAAGCCGTAGGGAGTGCGCTCCTCGAACTGCGGCAGGATGTAGCGGGCGCTGGGAGCGGTGGCGGAGGGCGTCCCGGTGGGGAGCCCGGCGGGGAACGGGGTCATGGAAGGTCTCCTCGAGAGGGTCTGGATGGGGCCGGGAGCGGAAGGAGTCAGCCCTGGACGCCGCCGCCGCCGGACACGGACGACGCCCGCTCGGCGATGTGGTCGATGAAGCCGTACTCCCGGGCCTCCGCGGCGGTGAACCACTTGTCACGCGCGTTGTCCTCGAGGATGGTCTCGACGGACTGGCCGGTCTGCTCCGCGGTGAGCTCGGCCATGACCCGCTTCATGTGCAGGATGAGCTGTGCCTGGATGCGGATGTCCGACTCCGTGCCGCCGATGCCGCCCGAGGGCTGGTGCATGAGGATGCGGGCATGAGGGGTGGCGTAGCGCTTGCCCTTCGCGCCCGATGCGAGCAGGAACTGGCCCATCGACGCCGCGAGGCCGGTGGCCACGGTCACGACGTCGTTCGGGATGTACTGCATGGTGTCGTAGATCGCCATGCCCGCCGTGACGGAGCCGCCCGGCGAGTTGATGTACAGGTAGATGTCCTTCTCCGGGTCCTCCGCGGAGAGCAGGAGCAGCTGGGAGCAGATCGCGTTCGCGTTGTCGTCGCGCACGTCCGAACCGAGCCAGACGATGCGCTCCTGCAGCAGCCGCTTGTAGAGGTAGTCCTCGCGCTGCTCGGGATCCACCGAGGTCATGCGGGGGGTGATGTCAGTCATCACTGCTGCCTTCCTGTCGAGATGCTTCGCTGGCCCCCGTCCGTGCGCCGCTTCGGGCGCGGAGACGGGTCCCTGATCGAGGTCGACACTATCCGGGCGCCCTCGCCGCGCGAGGACGTGCCGGGGGCGTTTCGCTGTTGGCGCAGGTCGACGACGCCGCCCGGCGGCGGACGCACCGGCGCCCCCGTCCACAGGGGACGGGGGCGCCGGTGCACGGCGGGCACGGGCCCGCAGGAGGATCAGGCCTCGGTGGGCTCCTCGGACTCGGCCGCGGCCTCGTCCTTCTTCGCCGCGGCCTTCTTGGCGGCCGCCTTCTTGGCCGGGGCCTTCTTCGCGGGCTTCTCGGCCGGCTGCTCCTCGGCGGGGGCGTCCTCCACCGGGGCCTCCACGGCGTCAGCGCCGCCCGGGGTCACGAACGCCGTGAGGTCCACGGCGTTGCCCTCGGTGTCGGTGACCTCGGCGTGCTTGAGCACCTCGGCCAGCGCCTTGCGGCGGCGGACCTCGCCCATGATCATCGGGATCTGGCCCGCCTGGTCGAGCATCATGGCGAACTGGTTCGGGTCCATGCCGTACTCGGAGGACGTGGCGATGATGTACTCGATCAGCTCGCCCTGGTCCACGGTCACGGACTCTGCCTCGGCGACCTCGTCGAGGAGGACCTCGTTGGCGAACGCCTCGCGGGTGTTCTTCTCCAGCTCGGCGCGGTGCTCCGGGGTGTCGTGGTCGTCACCGGACTCGTGGCCGCCCGCGGAGAAGTGCTGCTCGAGCTGCTCTGCGATCACGCCGTCCGGCACGGGCACCTCGACGAGCTTGCCCAGCTCCTCGAGGACCTTGTCGCGCGCCTCGACGCCCTGACGGGTCACGGCGTCCTCGGCGGCCTTCTTCTTGAGGTCGGCCTTCAGCTCCTCGATCGTGTCGAACTCGGAGGCCAGCTGGGCGAAGTCGTCGTCGGCCTCGGGCAGCTCGCGGTCCTTCACGGCGGTGAGCTGCACCTTCACGGTGGCGGTGCGGCCGTCGTGCTCGCCGCCGTTGAGGGTGGTCTCGAAGGTGGCGTCCTCGCCGGCGGACAGGCCGTCGAGGGCCTCGTCGATGCCGTCGAGCATGGTGCCGGCGCCCACCTGGTAGGAGAGGCCCTCGGCCTGGTCGACCTGCTCGCCGTCCACGGTGGCGGTCAGCGAGACGGTGACGAAGTCGTCCTTGCCCGCGGGACGGTCCACGTCCTTGAGGGTGCCGAAGCGGGCTCGCAGGGCGTCGAGGGCCTTCTGCTCGTCCTCCTCCGAGGCGGCGGCGGGCTCCACGGTGACCTTGAGGCCCTTGTAGTCGGGCAGCTCGATGGTGGGGCGCACATCGAACTCGGCGGTGAAGGCCACCGGGGCCTCGCGGTTCGCGGAGTCCGGGGAGGCGGTCACGTCCACCTCGGGGCGGGAGATCGGGGTGACCTCGGCCTCCGAGACGGCCTGCGTGAACCACGTGTTCAGGCCCTCGTTGACGGCCTGGTCCACCACGGCCTCGAGTCCGAAGCGCTGCTCGATCATGCGCGCGGGGACCTTGCCGGCACGGAAGCCGGGGATCTGGACCTGCTGGGCGATGTCCTTGAACGCCTTGTCCAGCGCGGGCTTCACCTCCTCGAACGGCACCTCGACGGTCAGCTTGACGCGGGTCGGGCTGAGGTTCTCTGCGGTGGACTTGACCACGGATGGCTCCTGTTGCACTGGATGACGGATGGATGTGACGACAGTGTCGGGGTGACAGGATTTGAACCTGCGGCCTCACGCTCCCAAAGCGCGCGCTCTACCAAGCTGAGCTACACCCCGTCGTCTGGAGATGACGCCGGTCGGGCTCACGCGATCGCACGCCGGGCACCCGAGACGCTGCCTGCAGGGCAGACTGTGGAATCCTAGCGCGCCGCGCGGTCCGGGGCGAAAACCGGGGGCGGAGCCGTCGGCGTCGACCGGCCCGTGAACGCGTCCATGGTGGCATTGACGCCGAGGACGTCCATGGCGGCGTCGAAGGCGCCGCCGGGCAGGGCGCGCAGGGGGGCGATGAGCCCCACGGCCCGGGGCAGGAGGAGCCGACGGCGGCCCGCCTCCACCGCGTCCAGCACCGCGTCGGCCACCGCCTCCGGCCGCAGGATCGGCAGGAGCGCGGGGATGCGGGTGCGGACGCCGACGAACATGCCGGTGCTGACGTAGTACGGGCACACGACGAGCGAGGTGACGGGGCTGCCCTCCTTGCGGAGCTCGGCGCCCAGCGACTCGGCGAAGCCGACGGCGGCGTGCTTGGAGGCCGAGTAGTCGGTCTGCCGGGCGACGCCCACGAGCCCGGCGGCCGAGGCCACCGTGACGATCGCCCCGCGCCCCCGCGCCCGCATCCCGGGGAGCACCGCGCGGGTGAGCCAATAGGGAGCCAGCGCGTTCACCTCGAAGGTGCGGCGGATCCCCTCCTCCGTGGCGTCCTCGAGGCGCGCGCCGGTCACGACGCCCGCGTTGTTGACGGCCACGTCCACCTCGCCCGCGCGCTCGGCGGCCGCGGCGACGGCGGCGGCGTCCGTGACGTCGATCCGCTCGGCGACGCCCTGGGCGCCCCGGGACGTGGCCTCCTGCGCGACGGCGAGCGCGGCCGCCTCGTCCCGATCCCACACGAGCACGCGGGCCGCGCCCCGCTCCGCCGCACCGAGGGCCATGAGGCGGCCGATCCCGGAGCCGGCACCGGTGACGAGCACGGTGCGACCGGCGAGCGGCAGGCGGCGTCGGACGGGGACGACGGAGCGGAGGCCGCGGGCGGCGGCACCGGGTGAGGGGGGACGAAGCGGCATGGCGCCTCCGTGCTAGTCTGGCTGGCGCTGGTCCGCGATCCTCGCGGATGGCCCGGGGATGTAGCTCAATGGTAGAGCCCCAGTCTTCCAAACTGGCTACGCGGGTTCGATTCCCGTCATCCCCTCGTCCGTCCCGGCCCGCCGTCGTCTCCACGGCGGCGACCGGGACTTCTTCATGTCGGCGTCCTCCGCCCAGGTCGTGAGCCGATCCGAGCGAAGGAGCACCCGATCGTGTCCCACCGGCACACCGCCCCCGCGCCGTCCTCCCCGGCCGCCCGTGCCGCGGCCTGGGCGATCCCCGTCGCCGCCGCCCTGCTCATCGTCCTCCTCACGCCGGGGAGCGGGCTCGACCTCGCCGTGTACCGCGAGGGCGGCCTGGCCCTGCTGGACCCGGAGGCGGACCTCTACGCCCCGATCCTGGGCCCGGTGGGCGATCCGGGGCTGCCGTTCACGTACCCCACCTTCGCGGCCCTGCTGTTCACCCCGCTGACCCTGGTCCCGCTGCCCGTCTCCCTCGGAGTGCTGACGGTGCTCACCGCCGTGCTGATGCACCTGGTCAGCCGCGACCTGACCGGACGCCTGCGCGCGGCCCTGCCCCGGTGGCGGGTGCCCGCCTGGGTGCTCACCGTCGTGGCGCTCCTCGCCATGCCCGGCCGTGAGACGCTCACCTATGGCCAGATCAACGTGGTGCTCATGGCCTCGGTCTACCTCGCGCTCGCCTCGCGCCGGCATCCGTGGGCGTGGTTCGCCGTCGCCGTGGGCGTGACCGCCGGCATCAAGCTGACCCCGCTGGCCCTCCTCCTGCTGCCCCTCATGCTGGGCCGGTTCCGCACCATCCTGCTGGCCGGAGGCGCCTTCCTGGCCACGCAGGCCATCGGCTTCCTCGCGGCCCCGGAGCCCACCTGGCGGTTCTGGACCTCGGTGCTGCGGGACCCCTCCCGCGTGGGCGGGATCGACTACATCGACAACGCGTCCGTGCGCGGGATGCTCGCGCGCTTCACGGAGCACGAGACGCTCCCGTGGCTGCTCGGCGTCGCCGTGGTGATCGGCCTCGTGGCCGTCCTGCTCCGGCTGAACCGGCACGAGGACCGCGTCCTCCTGCTCGGCCTGAGCAGCACGGTGCCGCTGCTCATCTCGCCCATCAGCTGGGTCCATCACTTCGTGTGGTGGCCCGTGATCGTCTACGCCGTGCTGGCCCTCACGTGGCGCGTCCGGGCCCTGCGGATCCCGGCCATCGTGCTGGCGGTCCTGACGGTCGGCGCCCTGGCCCTGACCCCCAAGCACCTGGCCGGGATGTTCGGCCCCGGATGGATCAACCCGGTGATCGGCGCCGTCGCGCCGGCCGGTCTCGTCGTGCTGCTCGGCCTGACCCTGGCAGCAAGCCTCACCGCGCGACGGCCTGGAGCGGCCGTGGCGGCGCGGTAGGAGGCGAGGGGTCAGGCGGCGCTGCGCATGTCCAGCCTGAAGGTCATGTTCTGGATGAACACGTCCGGGGTGGCCTTGCCAACGGTGCCGACGCCGAGGGTGACGGTGATCCGCGTGACCGGACCGGCGATCGTCACGAAGGCGGAGCCGGTGGTGTTCGGTGTCGTCGTCTGGAGCCTCGTGCCCGAGACGGTGACGCCCGAGGCCGCGGTCGCCGTGGGCTCCGGGGACACCGTGATCACCTCCTGCACGCCGTACGTGCCGTTGTTGTCGATCCACTCGATGTCGGCGAGGGTGAACTGCACGTCCTCCACCGCGCGACGGAAGTCGATGGTGACGGTCTGCTCACCGCTGACGGTCACGGCGGTGGAGGTGCGCGTGAGGTTCCCGGGCCCCGTGTTGGTCACGTCCACCGGCGGCGCGGGAGACGGACGGGGTGGAAGCAGGCATGGCGAACTCCGGGGATGCTGGGCGGGAGGTGGGCGGCACGGCGCCTCTCTGAGGACTGAGCACCCTCCCGTCGACGCCGTGGGCAGTCCAGGCACAGCGGGGCCCAGAGAAATACCCGCGGAGAACACCCTGGGTTCCGCTCTGACCTGGACTTTCTCTCCAGCTGCGGGCGGAGCGTCAAAGGAGCCCGTGACGGTCAGCCGCCGGTCACCCGCCCCCGTGCGAGAGTTCATCCGATCGTCGGCGATTCGTCGCCAGGGAGCCCGCGGACCGCGTGGCCACAACGCTGTCAGCAGCGGCGGCTGATCGGCCGGCGGGTCGTCCTCACGTCTGGCACACGGTGCAGCGGTACAGCTTCCGCGCGGCCATCTCCTCCACCACGATCGCATCCCGCCCGCACACCAGGCACGGCCGGCCGTGGCGGTGGTAGACGTAGGTCGCGTGCTCGGGCCACGCCTCCTCGGCGGGAACGCCAGGCCGGTGCTCGGGGCGCGTCGTCACGATGCGTCCGAGACGCACGCCCTCGCGCATGAGCGCGGCGTTGTCGTCCCACAGGGCGCACAGCGCCTCCTCCCCCACGTCCCTCGCGGGTCTCCACGGGTCGATCCGGGCGCGGAACAGGGCCTCGGCACGGAAGATGTTGCCGATCCCGCTCGCGGCCGACTGGTCCATGAGCACGACGCCGATCGGCCGCCTCGTGCGGGCGGCGAGCCGCAGGAAGGGGGTGGGGTCGTCACCGTTGAGGGGGTCGGGACCGAGCGTCGCGGTCACCTGCTCCACCTCGTCGGCGGTGAGCAGCCGGCACTGCGCGGCCCCGATCAGGTCCGCCCAGCCGTGCGCGTAGCGCAGGCGCAAGCGCACCGTGGGGACCGGTGGCGGCGGGACGACCCAGCCGTCGTCGTGGGCGAGGCCGGATGTGGCCGGGCCGCCCTGCACCTCCCGCTCCCCGATGCGCCGCGGCGCGCCGATGGACGAGGCCGCGGCGAACGTCTCGTCCCCGCCGAAGGTCCATGCCCCGTACATGCCGAGGTGGACGTTGAGCGACAGACCGTCCTCGACGTCGGCGAAGAAGTGCTTGCCGTGCGCCCACGCGCGCTCGAGGACGCGCCCGTCGATCAGCGCCGCGCCCTCGGTGAACCGCCCCTGCGGGCTCGAGGCGCCCAGGATCTCGCCGCCGAAGACGTCGGTGAACTGCCGCGCGAGACGGTGGACGGAGTGCCCCTCAGGCACTCACATCACCACCTCGCCGGTCACCTCGTAGCGCGCGATCTTGCCGATGCGGCGCACGTGGCGCTCGTCCTCGCTGAAGGGCTCGGCGAGGAACGCCTCGATGATCGCGGTGGCCTCCTCGAGGCTGTGCTGCCGGCCGCCCACGGCGACGACGTTCGCGTCGTTGTGCTCGCGGGCGAGCTTTGCGGTGCTGAGGTTCCAGGCCAGCGCGGCGCGGACGCCCTGCACCTTGTTCGCGGCGATCTGCTCACCGTTGCCGGAGCCGCCGAGGACGATGCCGAGGGAGTCCAGTCCCTGCTCGCGGTCGGCGACGACGGCGCGGGCGGCGTTGATGCAGAAGCCCGGGTAGTCGTCCTGCGCGTCGTACTCGGTGGGTCCGTGGTCCACCATCTCGTAGCCGGCGGCGGTGAGGTGCTCCACCAGGTGGGCGGACAGCTCCATGCCGGCGTGGTCGGTGGCGATGTGGACGCGCATGCGCAGACTCCTCCAGAAGGACGACGGTCGGGTGGGGTCAGTCTACTGACGGCCCCACCCGACCCCCTGTCCCGGGGCGGGCCGGCTCAGATCAGCGCGACCGATCGCTCGGGCTCGCGCACCGGCATGGGCTCGGGCTCCCCGCTCGCCGAGGAGAGGAAGCCCTCCCCGGTGAAGTGGCCGTTGCGGGCGCGGAAGTCGTAGGCGTAGTCGGGCCAGATCAGCGTCAACTTGCCCGAGCGGGGGTCGACGTACCAGGAGTGGCAGCCGCCGTCCACGAGCCACACCGAGGTGGCGGCCCGCTCCTGGAGACGGTCCACGTACTCCTCCTGGGCGAATGTCTCGGGGACCATCGTCCGGATCCCGTCGTGCTCCGCCCGGTCCAGGGCCTCCAAGATGTACGCGATCTGCGACTCGATGATGTAGACGATCGAGTTGTGCCCCAGCGAGGTGTTCGGCCCGTTGATGGCGAACAGATTCGGGAATCCCGCCACGGCCGTGGAGTCGAACGCCGCCATGCCGCTGCTCCAGTGATCGGCCAGGGAGCGGCCCTCACCGTCGTGGACGCGGTCGGCGAACGGCGGCTGGGCCGCCTCGAAGCCGGTGCAGAGGACGACGGCGTCGACCTCGTACCCGTGACCGCTCACGCCGAACAGCCGGCTCCCCTCGACGCGGTCCAGGGCGCTGTCCTCCAGGGTGACGTTGTCCCGGGCCATGGCCGGGTAGTAGTCGTTGGAGACGAGCACGCGCTTGCAGCCCGGCAGGTACCGCGGCGTGAGGCGCTCGCGGAGCTCGGGGTCAGAGACCGCGGCGGCCAGGTGCCCGAGGGCCTGGGCCCGGACCTGGTCCAGCGCGGCCGGCACACCGCGGCGCTGGGCATAGTTCGACTCGGCGAACCAGAAGATGTCGTCGCGCTCGCGCTGCATGGTGTGCGGGGCGCGCTCGAACATGCGCCGCACGGCCGCGGAGTACGGCTTGACCACGCGCGGGGTGACCCACGCGGGGGTGCGCTGGAAGACGACGAGCTCGGCCGCCGTCGCCGCCAGCTCGGGGATGACCTGGATCGCGGAGGCGCCGGTGCCGACGACGGCGACACGCTTGCCCTTCAGGTCCACCGTGTGGTCCCAGCGCGCGGAGTGGATGACCTCGCCCTCGAAGGCGTCGAGACCCGGGACGTCCGGCAGGCGGGGGTCGGCGAGGTGCCCGGTGCCCATGACGAGCCAGCGTCCCGTGTAGGTCCCGCGCGGGGTCCGCACCGTCCACCGCTCCGTCTCGGGGTCCCAGTGCGCTTCGAGCATGTCCGCCCCGAGACGCAGGTGCGGGGTGAGGCCCTCGTCCTCGGAGAAGCGCACGAGGTAGTCCTGGATCTCCGGACCCGGTGTGTAGAAGCCCGACCACTGCGGGTTCGGCGCGTAGGAGAAGCTGTAGAGGTGGCTCGGGACGTCGCACGCGGCGCCCGGGTAGGTGTTGTCCCTCCAGGTCCCGCCGACCTGCTGGGCGCGGTCCAGGATGAGGAAGTCCTCGCGGCCGTGATGCCGCAGCTGGGCGCCCATGCCGAGGCCGGCGAATCCGGAGCCGATGACGAGGATCTCGGCGGACTCGTCGCGCGGTGCGGGGCGCACGTCGGTGGTGGTGGTCGTGGTGGTGGTCATGGCTGGCCCCTCTCTCAGGCGTGGGTCTCGGGGATGATCGCGCCGGCCGGATGGCGGTCCGGCTCGCGCAGGTGCAGGTCGACGATCTGCATGAGTTCGGCCGGGCGCTCGAGGAAGAAGGCGTGGCCGCTCGTCATGGTCGTCAGCCGCGCGTCGTCGATGATGCCGAGCAGCTCGTACTGGTGATGGGGCGGGACCATGATGTCCTCGGCGCAGGAGACGATCAGTGTCCGCGCGGTGACGGCGGAGAGACGGTCGGCGACGTCCACGCGGGCGTTCAGGTCCATCTGCCGGGCGGTGAACTCGTCCGCGGTCAGGGAGGCGAGCGCCCCGTCGAGCATGGCCGGGGTCAGGGAGCGCAGGGCCAGCGGGGACAGGCCGCAGAAGGCCGTGTAACGGGCCAGGGCATCAGGGCTCGTGGCATACAGGTGCCGCCAGACCTCGTTGCGCAGGCGCTGGTGGACATCCGTCGTCGCCCAGCCGGCCACGAGCACGAGGTTCTCCACACGGCGACCGAGGTCGGCGGCCAGCTGCCCGGCCACGACGGCGCCGAGCGAGTAGCCCAGCAGGTCGAAGGCGGCGTCGGGGCCGAGGAGATCATCGACGGCGGCCCGCACCTGGCCGACCAGCAGGTCGACGGTCAGGTCCGCGGCGGGGTCGGCCGTCGGCGCCCAGTCCACGGCGATGACGCGTGTCCGCGTGGCCATCATCGGGAACAGGTGGCCGAAGTGCGAGTCGGTCGTCCCGCCCGTGCCGTGGACCAGCACGAGAGGCCGGTCGAGCTCCCCGGGTGTCACCGAGTCGTGGCAGGTGACGGAGGCACCGTCCACGCTGACGGTGCGCGTGACGGTCGATGCGGTCAGTGGCATGGGGCTCCTCCTGGAAACCGATATGTGGACTAGTGGACCCGACACCTGCGATGTGACGCGCCCTACATTTCCCAGCATGGCGCGTTCAGTTCTCAAATTGCAAGCAGGGGCGGCAGTCATTTAGTCCATTAGATGGAACTAGCTCTGACGCCGGAGCTGCGGCACGATGGACCGGTGACCCCTTTGACCCCGCCCACCGGCGTCCTGCCCCGTGCCGCCCTCGTGATGCGCCTGCTGCACGAGGCCGGACCCGCCGGCCTGCGGCTGAGCCAGCTCGTCCAGCGGACGGGCCTGCCCCAGCCCACCGCCCATCGACTGCTGGCCGACCTGGCCGAGGAGGGTGCCGTGACCCGACGTGGGGCCGCCTATGCACTCGGCGATCGGTGGGGCCCCGTCGGGTTCGAACCGGTGACGCCGCGGTGCCTGATCGAACGCGAGGCCAGCCGGGCCGTGGTCCAGGCCGCCGCGGACGAGCTGGGGGACACGGTCTACCTGGCGGCACGGGCCGCGGGCGGAGTGGCCTACCTCCTGCGATGCGACGGCGACTCCCCCGTGCGCGTCTTCACCGTGGAGGTCGGCGAGGTCAAGCGGCTTGCCGCCGGGTACGCCGGCATCGCGCTCCTGGCCTCCCTGCCGCCCGAGCGCCGGCGAGCGGAGGTGGACGCGGTCGTCGCCCGGCCTCCCCGTCGCTGGAACCTGACGGATGACGGAGCCCTGCACGACCTGCTGGACACCCTGCTGCGTCAGATGGAGGAGCAGGGGTGGTGCGGCGGTGTGCCGGTCGTGCCCGGGGTGGCCGGAGTCGCCTGTGGCATTCCGGTGCGGACGGGAAGCATCCCCCAGGTGTCCCTCACGGCCTCGGCGGCCGAGCAGCGGATGCCGCCGGCACGAGTGCCCGAGGTTGCTGAGGTGCTGCGTGCGGCGGCGACCCGACTGGCCGAGATCGGGGGCTGAGTACACCGGCCGGCCCGCTCTGCGGTGCGCCGTCCACGACGCCCGGGCCAGGTGACACAATGGCGGTCAGTGAGCCGGGGCACATCCCGCACCGGCCGTCGTCGTCCCTTCCCTACCCCTGGAGGTTCCGTGAGCTCCGCACGCCTGAACATCACCCGCGAGGAGGCCGCGCAGCGCGCCGCCGCCCTGACCGTGGACGCCTACGAGGTGAGCCTGGACCTCGCCCGCGGCGCCGAGCGCTTCGCCGTGACGAGCACCGTCACCTTCGCGGCGAGCGAGGACGCGGTGGGCTCGAGCACGTGGATCGACTGGGTGGCGACGACGGCGCCCCGCGCGGTCACGCTCAACGGCGAACGCCTGGACGTCGCGGACTTCGACGGCGCCCGCGTGGCCGTCGGCCCGCTGGCCGCGCAGAACACGCTCGTGGTGGAGGCCGAGGGCGACTACTCGACCACCGGTGAGGGCCTGCACCGCTTCGTGGACCCGGTGGACCAGGAGGTGTACCTCTACACCCAGTTCGAGGTGCCGGACTCCCGCCGCATGTTCCCCGTGTTCGAGCAGCCGGACCTGAAGGCGTCCTTCGCGTTCAGGGTCACGGCGCCGGCGCACTGGGCCGTCGTCTCCAACCAGCCGGAGGCCGCCCGCCGTTCCCTCGGCCGCGTCGAGAACGAGGACAACCTCGGCGGCGTGGACGCCGCCGTGTGGGAGTTCGCCCCCACCCCGCGCATCTCCTCCTACATCACCGCCCTCGTGGCCGGCCCGTACAGGTCCACGCATTCCGAGCTGAGCAGCGCGGACGGCCGCACCATCCCCCTCGGCGTGTACTGCCGCGCCTCCCTCTTCGAACACCTCGACGCGGACGCCGTCTTCGACCTCACCCGTCGCGGCTTCGAGTTCTTCGAGGCGCAGTACGGCCACCCCTACCCGTTCGAGAAGTACGACCAGCTCTTCGTGCCGGAGTTCAACGCGGGCGCCATGGAGAACGCCGGCTGCGTGACGTTCCTCGAGAGCTACGTCTTCCGCGGCACGGTCACGGAGGCCGTCGTCGAGCGCCGCGCCATCACCATCCTGCACGAGCTCGCCCACATGTGGTTCGGCGACCTCGTGACCATGCGCTGGTGGAACGACCTGTGGCTCAACGAGTCCTTCGCCGAGTTCATGTCCACGCTCGCCGCGGCCGAGAACACGGAGTACACCGGCGCGTGGACCACGTTCTCCTCGATGGAGAAGAACTGGGCGTACCGCCAGGACCAGCTCTCCTCCACGCACCCGATCACGGCGCAGATCCGCGACCTCGACGACGTGCTCGTGAACTTCGACGGCATCACCTACGCCAAGGGGGCCTCGGTGCTTCGCCAGCTCGTCGCGTGGGTGGGTCAGGAGAACTTCATGGCCGGCGTGCGCGAGTACATCGCCAAGCACGCGTGGTCCAACACCGAGCTGCCGGACCTCATGACGGAGCTCGAGGCCTCCTCCGGCCGGGACCTCTCCGAGTGGACCCGCCAGTGGCTCGAGACCTCCGGCGTGAACACCCTCCATGTGGAGGTGGACACGGACGCGAGCGGCACGATCGCCTCCCTGCGCCTGCGCCAGACCGCGCCGGACGGCTCCCCCACCGCGCCCGGCGACGACATCCTGCGCCCGCACCGCCTCGCGGTCGGCTTCTACGACGTCGACGAGGCGACCGGCCGCCTGACCCGGACCGACCGCTTCGAGCTGGACGTGGCGGGCGAGCTGACCGAGGTGGCGGAGGCCGCGGGCCGCCGTCGCCCCGCGCTGATCCTGCCCAACGACGACGACCTCGCCTACGCCAAGATCCGCCTCGACGACGCCTCGTGGGAGGCCGCGTCCACCCGCCTGAAGGACGTGGACGGCTCCCTGCCGCGCACCCTTCTGTGGGGCGCCGCATGGGACACCGTGCGCGACGGCGAGGCCTCGGCCGCGTGGTTCGCCGAGCTCATCCTGGCGAACATCGGCGAGGAGCGGGACTCCACCGTGGTGCAGACCCTGCTGCGCCAGCTGGCGACGTCGCTGTCCCAGTACCTGCCCGAGGCGCAGTCCCGCCCGGCGCGCGAGCGCGTGGCGGACCGGCTGTGGGCCCTGACGGAGCAGGCCGAGGCCGGGTCGGACAACCAGCTGCAGTTCGTCAAGGCCTTCGCCCTGCACGCACGGACGGGCGCGCAGCTCGACGCCCTCGACGCCGTCGTGGACGAGCGCAGCGTGCTGCCCGGTCTGGACCTCACGACGGACCTGAAGTGGGAGCTGCTCACCGCGCTCGTGGCCGCGGGCCGCGCGGGCGAGGAGCAGATCGCGGCGGCCGCGCAGGCCGACGCCACCGCCACCGGCGCGCTCGCGGCGCTGCAGGCCCGCGCCGCCGTGCCCACCGCCGAGGCCAAGCAGGAGGCGTGGCGCCGGGTGGTGGCCGGCGAGCTGTCCAACACGGAGCAGCGCCAGGCGCTCATCGGCTTCGGCCGGGTGCACGACCGCTCCCTGATCGCCCCCTACGCCGAGGAGTACTTCTCCCGCATCGAGCAGGTGTGGGACTCGCGCTCGCACGAGATGGCCGAGACCGCGGCGACCCTCGGGTTCCCGGCGGCGCAGGTGGGCCAGGAGGTGGCGGACCGGGCGACCGAGCTCTCCGAGCGGGTGAAGGGCTCCCGCGCGGGCCTGTCCCGCGTGGTGGCCGAGGGCCGCGACGAGATGGTCCGCGCCCTCGCCGCTCGCGCGCATGCGGAGGAGAACGTGCACGAGGTGTCCGCCGCGGGCTGACGCGGCCCCTCCCCGGCACGGGGCCGGACCCTCGACGGGTTCGGCCCCGTGGCGCGTCCTGGCGCGGCACTAGGCTGGGAGGATGAAGCACACCTTCACGCTGCGCACCGAGTGGACCGGCGACCGCGGGACCGGCACGTCCGGCGTCCGCGACTACGACCGCTCCGTGGTCATCCAGGACGCCGGCGTCGGGGAGATCCACGCGTCGGCGGCCCGGCCCTTCCGCGGAGACGACTCGAAGTGGAATCCGGAGACCCTCCTGCTCGGCGCGCTCGCCGAGTGCCACACGCTCTCCTACCTGCACGCCGCCGCGACCTCGGGACTCGTGGTGACCGGCATGGCCTGCACGGCGTCCGGTGAGATCGAGGTGGACGGCGACGGCGCGGGGCGCTTCGCCTCGATCACCCTGCGCCCCGAGGTGCGCCTGGCCGACGAGTCCCACCGCGGCGAGGCCGACGCCCTGCACGCCGAGGCGCACCGGCTCTGCTTCATCGCGAATTCGCTCTCCGCGCCGGTGACGGTGGAGCCGGTCGCCGGCCCCGGCCCGGGCAGCGGGCCCGCGACGTCGTCCGGGCTCCCCGACCTGTCCTCCCGCCTGGGCGCTCCGCTCGCGGTGCTGCGCCCGCGCGGCGCGAACCGGCCGAGCGCCGTGACCGGCATGGAGAACCGGCCCACCGAGGTGGAGCCGGTCACGAAGGACGGCGCCCCCGCGCCCGTTGACCAGGTCCGCGCGCGCGACGCGCAGAGTGGCCCGACGACGGCGGGGCCCACCGCGCCCGACCGGATGACCAGCTTCTACGACGCGGTCGGCGGGCACGCGACGTTCTCGAAGCTCGTGCACGAGTTCTACTCGCGCGTCCGCGAGGACGAGCTGCTCGCGCCCATGTACCCGCAGGAGGACTTCGCCGGCGCCGAGGTGCGCCTGCGCCTGTTCCTCGAGCAGTACTGGGGCGGGCCGAGGACGTACTCCGAGCAGCGGGGCCACCCCCGCCTGCGCATGCGCCACGCGCCCTACAAGGTCGACCCTGCCGCCCGCGACGCCTGGCTGCGGAACATGCGTGCCGCCCTGGACACCCTGGACCTGTCCCCGCTGCACGAGGCCGAACTGTGGGACTACCTCGAGCGGGCGGCGCACTCGCTGCAGAACTCCGCCTGACTCTCTCAGACCGCGACGGCGGCCCTCCCCAGGACGAAGCCACCCGGGGTGTCGAGCCGGGTCCACGGGCCGGCGGTGCTCAGGCGGGCGTGGCTGCCCGGGAGCAGGAAGCCCAGCGCGTGCGCGCCGAACGCCATGCCCGCGGGGAACTGGAGGGCGTCCCCGCCGAGGGTGGGGCCCCACATGCGGGCACGGACCTGGCGCACCACGGCCTCGCCGGGGTTCTCGGGCAGAGCCGCCCGCACGGCCTCCACGCCGCGGGAGGCCACCTCGATCAGCTCCTCGTCCGCCACCTCGGCGGCCGGGGTCCAGCCGGAGCGCGGCGGCGTCAACGCGGTCCAGGAGACCTGCTCACGGGTCGGCGGGACGGGGAACGCGAGGTCCACCGGGTCCTGCCCGCGCATGCGGGCGGTGCGCTCCGTCACGGCCCCGAGCGGGACGACGACGTCGAGTCCGGCGACCCCGTCCGCCGTCGCGAGCGGAACGGTGCGCAGGCCGAGGACCACGGGGACCCGGTCGCCGAGACCCTGCGGCTGCAGCACGGAGACCCACTGCGCGAGCATCGGCGTGCGGGAGGACCCCGCCTCCGCGACGACGTCCAGGCGCATCCCCGTGTCGGCCACGCGGCGGGCGCGCGTGGCGAACTGCTCGAGGTCGCGGACGGCGCGCTCGTCGGCGAAGGTCAGGACGGGGACGCCGTCCCGGTCGCGGGGGGTGCCGGTGGAGGGGGGCTGCTGGCTCATGACAGCATTGTCCCAGGTTCGGCCCCGCCCGGACCCGCCCCGTGCCCGGAATCGGCCCGGGCGCCGCACGGACCACTCCAGGAAAGGGAGCACCCCATGACGCCGCGCACCCCGAAGCGCCCCGCCTCCGCGCCGAAGGACCCCACCGACCTGCTGCGTGGCATCCTCGACCTGGCAGACGCCGGCCCGGACCCCGTCACCGGCGAGCCGCGGTTCACCGGCACCACGCCGCGGCAGGCGCACGGCCGCGTCTTCGGCGGTCAGGTGCTCGCCCAGGCGCTGGCCGCGGCCGCGCGGACCGTGGCGGGCACCCGGCCCGCGCACTCGATCCACGGGTACTTCATCCGCCCCGGGGACGCGCTGCAGCCGATCACCTTCACCGTGGAGACGCTCCGCGACGGCCGCTCCTTCTCCGTGCGGCGCGTGCTCGCGTCCCAGAACGAGAAGGCCATCCTCGCCCTGACGTGCTCCTTCCAGGAGCCGGCCGAGGGAGTGGACCACCAGGTGGCCATGCCCGAGGACGTCCCGGCCCCGGAGGAGCTGCCCACCACCGCCGACGTCCTGGGCAACATCCGCCACCCCGTGGCGCAGGAGTGGTCCTGGTCCCGCCCCTTCGACATCCGCCACGTCCAGTCCCCCATCTACGTGGACCGCGCGGCCCGGGCCCAGAACACGAACATGGTGTGGATGAAGACGTTCACGCCGCTGGCCGACGACCCGCGCCTGCACCTGGCCGCCCTGACGTACGCGTCCGACTACACGCTGCTCGAGCCGATCCTGCGCCAGCACGGGGTGGCCTGGGTGCAGCCGGGCATGTCCGTCGCGTCGCTGGACCACGCGATGTGGTTCCACCGTGCGGCCCGCGTCGACGAGTGGCTGCTCTACGTCCAGCACTCCCCCAGCGCCCAGGGCGCGCGCGGGCTCGGCCAGGGCTCGGTCTTCACCCGCGAGGGCGAGCTGGTGGCCACCGTGGCCCAGGAGGGGATGGTGCGCCTGCCGCAGGGCCATGCGGCGACCCGTGCGAAGGTCCAGGACGCCGCCCAGCGCCTGACCATGCGGACCCTGCTGCGCCGCAGCTGGCGCCGCTGAGACACCCCCCGTCATCCAGGCCCTCGGGCGCAGACGACGACGGCCCGCCTCGGGCGTCCGAGGCGGGCCGTCGTCGTCCCGGCGGGACGGTCAGTCGCGCGTGAGCTTGCGGTGGGTCACGCGGTGCGGGCGCGCGGCGTCCGGGCCGAGGCGGTCCACCTTGTTCGCCTCATAGGACTCGAAGTTGCCCTCATACCAGTACCAGTTCGCCGGGTCCTCGGCGGTGCCCTCGTACGCGAGCATGTGCGTGGCCACGCGGTCGAGGAACCAGCGGTCGTGCGAGACCACGACGGCGCACCCCGGGAACTCGAGCAGCGCGTTCTCGAGCGAGGTCAGCGTCTCGACGTCCAGGTCGTTGGTGGGCTCGTCGAGGAGCAGCAGGTTGCCGCCCTCCTTGAGCGTCAGCGCCAGGTTGAGGCGGTTGCGCTCACCGCCGGAGAGCACACCGGCCTTCTTCTGCTGGTCCGGGCCCTTGAAGCCGAACGCGGAGACGTAGGCGCGGGAGGGCATCTCCACGTTGCCGACCTTGATGTAGTCCAGGCCGTCCGAGACGACCTCCCACAGCGACTTCTCGGGGTCGATGTTCGCGCGGGACTGGTCCACGTAGGAGATCTTCACGGTCTCGCCGACCTTGAGGTCGCCGCCGTCGAGGGGCTCGAGCCCCACGATGGTCTTGAACAGCGTGGTCTTGCCGACGCCGTTGGGGCCGATGACGCCCACGATGCCGTTGCGCGGCAGGGAGAAGGACAGGCCGTCGATGAGCACACGGTCCCCGAAGCCCTTCTTCAGGTCCGTGGCCTCGATGACGGTGTTGCCCAGGCGCGGGCCCGGCGGGATCTGGATCTCCTCGAAGTCGAGCTTCCGGGTCTTCTCGGCCTCGGCTGCCATCTCCTCGTAGCGGGCCAGGCGGGCCTTCGACTTGGCCTGGCGGCCCTTCGAGTTGGAGCGCACCCAGTCGAGCTCCTCGGCGAGGCGCTTGGCGAGCTTGGCGTCCTTCTTGCCCTGCACCTCGAGGCGCGCGCGCTTGGTCTCCAGGTACGTGGAGTAGTTGCCCTCGTAGGGGTAGAGGCGGCCGCGGTCGACCTCGCAGATCCACTGGGCCACGTGGTCCAGGAAGTAGCGGTCGTGGGTCACGGCGACGACGGCGCCGGGGTAGGCGGCCAGGTGCTGCTCGAGCCACAGCACGGACTCCGCGTCCAGGTGGTTGGTGGGCTCGTCGAGGAGCAGCAGGTCCGGCTTCTGGAGCAGGAGCTTGCACAGGGCCACGCGGCGGCGCTCACCGCCGGAGAGCTTGGTCACGGGCTCGTCGGCCGGGGGCGTGCGAAGGGCGTCCATGGCCTGCTCGAGCTGGGAGTCGATGTCCCACGCGTCGGCGGCGTCGATGTCCGTCTGCAGCGAGCCCATCTCCTCCATCAGGGCGTCGAAGTCCGCGTCCGGATTCGCCATCTCCTCGGAGATCTGGTTGTAGCGCTGGATCTTGCCGTAGATCTCGCCCACGCCCTCCTGGACGTTCTCCAGGACGGTCTTGGACTCGTCCAGCTTCGGCTCCTGCATGAGGATGCCGACGGAGTACCCGGGCGAGAGCCGGGCGTCGCCGTTCGAGGGCTCGTCGAGCCCCGCCATGATCTTCAGGATCGTGGACTTGCCGGCACCGTTGGGGCCGACCATGCCGATCTTCGCGCCCGGATAGAACGACATCGTCACATCGTCCAGGATCAGCTTGTCGCCGACCTTCTTCCGGGCCTTGACCATCGTGTAGATGAATTCCGCCATGCGTCCCAGGCTAGTGGGTGGCCGCCGGATTCCTCTCATCCGACGGCCGCCCCGCTCGCCTCAGGCCGCCGTGAGCACGCCCGGGGTGCGCGCCGCCTCCTCCCCCACGCGCTCGTCGCCCTCCTGCTCCTCGCCGCCGTCGTCGGCCGGGCGGTCCGCGCGGGCCGGCGCGAAGGCGTCATGGGCCGGACCCCCGAAGTCCTCGGCCGGCTCGGCGCCGGCGGCCCGCTCCTCGCGCGGCTCCTCCCGCGGCGCCGAGGCGCGCTGGTTCCGCACGAAGGCCCCCGAGCCGTAGCCCAGGTCCAGGCCGACGGCGTCCGCCACGACGTCCACGGACGTCCCCGAGCGCTCCTCCGTGGACCAGTCCCGCACCCGCAGGCGGCCGGTGACGATCACGGGGTTGCCCTTCTTGATCGACTGCGCGGTGTTCGAGCCGAGCTGACCGAATGCGGAGACGCTGTACCAGTTGGTGTGGGCGTCCACCCACGTGCCGGCGTCCCGGTCGAAGCGCCGCTCCGTGGTGGCCAGGCGGAAGCCCGCCACCGTGGTGCCGGAGGCGGTGTGGCGGACGGCGGGGTCGGTGGCGACGAAGCCGCGGATGGTGATGGTGTCCTGCATGATGGGTCCTTCTCTGCGCGGCCCCGGGCCCGGCCCGGAGCGGGTCTGCGGCGCATCGGTCGATCCGCCACCCCCATCAGACGCCCCCGGAGCGGCCGGCGTCCGGCGCGTCCGCCGCGCTGGGGACCCGCCGGGCGCGGACGTCGCCTGTGCAGGAACGACGCCGAGCCCGGCCGGTAGAATGGCACGGCCCAGCCCCAGTAGCTCAGCTGGACAGAGCAGCGGCCTTCTAATCCGCCGGTCGGGGGTTCGAATCCCTCCTGGGGCACCGCCGTGCCGCGCCCTGCCGCCGCGCACCGTCGTCGTCGTCCCGAGCGTCAGGAGGCCCGAGCGTGAGGAGGCCCCCCCTGGATCGCCGGCGCTCGTGGCCCGCTCCGCGGGAGCGATGGCACCTCGCGCTGCTGCTGGCCGCGTTCACGGCCCTGGCCGTGACCCATTCGTTCCTGCGCCACCGGGCCTACGAGTCGAAGGGCTACGACCTCGGGATCTTCGACCAGGCGATCCGGCAGTACGCCCTCCTCAAGCCACCGATCGTGCCGGTCAAGGGGGTGGGCTTCCACCTCCTGGGCGACCACTTCCACCCGGTCCTGGCCCTGCTGGCGCCCGCCTACTGGATCTGGGACGACCCCCGCGTGCTCGGGATCGTCATGGCGCTGGCCCTCGCGCTGGCCGCGGTGCCGGTGTACCTGTTCGCCCGCCGCCGGTCGGGCCACGGCCTCGCCCTGGGCGCGGCCGCGGCGCTGCTGCTCTCCTGGCCCTTCCAGGCCATGGTCAACTGGGACTTCCACGAGATCACCCTGGGCGTGCCCCTCATGGCGTGGCTGGTCTGGTCCCTGGACGGGGGCCGCCCGTGGGCCGTCACGGCGCTCGCCGCGAGCCTCCTCACGGTGCGCGAGGACATGGGCGTCACGCTCGTGGCGGTGGCGCTGGTGCTCGCGATCCGCGGCCACCGGCTGCAGGCCGCCGTCACCGCGGTCCTGGGCGTGGCCGGCTACTGGTTCGCCACGTCCGTCGCCATCCCCCGCTTCTCCCCCACGGGGAGCTTCGGCTACTGGCAGTTCACGGCGCTCGGCCCGGACCTTCCCTCCTCCCTCCTGTTCATCCTCACGCGGCCGCTCTCCGCCGTCGGGGTGCTGGTGGACCACCCGTTGAAGATCGCCCTGCTGCTCCTGCACCTCGTGCCCCTGCTGCTCCTGCCGCTCCTCAGCCCGTTGACGCTGCTGGCGATGCCCGTCCTGCTCTCTCGCCTCTTCAACGACCGGCTCACCGTGTGGAGCCCCGTCTTCCAGTACGACGCCATCCTGGCGCCCATCCTCCTGATGGCCGCGCTCGAGGCGGCGCACCGGCTGGCGGCCCGGCGGGAGGAGCTGCGGCGGCTGCCCACGGTGCTCGTCGCCGCGGCCCTGGGCGTCTCGCTGCTCGGCACGGCCGTGTTCCCGCTCGTCTTCCCGTTCCACCGCACCCTCACGGGGGACATGGCGGTCACGGCGCACGCGCGCAGCCTCGACCGCGCGGTCTCCCTCATCCCGGACGGCGTGTGCGTCGAGGCCCCGGACCACGTCATCCCCCACCTGACCACGCGGACGTACGTGGGCCTCGCCGGGGACATCGGCGACGAGCTGGCCACCTGGACCATCGTGGACCTGCAGGAGGAGGAGCCCGGCGGGTGGGACCCGCTGACACCCGGGCAGGTCCTGGAACGCGCCCGCGCCCTCGGCTTCCAACGGGTGTGGTCCGAGGACGGGGTGATCGTGCTCCACCACCCGGGGCGCGCGGTGGACCCGACGTGCTCGGACTACCTCCGCCGCTGAACGGCGGCGGCCAGCGGGCCGTCCGGCACGCCCCAGAACGGGCCCGCGTTCGGGTCCTCCGCGATGCCCGGGGCGACGCACGGCGCGCCCCGCTCGAGGGCGGTGCGTCGCACCGGGTCCCGCGCCGGGTCGAGGACGTCACGGATGACGGTGACGCAGATCCAGGCGACGGCGGCCACGTGCAGCACCACTCCCGAGCCGTACCAGAGGGTGGCCCAGGCCCCGCCGAACGTCCCGCCGGACGTGATGCGCGCGGACTCCATCCAGACCCCGGCCCAGTGGTAGACCTCCACGACCTGCCAGGCCCAGAACATCCGGCGCCGCGGCGTCGCGAGGACGACGAGCGGGATCAGCCACATCACGAACTGCGGCGAGTACACCTTCCCCAGGAGCAGGAACGCCGCCACGATCAGCAGGCAGAGCTGGGCCAGGCGAGGGCGCACCGGGGCCGCCAGCCCCAGCCACGCGATCCCCGCGCAGCACACCGCGAACAGCCCGTTCGACACCAGCGAGAACGTCTCCCCGGACCATCCGGTCCACACGAACGCGAGCCACACCGAGGAGAAGGAGACCGCGCGCTCGCCCGAGAAGGCGTAGAAGCGCGCCCACTGGTCGAACGCCGTCAGCATGAACGGGAGGTTCACGGCCAGCCACGCCGCCGTCCCCGCCGCGAGCGCCCTCCCGAACCCCGCCCACCGGCCCGTGCGCAGCGCGAGGACCAGGAGGGCGCCGAAGAAGAACAGGGGGTAGAGCTTCGCGGCGGCGCCCAGGCCGAGGAGCGCGCCCGAGAGCGTGGGGCGGTCCGCGGACCACGCCCACAGGGCCAGGGCGGCGAGCATGACCGCCCACAGGTCCCAGTTGAGCATCGAGGTCAGGACGACCCCCGGCGCGAGGGCCACCAGGAGCGCGTCCCGCGACCGGCCGCGCGCCGTGGACGCCGTCGCCACCACCGTGACCATCCAGCAGAGCACCACGCCCGCCGCGTTCACGTCGAAGTAGGCCACGGTGCGCTCGTGCAGGGACCCGCCGGCGGGCACGAACCAGGAGGTGACCCCCGCGACGACGGCCAGCAGCGCCGGGTACTCCATCCACTGCTCCGGCGGCAGCGACGCGGAGAAGGGGAAGTGCCCGTCGGCCAGGCCCCGCGTGGGGAACAGCTGCGCGAAGTCCGAATAGCACAGGTGCACGTGCACGCCCGGGGCGGCCCAGCCGTGCACGCGGCACCACTGCTTGCTCAGCAGGCCGAGGACGGCGGCCAGCGCCGTCGCGCCGAGGAGGACGGCGACCCGGCGAGAAGCAGGGCCGGAGGCGGGGCGGTCACGGTCGCTCATGGTCCCTCCCGGGGGATGGCGGGGCGGGGCTCGACCGTCTCGAGCGGGGCACGGCCGCGGCCGGGGAACAGCACGGCGGTGGACGGGTCGCGGAACGCGATCAGGAGGATGCCGACGAGGGCGGCGAGCGCCGTCGCCCCGCGCACGGCCGCGAGCGGCATCCACTGGGCCACGGAGATCTGGTCCACCACGCCGACGCCGATGAGCAGCAGGACGGCCAACGCCGTCACCCAGCCCAGCCAGCGCGGGTGGAGCGGTCCGCGGGGCGTGCCGGGGAGGGCGCACGCGAACAACGGCAGCACCCAGAGCAGGTACCACGGCTGGATGATGGGCGCAGTGAGCACGGCCACGACGAGCACGGCGGCGGAGGAGAGCACCGGGTCCACGGGGCGGCGGCGCAGCGCCATCCAGGCGGTGAAGACCAGCGCGGCCAGCGTCATCAGCGTGTAGAACGCGTTCGCGGCCGACCGGGCGGGCACGGGGCTCACCGCGTCCACGAGCCAGCCGATGCCGAGCCCCACCAGTCCCACCGGCGCATAGGGGAAGGCGGCGTCGCCGCTCGTGAGCATGGCGGCCGCCCACCCGAACCACAGCCCCGTGCCCGCTCCCAGGATCGTCAGGACGGCCAGGGCGACCGCCGCCGTCGTGATCCAGGAGCCGAGGCGCTCGCGGCGCCGAGGCGGCCGCCCGCCGGCGCGGAAGGGCGCCCAGCCGGCGGGCAGCAGGAGGGCGGCGAACGGCAGGGCCAGCGCGGTCAGCGGCTTGATGGCCACCGAGAGCGAGATGAGCACGAGGCCCCACAGTCCGTGGAGACGACGGCGCGGAAGGCGCACCAGCAGCAGGAGACCGGCCAGCATGAGCCCGCTCATGAGGGCGTCATTGTGGGCGCCGGCCACCATGTAGAGCAGGAACAGCGGGTTCGCCACGCACAGCCACGCGGCCCAGCGGCCGCCGCGGCCCGCCGCGTCCGCGAGGCGGCGCACGGCCCACAGGCACAGGGCCATCCCGGCCAGGGCGAGGAGCCGGAAGCACAGCACCCCGAGCTCGATGTTCCCGCCGGAGAACCGCCACGCCCCCTCCGCGAAGAGCAGGAACAGCGGGCCGTACGGAGACGGGGACTCGGCCCAGATGGAGTCCGCCCCCTGCATGAACCACCCGGGCAGCCGGGAGACGCCCTCCCGGTAGGGGTCCAGCCCGAGCGCCACCACCCGCCCCTGCTGGAGGTAGGAGTAGACGTCCCGGGAGAAGATGGGGAAGGCGCCCAGCATCGGGAGGGACCACTGCCACGCCGCGCGCGTCACCGCTGAGCCCTGGGAGTCCCAGCGGCCGCGCAGGGCGCGCCCGAGCCGCAGCCACGCGCGGGCCAGCAGCAGGCAGCCGACCGCCAGCAGGACCGCGCTCCCGATCACGCCCACGAGGTTGGCGCGCAGCGGGTTGAGCAGCCGCGTGCCGGCGAAGACGGTGTCCGTGGTCATCGGCAGCCACCCCACGCCCCACGAGGCGACCATGATGAGCACGGCGGCGACGGTCCCCTCCCGCACGGCCGCACGGGGATCCGGCGCCTCGGCGCCGTGCTTCACCGGACCTCCGGCCGACGCCTCACGCTGCGGGCGACCGTCCGGAGCTCGTGACGGCCGGGCATCCTGCCGCGGAGGACGTGCCGCGTGTGCGGGTCCAGGAGCAGGATCCACACGAGGCACAGGGCCGAGACCGCCAGCGAGACGACCTTCACCTCGCCCGCGATCTCCAGGAACGGCCACGTGAACAGCTGGTCCTGGGCGCCGTAGGTGAGGAAGAAGCACACGGTGAAGAACACCCACGTCAGCCGCCAGTCGTCCGGGATGCCGATCACGGCGAAGAAGGGCAGCAGCCACAGCAGGTACCACGGGTGGATCACCGGGGAGAGCACCACCAGTGCAGTGAACGCCCACGTCATCCGAGGCAGGATCCGGTCCTGGCGGCCCCGGAACATGAGCACGGCCACCACGAGCACCGAGAGGAGGCGTCCGGCCGTCTTGTAGAGGCCCTCGATGCCGCTGCGGTCCACATCGTTCCCGAGCGCCTCCAGGACCCCGATGGTCACGCTGGAGAGCATGCCGATGGGCGCCCACGGGGACGTGCCCGTCCCCGTGCTCGCCATGACGGACACCCAGCCGAAGCCGTAGCCGTTGGCGTGCCCCACCGCGAGCATGATGAGGGCGGAGGTCACCGCCGTCGTCGCCCAGTAGGCGAAGCGACGGGGCCACCCGGCTCGGGGGCCCGCCCACAGCAGGCCGATGAACGGCAGGAGCACCACGGTGATGGGCTTGACGCCGAGCGAGAGGGTCACGAGGAGCACGCCGGCCAGGCCCCACCCGGCCGAGGCGAGCGCTGACTGGGGCCGCTCCGGGCGCCCGGCGCGCAGGGCGCACCACGTGCCGGCGAGCGCCAGGCCCACCATGAGGGCGTCGTTGTGGCCGGAGGCGACGAAGTGGATGATGACGAGCGGGTTGGCGGTGGTGAGCCACTGCGCCCAGCCGGGCGGCGTCCCCGTGCGGCGTGCGAGCAGGGGCACGAAGACCGCGGTGAGGACCACGCCGAGCACCGCCACGAGGCGGAAGAGCACGATGGCCAGGTCCGGGTTCTCTCCCCCGCTGGCGTTCACCACCGCCTGCTCCACCCACAGGAAGACGGGCCCGTAGGGGGTGCCGTCGTAGGCCCACATGGAGTCCGCACCGAGCTGGAGCCAGTTCGAGACGTCGGAGATGCTGTCCTCGTAGGGGTTCTTCCCGGCCGCCATCATGCGCCCCTGGGCCACGTACGCGTACATGTCCCGGCTCAGGATGGGCAGCGCCACCAGGAGGGGGGCGCTCCACAGGGCCGACGCCCAGGTCATGGTGCCCACCGTCCCGCCGCCGCGCGGGTCCACGGTCTGGCCGAGACGGATCCAGGCCCAGAACAGGAGCCAGAAGCCGAGGGTGAGGAGCGTGATGCCGGTGAGGACGCCCGCCTCGTGCGTGCGCCACGGGATGAGCCACTGCCAGCGGTTCAGGGGGGAGACGGACGCGAGCCAGCCCACGCTGTAGGAGCCCGCCACCACCAGGAGGGACCCCAGGAGCCCGACGAGGAGCGGGACGCGCGGCGAGCCGCCCGGGCCGAGCGGCCGCGGAGCTGCGCTCGCGCCGCCGGGCGCCGGCCGCTCCCCCGACGGGGACGACGGCGGCGGGGTGGGCGCGCTCATGGGGCGTGTCCTTCCGTGCGGGCCGGGTCGGAACCCGGGGTGGGACTGACGGCGAATCTATCATCGTGGTCCACGAGTAGCCTGGATTCCATGAGCGACACGAACACCCCCGCGCCGGAGCGCGCCCCGCTGGTCTGGATCGACTGCGAGATGACCGGCCTGGACCCGGACGTCGACGTGCTGGTGGAGGTGGCCGTGCTCATCACGGACTCCGAGCTCGAGCTCCTCGACGAGGGGCTGGACCTCGTGATCCGCCCGACCGCGGCCGCCCTCGCCCAGATGGACCCGTTCGTCCGGGACATGCACACCACGTCCGGACTGATCGAGGAGTTCGAGTCCGGGCTCCCCCTCGAGGAGGCTGCCGAGCGGGTGCTGGCCTACATGGCCGAGCGCGTGCCCGCGGGCAGGGCCCTGCTGGCCGGCAACTCCGTGGGCCAGGACAAGCTGTTCCTGTCCCGGTACATGCCGCGCGTCGTGGAGCACCTGCACTACCGGATCGTGGACGTCTCCACGCTCAAGGAGCTCGCGCGCCGCTGGTACCCGCGCGCCTACTACCAGGCGCCGGCGAAGACGGGCGGCCACCGCGCCCTCGGCGACATCCGGGACTCGATCACCGAGCTGCGCTACTACCGCGAGGCGGTCATGCTCCCGGCCCCCGGCCCGACGTCGGACGAGGCCCGCTCGATCTCGGCCCGGATCACCGCTGGCGCGGGCGACCCTCAGGATCGTGTACAGTAGTACCCGCTGCTCCGCACGGGTCACCCCCATCGGGAGCATGCATGGTGGGCGTAGCTCAGTCGGCAGAGCGTCTGGTTGTGGTCCAGAAGGTCGCGGGTTCAATCCCCGTCGCTCACCCCACCGAGGCCCCCGGAATCATGCAGATTCCGGGGGCCTTGTCGTGTCCGTGGTTGCGCTCCTGGTAGTGCCGGGCGGGGGTCTACCCTGGCAGGGCAGGAGGGCACCCGCCCTCCCCCACCGTCCCGTCTCCAGGAGGCAACCGTGTCCGTCGTGAAGATCAACGCCATCACCGTCCCCGAGGGCGCCGGCCCGGAGCTCGAGAAGCGGTTCGCTGCCCGCAAGCACGCGGTGGACCAGGAGCCGGGCTTCGAGGGGTTCCAGCTGCTGCGACCCACGGCGGGCGAGGACCGCTACTTCGTGGTCACGACGTGGGCCTCGGAGGAGGACTTCCAGCGCTGGCGGGACGGGCGCATGCCCGCCGCTCACGCCGCCGAGCAGGGCGGCCGCCCGGCGCCGGTCGCCACGGGCGCCGACCTGCTCGAGTTCGAGGTCGTGGACCTGGGCTGACCCGGGCGCCGCAGCAGGCGCATCGCGTTCACGATGACCAGCAGCACGGACGCCTCGTGCACGAGCATGCCGACGGCCATCGTGACGCCGCCGATGAAGACGCCGGCCAGCAGGGCCACGACGGTCACGAGGGAGATCGCGATGTTCTGCCGCATCACCCGCACCGTGCGCCGGGCCAGCTCGAGCGCCTGCGGCAGCCGCTCGAGCCGGTCGCCCATCAGGGCGATGTCCGCGGTCTCGATGGCCACGCCGGAGCCGGCCGCGCCCATGGCCACGCCGATGTCCGCCGTCGCCAAGGCCGGGGCGTCGTTGACGCCGTCACCGACCATCGCGACGACGCGGCCCTCGGCCTGCA
Source organism: Micrococcus sp. NPDC078436 (assembly GCF_040702705.1). Taxonomy (NCBI): domain Bacteria; kingdom Bacillati; phylum Actinomycetota; class Actinomycetes; order Micrococcales; family Micrococcaceae; genus Micrococcus; species Micrococcus sp. NPDC078436. The sequence continues at coordinate 314,989 of NZ_JBFBLX010000001.1, read as the reverse complement.
GGGCCTCGATCGCCTCGAGCTTGTCCTGGGGCAGCAGGCCTGCCCGCACGTCGTCGACGCCCACTTGCCGGGCCACGGCCTGCGCGACGCCGGGCTGGTCGCCGGTCAGCATCACGACCTCGCGGACGCCGATCCCGTGCAGCGCCCGGATCATGTCCGCGGCCTCGGGCCGGAGGGTGTCTGCGATGGCGAGGACGCCGAGCGGGATGCCGTCGACGACGACCGCCACCGGGGTCCGGCCCGCCTCCGCAAGCTCGGCCGCGACGGTCTCGACCCGGTCGGTCGCGGCCGGCTCCACGCCGCGCTCGCGCAGCAGCGCCACGTTGCCCACGGCGACGACACGGCCGTCCACCTCTCCGGTGAGCCCGCGGCCGAGGACGACGTCCACATCGGTGGCCAGCGGGCCGTCCAGCAGGCCGCGCTCCCGGCCCGCCGCGACGACCGGCGCGGCCAGCGGGTGGCCCGAGGCCGCCTCGACCCGTGCGGCCCAGCGCAGCACCTCGTCCTCGGCCCCGGGCTCGAACGCGACGACGTCTGTCAGCTCGGGGGTGCCCGACGTGAGGGTGCCGGTCTTGTCGACGGCGACGGCGTCGACCTTCGCGGCACGCTCAAGGAACTCCCCTCCCTTGATGAGCACGCCGTCCTTGGCGCCGCGGCCGATCCCCGCCACGATCGCGACCGGGATGGAGATCACGAGGGCGCCCGGGCAGCCGATGACCAGCAGGGTCAGGGCCAGGGGGACGTCCCGCGTGATCAGGCCGGTCGCGGAGGCCAGCACCATGATCGCCGGGGTGTACCAGCGGGAGAAGCGGTCCATGAACTGCTGGGTCCGCGCGCGGGCCTCCTGCGCCGCCTCGACGCGGTGGATGATGCGCGCCAGCGTGGTGTCGGCGCCAACGCCCCGGGCCCGCACCTGCAGCAGGCCTGCCGTGGCGACGGTGCCCGCGTACATGGCGTCGCCGTCGGTCTTCTCCGCCGGGATGGACTCGCCCGTGATGGATGCCTCGTCCACGGCGCCGACCCCGGTGAGCACCACGCCGTCCACCGGCACCCGGGCGCCGGCCTTGACGAGGACGGTCGCGCCGGGGGCCACCTCGTGGGCGGGCACGGTGCGCTGCGTCCCGTCTGCGTCGACGACGATGGCGGTCTCGGGCGCCGTGGACACGAGGTCCGCGAGCGCCGAGCGAGTCTGAGACAGGGTCGCGGCCTCGAGGCCGTGGCCGAGGGCGAAGAGGAAGGTCACGGCGGCGGCCTCCCAGAAATTGCCGAGCAGGGACGCGCCGATCGCGGCGGTGGCGACGAGCAGGTCGATGCCGACGGTCTTCACCCGCAGGGCGGCGATCGCGTCGCGCGCGATCGGCAGGCCGGCCACGACGGCGGCGGCGAGCATCAGGCCCGCCGCCACGAGGTGTCCGGTCCCGTGGGCCAGCTGCTCGGGCGCCAGCACGAGTGAGACGGCGATCAGCAGGCCGGCCACCACGGGACGCCGCCAGCGGCGGGACAACGTGAACCGGGCACGGGTGCGGCCCGAGTGTGTGACAGCGGGGGTGGACATGGCGGGCTCCGTTCGTCGGGGGCGGGGCGGTGTCAGAAGGCCGACGGCCGGGCCGTGTAGCCGACCTCGGCGACGGCCTCGACGAGGTCCTGGGCAGTGGTGGTCTGCGGGTCGTGGTCGACCTCGATGCGCTGGGTCTCGAAGTGGACCTGCGCGCCGGTCACGCCGGGCAGGGCGTCGAGGGCCTTCTCGATCTTCCGGACGCACGAGGGGCAGCTGAAGCCCTCGGCGCGGAGCAGGGTGTGCGTGGTGGGGGTCATGGTCACTCCAGTCGGTCGTCACCGGCGCGGCCGCCGGTGAGGCTGAGCGGACGGGGCGGGCGCCCGGTCCGATCCCCGTCCTCCGGGGATGTCACTGACGCTACGAAGGGGACGGCGGGTACGCCTTGACCGCGGTCAAGACGCCGTGTGGGAGGCTGATGGCGTGCGTATCGACCTGCCCCTCATCCCCGTGGATGAACCAGAGCCGTGCGCGGCCCGGGTCCCGCTGTTCACCGGGCTGGGCCTGGAACAGCTGCGCCGGGTCTCCGCCCTGGCGCGGCCGATCGTGCTCGAGGCCGGCGATGCCCTGCATCTGCCAGGCGACCGCACGGACCGCCTGTGTGTCGTGCACACCGGCCGCCTGGCGCTGACGCTCGGCTCAGCGACCGGCCGGGAACGCGTGGTGCGGATGGTCGAGCCCGGCGACTCCGTGGGCGAGCACGAGTTCCTCACGGGCGAGCCGGCCCGGCACGGGGCGCGCGCCGTGGTCGCGACCCGCCTGTGCACCTTCTCCCATGCCGAGGTCGCCCGACTCCTGGCCGAGCATCCGGGCATCGGGGGACGCGTGATGCGGACGCTGGCCGTCCGGCTGGCCGAGGCTGAACAACGGCTGGCCTGGGAGCGTCAGCCTGTCACCGCGCGAATCGCCGGACATCTGCTCGGCCTGCCGGCCCTCCGGGACGAGGCCGACCTCGTCGTGGTGCTGGCCGCGCCGAAGAAGGACGTCGCCTCGCTGCTGGGCACCACCCCCGAGGCGTTCAGCCGCGGGCTGCGCCGCCTCGCCGACGACGGCCTGATCGCCATCGAGGGCCCGCGGGTGACGCTGCTGGACCCGGATGCGCTGGAGGCGCTTGCCGCGGAGTGAGCGCCGTCGTCGTGGTGTCCCCGGCGGTAGGCTGGGGACTCCCCCATCCCCTGACCCACGCAGGCCCGCAGCCCGGGCCGGGAAGCGCAGCGCCATGGCCTCCATCCGTCCCATCACCGTCTACGGCGAGCCCGTGCTGCACACCCGCGCGGCGGAGGTCGAGGTGATCGACGACGGCATCCGCACCCTGATCGAGGACATGTACCTCACGCAGGACGTCGCCAACGGCGTGGGCCTGGCGGCCCCGCAGGTGGGTGTGGGCCTGCGCATCTTCACGTGGACGTTCCCGGACACGGGCGACGCGCCGAACGTGGGGCACGTGATCAACCCCGTCCTGACCTACCTGGACAAGGCCCCCCAGGAGGCCCCCGACGAGGACGAGCACACCGAGGGCTGCCTGTCCGTGCCCGGCCACGGCTACCCGCTGCAGCGCTCCTCCCGCGTGCGCCTGGCAGGCCAGCGCGTGGACGGCGAGCTGTTCGAGTTCGAGGCCGAGGGCTGGTTCGCCCGCGTGATGCAGCACGAGTACGACCATCTCAACGGCACCCTCTACGTGAACCGCCTCGAGGGGAAGTGGGCGCGGCGCTGGAAGCGCGCGCAGCGCGCCGAGCGCATGAACCGTCCCGGCGTGACGTGGCTCCCTGGCACGGATCCGGACCCGTTCGGCCACCGCGAGGTCGACCACGAGTGCGACGGTCCTGACTGCGCCCACGAGCACGCCCAGGACTGAGCTCCTCCGGAACGACCGCGGCGCCGCCGCCTCCCAGCGGGAGGCGGCGGCGCCGTCGTCGTGGTGGCCTGAGGACTCAGGCCGGGCCGGTCAGGCCCGCGGGAAGACCGGCAGGTCCTGGCCCGCCATCTTCTTCACGCAGCGCACCACCTGGTGCGAGTAGCCGTACTCGTTGTCGTACCAGACGTAGAGGATCGCGTTCTTGCCCTCGTTGTTCACGAGGGTCGCGAGGCCGTCCACGATGCCGGCGCGGTTGGAGCCCACGAAGTCCGTGGAGACGACCTCCGGGGAGTCGATGTAGTCGATCTGGCTGTGCAGCTCGCCGGTCAGGGACTCCTGACGCAGGCGGTCGTTCAGCTCGTCCACCGAGGTGGGCGTCTTCAGCTCGAGGTTCAGGATGGCCATGGACACGTCCGGGGTGGGGACGCGGATGGCGTTGCCGGAGAGCTTGCCCTTGAGCTCGGGCAGCGCCTTGGCCACGGCCTTGGCGGCGCCCGTCTCGGTGATGACCATGTTCAGGCCGGCGGCGCGGCCGCGGCGAGAGCCCTTGTGGAAGTTGTCCGTCAGGTTCTGGTCGTTGGTGAAGGCGTGCACGGTCTCCACGTGGCCGTGGTCGATGCCGTACTCGTCCTGGATGACCTTGAGCACCGGGGTGATGCCGTTGGTGGTGCAGGAGGCCGCCGAGATGATGGTGTCCTCGGGAAGGATGTCCTCCGAGTTCACGCCGTAGACGATGTTCTTCATCTCACCCTTGCCCGGGGCGGTGAGCAGGACCTTCTTGACGCCCTTGGCCTGGAGGTGCTGGGACAGCCCCTCGTCGTCGCGCCAGCGGCCGGTGTTGTCCACCACGATCGCGTCCTCGATGCCGTAGGACGTGTAGTCCACGGTGGTCGGGTCGTTCGAGTAGATGACCTGGATCTCGGTGCCGTTGGCGGTGATGACGTTGCGGGCCTCGTCCACGGTGATGGTGCCCTCGAAGGCGCCGTGGATGGAGTCGCGGCGCAGCAGGGAGGCGCGCTTGATCAGGTCGTCGTCCGAGTTCTTGCGGACCACCACGGCGCGCAGGCGCAGCGCGGAGCCGCCCCCGGCCTGGCCGAGGATGATGCGGGCCAGCAGGCGCCCGATGCGGCCGAAGCCGTAGAGCACGACGTCCTGCGCGCGGCCGAGGCCCTCGCCCCCCTTGCCCTGGACGTCCGCGAACTCGGCGTCGAGGAAGGCCTGGAGGTCACCGCCCTGCTTCTTGAACTTGGCGGCCAGCTTGGCCAGGTCCACGGAGGCGGCACCGAGATCCATGGAGGACAGGCCCTGGACCAGCGCGTACGTCTCCTCCACGGGGAGCACGGTCTCGTCGATCCGACGGGCGAAGCGGTGCGCCTTGATGATGTCGATCACGCCGCGGTTCACGAGGGTGCGCCCGTGGATGCTGGTGACCACGTTGTGCTCGCGGTAGAGGCTGCCCAGCAGCGGCACCATCTTCTCGGCGAGCTCCTGCTGCGTGTTCCACTCGGGGGTCTGGGTCGAGGCGGTGTCTGCCACGGGAGTCCTTCCTTCAAGCCTGTGCGGGCACGTGCGGGCACGGACCCTCCGGGACCTCGTCGTCCGCGGACACCCCCCATTCTATGCGGAGCCGCCCGCGCGCACGGGCCCGGGGCGTCCGGCCGGGTAGAGTGGCAGGCCGGGACGGATCAGCGGACGGCCGCGTGCCCGCTCCATGAGCGGGCGCGAGGAAAGTCCGGGCACCGCAGAGCAGGATGGTGGGCAACGCCCACCCGGGGAGACCCGCGGGCCAGTGCCACAGAGAGAAGACCGCCTCCGCGCCTCGGCGCGGCGGTGAGGGTGAAAGGGTGGTGTAAGAGACCACCAGCGGCCCCGGTGACGGGGTCGGCTAGGTAAACCCCATCCGGTGCAAGGCCGAACAGGGCGCGTCACGAGGGCTGCTCGCCCCAGCGTCCGGGTTGGCCGCTCGAGCCCGTCAGCAATGGCGGGCCCAGATGGATGGCCGTCACCCCGCGGGGGGCAACCCGCGCGGGGACACAGAACCCGGCTTACAGCTGGTCCGTCCCCTCATCCATCCCCCGGCGCGCCGCGCGCGCCCGGTTCCGACGCTGCAGCGCCTTGGCCACGCCGAACACCGTGACGGCGAGGAAGAACAGCACGAGCAGTCCGCCGACGAGGGCGATGAGGATCTCCACGGGGGCTCCTGGAATCGGGGAACGGGGCGGCGGTTCAGAGGGCGTCGTCGTCGCGGAGACGTTCGAAGCGGAGCTCGATGACGTGCTCGCGCTCGATGCGGTCCACGAGTCCGTACCCGTACATCTCGCCCAGCGAGACGACCGTGGCCAGCGTGGGCCGACGGCGGTCCCGCGGCCACTCCAGGCTCACCCGGTCCGCGCCCGTGAAGGTGCGCTCCCGCAGGCGGGTCTCCACCTCCGAAGAGCGGGTGCGCGTGCGTCCGCTCGAGCGCGCGCCGACGGCGATCGCGGCGGCCATGGCCAGCAGGGCGGCGGGGAAGACCCACGCATAGACGGCCATCGTCTCCATGGGGCCTCCCGGGCTCGTCGCGGCGCCGGCCCGCCGTCTGCGGACCGTCCGCCCCCACTCTGCCAGTCCGCGACGACGGAGCCCACCCGGGTGAGCGGGAATCGCCGTGGGCGGACGGGCCGGCGACGGGTCCTGCTGACTAGGCTGGACCGGTGCTGATCCTGCTGCCGCCCTCCGAGGGCAAGACCCCGCCCCGCTCGGGGGCGCCCCTGGACCTCGCCTCCCTCGCGCTTGCCGATTCGCCGGACGTCTCGGGCGCACGCGAGGAGCTGCTGGACCGCGTCGCCGCGGCGTCCGTGCGTCCGGACGCACTGGAGCTGCTCGGCGTCGGGGCGTCGCTCGCGGCGGAGGTGGCCGCGAACCGCACCCTGCGGGACGCCCCCGCGGCGCCGGGGCACCGCGTGTACACGGGCGTGCTCTTCGACGCCCTCGACCACGCCTCGCTCTCCCCCGCCGCCAAGCGGCGGGCCCGCACGGACGTCCTGGTGTTCTCGGCGCTCTTCGGCGCCACCGCCTTCGCGGACCGCATCCCCGCCCACCGCCTGTCGGCCGGGGCGCGACTGCCGGAGATGCCCGGCCTGGCCGCGTGGTGGCGGCCCCGGCTGACGCCCGCCCTGGACACCCTGGCCGACTGCGCCGGCGGCCCCGTGGTCGACTGCCGCTCGGGGGGCTACGCCGCCCTCTGGAAGGCCCCGGCCGCGCGGACCGTGGGCGTGGACGTGCTGCAGCTGCGCGAGGGTCGGCGCACCGTGGTCTCCCACTTCGCCAAGCACACCCGCGGCCTCGTGGCCCGCGCGCTGCTCGAGGCGGGCCCCCGCGCCGCGTCCACGCCGGAGCGCGCGGCGGACGTGGTGGCCGCGGCCGGGGCGGGCGACGGCGGACCGCAGTGGGAGGTGGAGCTCGACGCCCCGACGGACGCGAGGGCCGGCTCCCTGCGCGTGGTGCTGCCCGAGTCCTGACGCCGGCTCAGTCCCCCGTGGCCACGAGCTCCACCTCGAAGCCGTCGGCCGTCTCGAGGTAGGCGGCGTAGTGGTCGGGCCCGCCGGCATGGGGGTGGCGGTCCGCGAACAGGAGACGGAAGCCCCGTTCCCGCGCAGCGGCGGTGAGCTCGTCGACGCGGGCGCGGGAACCGGCCTGGAAGGCGAGGTGGTTCAGCCCCGGGCGGGTGCGCTCGTGCGCCCCGCCGCTCACGTCCGGCCCGGCCTCGAGCACGAGGTAGTGGCCCGCGCCCTGGTAGGTCTGGCCCTCGTCCCAGCCGCCGTGCGGGACGTAGCCGAGCTGGGTGAACAGCCAGCCGAGGGTCCGGGTCGCGGCGTCCAGGTCCGCCACCCAGACCTCCACGTGGTGCAGCGAGCCGGTCGGACGCGGTCCCGAGTCCGTCGCGGGAGCGGCGTCGGCACGCTCGTCCGCGGCGGCCTCCGGGGCGGCGGCGCGCTCGTCGGCGTCGGCCCGCGGCGCGGCGACCGCGATCTTCGAGGCGCCGGCGTCCCAGGACCCGCCGCGCGCGCCCGCGTCCATGGCCTCGTTCGAGAGCTGGTCGGCGTCCTTGTTCTTGGCCCGCGGGATCCACTCGTACGTCACGCGGCCCGCCGGGGCGATCGCCCGGGCGTCGGCGGCGAGGCGGCGCATGTCCTCGTGCTTGATCTTCCAGCGCCCGGACATCTGCTCGACCACGAGCTTGGAGTCCATGAGCACGTGCACGCGCGCGGTGGGGTCGATCATCGCCGCCATCCGCAGACCGGCCACGAGGCCCGAGTACTCGGCCACGTTGTTGGAGGCCCTGCCGAGCGGCGCCGCGTCCGTCATGAGGACCTCGCCGGTGGCGGGGTCGCGCACGAGCGCGCCGTAGCCGGCCACGCCGGGGTTGCCGCGGGAGCCGCCGTCGGCCTCCACCTGCAGGACTCGTTCCGCCACCACGGCCTCCTCGTCTCACCGGGCGCGCCGGGCGGCGCGCCGACCCTCCACTGTACTGATGGGCGCGTCGGCACGCGCCGGGCAGCGCTGCGCCGCACCGTGCAGAACCCCGCCGACGTCGGCGAGCTCAGCCGCGCACGAGGATCGCGCCCGACTCCGGGCAGCGCGCCACGGCCTCGGGCGGCAGCGCCGTGATCCGGGCGATGTCGGCCGGGGAGAGCTCCATGCCGGTCGCGCTGGAGCAGCGGCCTGTGAGGCGCGCGGCCCCGATGCCCCCGTTGGCCTCGCGGGCCTTCTCGTAGAGGGCGAGGAGCGGGGCGGGGAGCAGGCCCGCGAGGGCGGCACGGCGGGCCGTGAGCTCGCGCCCCTCGAGGGTGACCTGCTGGCCCGTGGCGCGCAGGTGGGCCACCCGCTCGCCGACGGCGTGACGGGCCTCCGCCAGGCTCGCCTGCGCCGCGCCGACGGCCTGCTCGGCGGCGTCCGCGGACTGCATCGCCACGAGGGCGGCCTCCTCGTGCTCCGCCAGGAGGGCCTCGAGCGTCTGCTCCTCATGGGCCAGGCCCTCGAGGTCGCGGGAGGAGGTGCCGGATGCGGCGAGCCGCTCCCGGGTGCGGTCACGGCGGGCGCGCGTGGCCGCGGCCTTCTCCGAGGCGGAGGCCGCCTGCCGGTCGGCCTCCTCGGCCGCGGCGGTGGCGTCCGCGAGCGCCGCCTCGGCGGCGCGGGCCGCCTGCTGGCGGTCTGCGTGCTCGGCGTCGGTGCGCAGGCGCGCAAGCGCGGTCCTGGCCTGGAGGATCCGGGTGTCCAGGTCCTGCAGCTCCAGGAGCCTTGCCTGGACGGCGGGGGGCGCTGTCAGAGCGGTCACGGTGCGTTCCTCTCGGTGATGACGTAGTCCCACGGGTCGGTCACCCGGGTGGACACGATCGACTCGACGGTGCGGCCCGCCGCGTGCAGGGCCTCCTCGAGGGCGCGGGCGCCCACGGGCAGCCACAGCCACTCGCTCGCCCAGTGGGAGACGTCCACGAGGAACGGGCGGCCGCCCGTGAGACGGGCGGCCTCGCGCGCCTCGGAGGCCGGGTGGTGGCGCAGGTCGGCGGTCACGTACGCGTCTGCCCCGCTCGCGCGCACGGCGTCGAACAGACCGTCCCCCGCACCGCCGCACACCGCCACGGTGCGGACCTCGCCCTCGGCGTCCCCGGCTGCGCGCACCCCGCCGGCGACGCCGGGCAGCACCCGGTGCACACGGCCCGCCAGCTCCGCGAGGCTCACGGGGGCGGGCAGCACGCCGACGCGGCCGATGCCCTCCGCGTCCGTGCCGGACCCGGCCGGCTGCAGCGGCCGAAGGTCCTCAAGGCCGATCGCCTGGGCGAGCACGTCGGAGACTCCGCCCACGGCCGAGTCCGCGTTGGTGTGGGCGGCCACGAGCCCGATGCCGTGCTCGATCAGGGTGTGGAGGAGCTCTCCCTTGTACGCCGCACCATGCCCCGTGGCGGCCACGCTGGTCACCCCGCGCAGCAGGAGGGGGTGGTGCGTGATGACGAGGTCGGCACCGGCCTCCACGGCCTCGTCCACCACCGTGCGCACGGGGTCCACGGCCCACAGGATGCGCCGCACGGACGCCTCGGGTCGGCCGGCCACCGGCCCCACGGCGTCCCAGGATTCGGCGAGGGAACGGGGCCAGAGCCGCTCGACGTGCTCGAGCACCTCCGCGAGCGTGGGCGCCGCGTCGTCCGCGGCCCGCCGGTCGGGTCCGCGCCGCTCGCCGAAGAGGGGGCCGTGGGAAGCTGTGCGCTGACCGGTCATGGGGTCATGATGGACCACCGCAGCCCCCTCCCGCACTCCCTCCCGCCCGCTCGAGTCGGCGGGCGCGGGAATGAACCCGGGAGCGGGGTTGCTGTCTCCGGACATGACCGCGTTCGAACTGCCCTCGCCCGAGCCCACCGCCGCGCCCGCCGACCCCCGCGAGCTCACGCTGGCCGGAGGGTGCTTCTGGTGCCTCGACGCCGTGTACCGCCGCGTGCGGGGCGTCCTGGAGGTCGAGTCCGGGTACACGGGCGGCCACGTTCCCGCGCCGGACTACGAGGCCGTGTGCACCGGGACCACCGGCCATGCCGAGGCCGTGCGCGTGCGGTTCGACGCCGCCGTCGTGCCCGCCGAGGTGATCATGGACCTCTTCTTCACGGGCCATGACCCGACCGCGCTGAACCGCCAGGGCCACGACGTCGGCACGCAGTACCGCTCCGCGGTGTTCGCCCGCGACGAGGAGGAGGCCCGCTTCTACGAGCGCGAGGTCGCCCGCGCGCAGGAGAACTACGATCGCCCGATCGTCACCACCGTCGAGCCCGCGGGTCCGTGGTTCCCCGCCGAGGACGTCCACCAGGACTTCTACACCCGTCGCCCCGGCAACGGCTACTGCCAGGTGGTCATCGACCCGAAGCTCGCGCGCGTCCGCCGACGCTACGCCGCGTGGCTCACCGAGGGCTGAGTCCCGCTCCCCCGGCGTAGCCTGGTCCCGACCCTTCCCACCCCGTACCACTCACTCAGGAGGTCCCCCCATGGCCCGCATCCTCGACGACATCACCCAGGCGGTCGGCGGCACGCCGCTCGTGCGTCTCAACCGGCTGACGGAGGGCCTGCCCGGCGACGTGGCCGTCAAGGTGGAGTTCTACAACCCGGCCAACTCGGTCAAGGACCGCATCGGCACCGCCATCGTGGACGCGGCCGAGGCGTCCGGCGCGCTGGCGCCCGGGGGGACCATCGTGGAGGGCACCTCCGGCAACACCGGCATCGCCCTGGCCATGGTGGGAGCCGCCCGCGGCTACCGTGTGATCCTCACGATGCCCGAGACGATGTCCACGGAGCGACGCGTGATGCTCAAGGCCTTCGGCGCGGAGATCGTGCTCACCCCCGGCGCCGAGGGGATGCGCGGCGCCCTCGAGCGCGCGCAGGAGATCGTCCGCACCACCCCGAACTCCATCTGGGCCCAGCAGTTCGCCAACGAGGCCAACGTGCAGGCGCACTACACCGGCACCGGCCCGGAGATCTGGGACGCCTCGGACGGCGCGGTGGACGTGTTCGTCGCCGGCGTGGGCACGGGCGGCACCATCACCGGCGCCGGCCGCTACCTGCGCGAGCAGAAGTCGGACGTGAAGCTCATCGCGGTCGAGCCGGCCGACTCGCCCATCCTCTCCGGCGGCAAGGCCGGCCCCCACAAGATCCAGGGCATCGGCGCCAACTTCGTCCCGGAGATCCTGGACACCGAGCTGTACGACGAGGTGTACGCCGCCTCCTTCGAGGAGTCCCTCGAGGTCGCGCGCGAGCTGGGCCGCAAGGAGGGCATCCTCGGGGGCATCTCCACCGGCGCGATCGTCTCCGCCGCGCTGAAGGAGGCCGCCAAGCCGCAGAACGAGGGCAAGCTGATCGTCGCGGTCGTGTGCGACTTCGGCGAGCGCTACATCTCCACGCCCCTGTTCGAGGACATCCGCGGCTGACCGCCGCCGCCCTCCTCTGCGCACGCACCCCGCTCCCCCGTCACCGAAAGGGCCTGACCCCTTGGGCTTCATCTCCCGCTTGAAGGAAGACATCGCCACCGTCCGCAGCCACGACCCGGCCGCGCGCGGCGATCTCGAGGTGGCCCTCGTGTACTCGGGGCTGCACGCCGTGTGGTCGCACCGCGTGGCCCACCGGATGTGGCGCCACGACCGCCTCAAGACGCCGGCTCGCGTGCTCTCCCAGGCGACGCGCGCCCTGACGGGGATCGAGATCCACCCGGGTGCGACCATCGGACGACGCTTCTTCATCGACCACGGCATGGGCGTGGTCATCGGGGAGACCGCCGAGGTGGGCGACGACGTGATGCTCTACCACGGCGTCACCCTCGGCGGCCGCTCGCTCGAGCGGGTGAAGCGCCACCCCACCCTGCGCGACGGCGTGGTGATCGGCGCGGGGGCGAAGATCCTCGGCCCCGTGGAGATCGGCGAGGGCACCGCGGTGGGCGCGAACGCCGTCGTCGTGAAGGACACCCCGGCGGACGCCATCGCCACGGGCATCCCGGCCACGTACCGGCTGCGCTCGTGCAAGGAGGAGACGGCGCCCCTCGTGGACCCGGCCGAGTTCGTGGAGCCGGCCCTCTACATCTGAGCCCGCTCATGACGGCGCCCTGCACCCCCGGCTCGGGGGTGCAGGGCGCGGCCGATTCCGCGGCGTGACTCGTCAGGCCGTGGGGTCGCCCTCGGCGGGCTGCGGCATGACGACGGGCACGCCGTCGCCGTCCACCTCCGTGCGGTCCCCGGACCACAGGGTGTGGAACGAGCCCTCGCGGTCCGTGCGGCGGTAGGTGTGGGCGCCGAAGAAGTCGCGCTGGCCCTGGATGAGGGCGGCGGGCAGGCGGTCGGCGCGCAGGCCGTCGTAGTACGCGAGGGCGGAGGAGAAGACCGGCACGGGCACGCCGGCGGAGATCGCGGCGCCCACCACGCGGCGCCACGCGGGCAGCGCGTCGGCGATCGCGCGGGTGAACTCGGGGGCGAACAGCAGGTTCAGCGGCTGGCCCTCCGCGCGGGTGCCCGGCTCGGGGTGGCGGTCGGTGTCCCGGCCGCCGAACGCCGTCATGATGACGTCCAGCAGGTCGGCGCGGATGATGCAGCCGTCGCGCCACAGGGAGGCGATGGTGCCGAGGTCCAGCGACCAGCCGTACTCGGCCGCGGCGGCGGAGAGCATGTCCAGGCCCTGCGCGTAGGCCACGAGCTTGGAGGCGAAGAGCGCCTGGCGCACGTCCTCCACGAACTGCTCGCGGTCGGCGTCGGCCACGCCCGCGCCGTCGACGCCCGCCACGAGGGTCTCGCGGGCGATCTCCCGGACCTCTCGCTGCGAGGAGAGCGAGCGGGCGAAGACCGACTCGGCGATCGCCGCGACGGGCGCGCCGACGTCGAGGCCCGAGATGGCGGTCCAGCGGCCGGTGCCCTTCTGGCCGGCCTCGTCCACGATCACGTCGATCAGCGGGCGGCCCGTGGCGGCGTCGGTCTGGCGCAGCACCTCGGCCGTGATCTCGATGAGGTAGGAGGACAGCTCGGTGCGGTTCCACGCGTCGAACACGGCGGCCTGCGCGGCGGGCTCGATGCCAGCCACGCGGCGCAGCAGGTCGTGGGCCTCGCCGATGACCTGCATGTCCGCGTACTCGATGCCGTTGTGGACCATCTTCACATAGTGGCCGGCGCCGTCCGTGCCGACCCAGGCGCAGCAGGGCTCGCCGCCGTACTGGGCGGCGATCCGCTCCAGCATGGGGCCGACCGCGGCGTAGGACTCCTTCGGGCCGCCCGGCATGATGGCGGGCCCGTTCAGCGCGCCCTCCTCGCCGCCGGAGACCCCGACGCCGACGAAGTGCAGCCCCTGGGCGGCGAGCGCGGCCTCGCGGCGGCGCGTGTCCTCGTAATGGGAGTTGCCGGCGTCGATGACGATGTCGCCCTCCTCCAGGAGGGGCACGAGCTGGTCGATGACCGCGTCGACGGGGGCGCCGGCCTTGACCATGATCAGCACGCGGCGCGGCACGGCGAGGGAGGCGACGAGCTCCTCGAGCGAGCCCGTGGCCACGAACTCGCCCTCGTGGCCGTGCTCGGCCACGAGCTGGTCCGTCCGGCCGCGGCTGCGGTTGTGGAGGGCCACGGTGTAGCCGTTGCGCGCGAAGTTGCGGGCCAGGTTGGCCCCCATCACCGCGAGCCCGGTGACGCCGATGTCCGCGGTGCCGGCGAGGGCGGTGGTCGTCTGCTCGGTCATGCCTGAGGAGCCTCCTGTGCGGGGGTGGATGCGTGCGGGGGCGGAGTCCCGCCCGCCCCCGCCAGCCTAGCGGCCGAGGGTCAGTCCCCGACGGCGTCGCGGCCGCGGCGGATGATCAGCGAGTCCGGCTCACCCACGACCTCGTGGTCCTTGCCCTCGTACTCGAACTGCGTGAGGAAGTAGCGCATGGCGTTGAGCCGGGCGCGCTTCTTGTCGTTCGAGCGGATGGAGATCCACGGGGCGTGGTCCGTGTCCGTGTGCAGGAACATCGCCTCCTTGGCGTCCGTGTAGGCCTCCCAGCGGTCCAGGGACTCGAGGTCCATGGGCGAGAGCTTCCACTGGCGGACGGGGTCGATCTGCCGGATCGCGAAGCGGGTGCGCTGCTCGGTCTGGGTCACGGAGAACCAGAACTTCGTGAGGTGGATGCCGTCGTCCACCAGCATCTTCTCGAACAGGGGCACCTGGTTCATGAAGCGGCGGTACTGCTCGTCCGTGGAGAAGCCCATGACGCGCTCGACGCCGGCCCGGTTGTACCAGGAGCGGTCGAAGAGCACCATCTCGCCCACCGTGGGGAAGTGCTGGATGTAGCGCTGGAAGTACCACTGGCCCTGCTCGCGGTCCGAGGGCTTGTTGAGCGCGACGACCCGGGCCATGCGGGGGTTGAGGTGCTCCGTGAAGCGCTTGATGGTGCCGCCCTTGCCGGCGGCGTCCCGGCCCTCGAACACGAGGATGTGGCGCTGGCCCGTGTCCTCGGACCAGTACTGCAGCTTCAGCAGCTCGATCTGGAGGCGGTACTTCTCCAGCTCGTACTCCTCGCGGGACATCCGCTCCTCGTACGGGTAGTCCTCCTTCCACGTCTCCACGGCGCGGCCCTGGGGGTCGATCAGGTCCGGGTCGTTGGTGTGACCGTCGGTGACCGTGTAGCCGCCGTCCCGCAGCTTGTCGATGAACTCACGGAGGTTCTCGCGGGGGGCGTCGGGCTGCAGCAGCTCCATGGGCCTTCTCCTTCGGTGGGGTGAGGTCGCGGAGCGGCGGCGCCGCCGCTCCGGGGCTCCGGCGCGGGGTTCGCGCGGGCCGTTCTGGCTCCCATTATGGTCCGGGGCCCGGACACGGCCGTGGAGTGGGTCGTCCCGCGAGATGAACAGCCGGTGAACCCTGCCGCTCCGTCGAAGGGCGACAGCGGCCGGCCCGGGCAGGGTCAGCGCCGGCGCACGGCTCCGACGAGCGCGTCCACGGCCGCCACGGCGGCCCGAGCCGCGTCGACGTCCGCGAACTCGGCCACCGCGTCGTCGTAGCGCGCGTGACCGGGGAGCTTGAGGCCGACGCTCGCGCCGTCCACGGCGGGGAGGATCCAGAGCCGGGCCCGCGCGTCCACCTCGCGGCCCTGCGCGAGGTCGTCCTCCTCGAAGTCCTTCTCGTAGCCGGCCCACTCGACGCCGGGCCGGGCGGTGTCGGCGCCGTCGAGCACGTCCGTCCCGCCCATTCGCAGGTAGGTGACCGACTGCAGCAGGGCGTCCACCGTGCGCGCGGCGGCCCGCCCGGCGAGCTCGTCCTGGAAGACGGCCAGGCGGCGCCAGCCGCCGTCGTCGTTGAGGAGCAGGAGCGTCTGCGCGGCCTCCGGTGCGCTCACGATGGCGAGATGGCGCGCGCGGCCCTGGGCGTCGGCGGGCAGCTTCCAGAAACCGAGGGGCGTGGCGGACATGGGGCACCTCTTCAGGGGGGGCGTGCGGGGTGGGGCCTCCCAGCCTACGCGGACGACGGCGCCCCGGCGGCCGCCGCCATCGCCTGGCGCATCGTCCGCACCCGCGTGGGCCTTGAGCTCGGGACTGTCCTCCTGGGGCATGATCCGACCCTCCTGGAGGACGTGGGTCGGACCGAGACCCAGGGCACTTCGCCCCCGCCGTCTCGCTATGATTGAGCTGTGTTCGGCGACGCCGTCGGACGTGCCGACCGACCACCTCGCCCTTGGAGACCCCCCATGCCTCGACTGCACCGCGTCCACGAGACTGCCGACATCGCCGCCGACGCTCGTGCTGCGCGCGGCGTCGACGCCGCCCGCCCCCGGGCGCTGCGGCCCGCCGCGCTGCTCGCCGTGGGCCTGCTGCTCACCGGCTGCGCCGGCACGGACGGCGGGCAGACGGAGAACGGGCAGGGAGCCAGCGCCTCCGCCACCCAGGACGACGGCTCCGGGAAGGGTGACGCCGGCGCAGCCGCCTCCACCCGTGGCCAGGCCAGTGAGGCGCAGGGCCAGGCCGAGGAGTCGGCCTCCGAGGATCCGGCCGACTTCCCGGCGTCCAACACCACCACGCTGACGCACGTGGAGACCATCAAGGACCCCGGCCTGGCGTCCAAGTCGGTGGTCTCCAACCAGCACGGGCTCGTGATCGCCAACAACATGATGTACCGGCACAACGTCATGCTCGTCGACACCCGGAGCCGCGAGGTGGTCCAGACCCTCGAGGACACCGTGGACACGGACGCGATGGGCATCGACGGTCTGTCCGGCGTGGTCAGCGGCTCCCCGGTGGAGGCAGCGTGGACCCAGGACGGCCAGTACGCCTATGTCACCAACTACCAGCTGACCGGCGGGGTGGGCACGGGCACCAAGCCGGATGACAACTGCACCGCCGGCTCGGCGATCGCCCCCTCCCTGGTGTACCGGTACTCGGTGAAGGACAAGAAGTGGGACGCCGCCTACCGGGTGGGCCGGGTGCCCAAGTACGTGGCTCTGTCCCCCGACGATTCCCGCCTGCTGGTCGCCAACTGGTGCGACGCAACCATGTCCGTCCTCGACACCGGGTCCGGGGAGACCGAGCACACCATCCCCCTGGACACCATGCCTCGCGGCACCGTCGTGCTGCCGGACAACAAGACCGCCTACGTCACCGCGATGTGGGCGGACAAGCTCTTCCGCGTGGACCTGGAGGCCGGCACCGCCGAGGTGGTCCTGCACACCGGCCCCCAGCCGCGCCACCTCACCCTGTCCCCGGACGGGAAGACCCTCTACATGACGGTCGCCGGCGCCGACCAGATCGTGAAGCTGGACGCCGCGACCGGCACGGTCCTCGCCACGGCGTCGGCCGGGGATGAGCCGCGCTCCATGGACATCTCCGCGGACGGCACGGCGCTGTACGTCGTCAACTACGAGGACTCCGCGGTGACCAAGATCGATGCCGAGACCCTCGAGATCCTCGACACGAAGCCGGCCGGCGAGAACACCGTCGGCGTCACCTACGACGCGCCCACCGGCCAGGTCTGGGTGGCCAACTACGGCGGCACCCTCGACGTCTACGACGACACCGACGGCGTCGGCCCGGGTGCCGGCGGCTCCGCGCAGCCCTCGACCGACACCGCAGGGAATTGACCGCGACCGGCCGGTCACACCGGAGAGGACCGGCCGGGCAGAGGCCTCCTTGGGCAGGCGACGTCGGCGGCGTCCCGCTCGGCGGGTGTCTCAGAGGGCCAGGTTCACGAGCAGCACGTAGGCCAGCGTCCCCGCCCCGATGGACAGCAGGGTGCGCCGCCCGCCGAGCAGGTGGACGAGCACGGTCACGGCGCTCGCCGCGAGCGCGCAGCGGATGCGCGGCCAGTCGACCGGGTCGCCGGGGGCGAGGGCGGCGGAGTCGAGGATCATCACGACCGCGAGGATCGTCAGGATCCCGGCGGGCATCCACACGGCCAGGCGCGCCACGAGCCCGGACTCGCGAAGCGGGCGCAGCAGGGCGAACGGCAGGGCTCGCAGCAGGAAGGTCACGCCGCCGGACACCAGGGCCGCCGCCACGATGTACCCGGGGTGCACGGCCCCGTCGATCATCGTCCCCCCTCCCCGTCCGCCCTTGTGGGCCCGCCCGGCTCCCCGCCCGCGGCCCGGGGAGCCGGGGCGCCGAGCGCATGGACCGCCGGCAGCGGCAGGGCCACGCCGCTCTCGGCGGCGACGTGCGCCGCCACCAGCGCCGCCGCGAACCCGAGGAACGAAGCGACCAGCAGCGCGCCCGGCGCGACGACGAGCCCCACCCCGACGGCGGCCGCCGCAACGAGCACGAGCGGGACGTGGCGGCGGGTGCGGGCGGCGTCGAGGGCGAGGACGATGAACAGCGCGGTGAGCGCGAACTCGAGGCCCTCCACCGGCGCCGGCAGCAGCCCCGCCGCCGCGACACCCACGAGACCTCCGACCACCCAGTACAGGTGGAGGCTGATCTGGGTGGCGAGCAGGCGCGGGGCCGTCCAGCCGCGGGGATGGGCGGCGGTGATGGCATAGGCCTCGTCGATGAGCCCGCCCATCGAGTACAGCCGCGCCAACGGGTTCCGCACCACACGCAGCGGGAAGCTGAACGCATAGAACACGTGCCGGAAGTTGAGCAGGAACACGGTCACGGCGATCCCCACCAGGGACGTCCCGGCGACGAGCAGGCTCACCATGAGCAGCTCCACCGAGCCGGCGAACACCACCAGGGACAGCAGCGGGGCCGTCCACCCAGGCAGGCCGGCCTGCACGACGAGCATCCCGAAGGCCACGCCCAGCGGCACCAGTCCCAGCCCCGCCGGCCCGGACAGGCGGATTCCCTCGGCCACCTCGGCGCGGCGGGACGGCGGGGCGTCCGGCGCGCCGGACGCCGCGCGCGATGACGGTGTGACCTCACTCATGGTCGGCCCAGCGTGCCACATCCCGTGCGGTCCCTCCGCCGCGACGACGCACGGTGACGAGACGGCGCGGCGCGGGTGATGCCCCGCAGGGCCACCTCCCGAGGAATGCGCGGTGGGGCGGACCACCCGCTACGGTTGCTGATGACATCCGACCGCCCGCGCAGCGCGCCGCCGTACCTCCACCACCGGACGTGCCGCACCACCCTGGACCTCTCGCGACCCGAACGCCCAGGGGTCCTGTCACGTCCGGAGGCAGCCCACAGACGAGGAGAACCACCGCGTGGAAGCCATCTCAGAACGCCCGCTCACCCGCCGCCGCACGCTGCTGGGGCTCGGCGGCGCCGGAGCCGTCGGCGCCCTGGGGCTGACGGGCTGCGCCACCGCGCCGACGACCTCCGCCCAGCAGACCGCCTCGTCGGCCGCGGCGTCGTCCGCGTCCCCCGTCGCGGAGACGGGGATCAAGGACCTCGCCGTGGGCGAGGACGCCGTGGTGCGCACCTCCATGACGACCGCCTGGCTCAAGCCCGGCCAGGACCGCGGCTGGACGGACGAGCCCGTCATCAAGGCCGACGCCCGGCCTGACCAGTGGCTCTCCCGCATGGACGTGGCCCAGCAGCGAGGGCTGCTCGGCCGCACCGACACCCAGGCCGCCCTCGGCTCCCGCGTCACCGTCCGAGAGCTCTCCGGGGACTGGGCGAAGGTGAGCTTCCTGGACCAGGCCGCGCCGGACGACGACGGCCATCAGACCAGCTGGGTGCCGCGCGCCCACGTCGTGCGTGATCTCGGCTTCCTCTCCGCCCAGACGGCCGACGGCGCCCAGGTGGTGCGCGTGACCGCGGACAGCACCGGCGTGTTCGACGGCGAGGGCATGGAGCAGACCCGCGTGGTCGTGCCCTTCGGCACCCGTCTGCCGCTGCTGGAGCAGGGCGAGAAGGCCTCGAAGATCCTGCTGCCGAACGAGCGCGAGGGCTGGATCGCCAGCGCGGACGTGGCCGTGGGCGAGCCCGCCCTCGGCACGGTCGAGCAGGTCTTCGAGACCGCGCGTTCCTTCGACGGGACGCCGTATCTGTGGGGCGGCATCAGCCCGTTCGGCATCGACTGCTCCGGCTTCACCTACACGGTGCTGCGCTCGCACGGCATCCTGCTGCCCCGCGACGCCGGCCCCCAGCTGAACCACTCGGGCCTGCCGAAGGTCTCCGCCGACGACCTCACCCCCGGCGACCTGCTGTTCTACTCACTCGTGCCCGGCGGCGAGAAGATCCGCCACGTCGCCCTGTACCTCGGCAAGGGACACGGCATCCACGCCCCCTTCGTGGGGCGACCGGTCTGCATCGAGACGCTGCAGAAGATCAACATCAAGCGCGACTACGCCGGCGCGGTGCGTCCCCGGTACGCCGAGGCCTGACGGCAGGCCCGCGCGGCGGACGACGACGGCCCCGGGACCAGGCGCGTGGTCCCGGGGCATCGACACGAGTGGACCCAGAGGGACTCGAACCCCCGACCTGCTCGGTGTAAACAAGCTGCTCTAGCCGACTGAGCTATAGGTCCGCGCTGCGCTCCAGGGTACCGGTGCGGCGCAGGTGCTCCCGCGTCGCCGCCTCGTGCGCGCTCCGCGAGCGCGCCCGGCCCGGCTCGGCGGCCACCCTGGCAACCTCGACGCCGGTCGCGTCCAGCAGCACGGAGACCCGTCGCGCCCGCCCCGTCTCCGGGTCGAACGCATCGCACGCCGCGGCCGCGGCCCCGTGGGGCCAGAAGTCGGAGAGCAGCGTGAGCCGCTCCCCCAGGCCCAGGTCCTCGCGCACGCGGCGCAGCACCGGGGCGGCGTCGCACGCGATCACCCGCACCGCGACGTCCACCGCGGCGAGCTCCTGCGCGAGGTCCGCGAGCCAGGCGAGCTCGCCGGTGCAGACCGGGGTGAACGCCCCGGGGAGGAACGCCAGCCAGGTCGCCCGGGGCCGGCCGACTCCGTCGTCCGGATGCGGCACGCCGTCCGGTGCGGCGAGCGGGGGGAACGACCAGGACTGCCCGTGGTCGTCCCGCAGCGCCGGGGCCTCAGCCGCCGCGCTTCTGCACAGCTCAGCCACCGCGCTTCTGCACGAGCCTCTGGGCGGCCCAGTCGGCGCTCACGCCGGAGCCCGTGGTGGGGTGCAGCCCGGCCGTGGAGGCCGCCTCCTGCACGTCCGCCGGCGGCACGTGGCCCGGGCGGCCCGTGCGGGGCGTCATGATCCAGAGGGGGCCGGCGTCGAGGGAGCGCTGGGCGTCCACCAGGGCGTCGGCGAGGTCTGTGACGTCCCCCTCATCCGAGCGCCACCAGAAGAGGACGGCGTCCGCGGGCTCCTGGTCCTCCTCGGTCAGCAGCTCCTCCCCGAGCGCCGCCTCGAGGGCGGCGCGGAAGCCGTGGTCGACGTCGTCGTCGAACCCCCACTCCTGCACCAGGTCGCCCGGCGCCAGTCCGAGCTCCTCGAGCCGTGCCTGAGCAGCCGGGGTCTCCTGCGGCCCTGCCTCCATCGTGTGCGGTCCTCCTCCGGGACGGGACATGCGCCCCGTGCGGGGCGCGCGCCGTGCGTGTGCGTGACACGGCCCACCCTACGCCCGTGCGCCCGGGGCCTCCGGGTCCCAGACCACGCGCGCAGCCCACGGACGGCGCTAGGCTGGGCGCGACAGGCGCCCGTCCGCCGGAGCGAGTCCGGGGGCGCGGCGCGGCAGTGCGGGCGTATCCCGCCAGTGCAGCAGCACCGACGCGGAGCATCCCTCCGCACGAACACCAGGAGGCACCGTGAGCGCAGCCGAAGAGAGCTCCCAGATCCTGAGCGGTCTGACCAACCAGCTCCCGGACAAGGACCCGCAGGAGACCGCGGAGTGGATCGAGTCCTTCGACGGGCTCGTGGAGGAGCGCGGGACGGAGCGCGCGCAGTACATCATGCGCACCCTCATGCAGCGCGCCGGCGCCCAGTCGGTCGCCCTGCCCCACGTGACCACCACGGACTACGTGAACACCATCCCGGCCGACCAGGAGCCCGAGTACCCGGGCGACGAGGAGCTGGAGCGCCGCTACCGTAACTACCTGCGCTGGAACGCCGCGGCGATCGTGCAGCGCGCGCAGCGCGAGGGCGTCGGCGTGGGCGGCCACATCTCCTCCTACGCCGGCCAGGCCACCCTGTACGAGGTGGGCCTGAACCACTTCTTCCGCGGGCAGGACCACCCCGGCGGCGGCGACCACATCTTCTTCCAGGGGCACTCCTCCCCGGGCAACTACGCGCGCGCCTTCCTCGAGGGCCGCCTCACCGAGGAGGACCTGGACGGCTTCCGTCAGGAGAAGTCCAAGGAGGGCCACGCGCTCCCCTCCTACCCGCACCCGCGCATGAAGCCGGACTTCTGGCAGTTCCCGACGGTCTCCATGGGCCTCGGCCCGATGAACGCCATCTTCCAGGCGCAGACCAACCGCTACCTCCACCACCACGGCATCAAGGACACGTCCGAGCAGCACGTGTGGGCGTTCCTCGGCGACGGCGAGATGGACGAGCCGGAGTCGCGCGGCCAGCTGCACATCGCCGCCAACGACAAGCTGGACAACCTCACCTTCGTGGTCAACTGCAACCTTCAGCGCCTCGACGGGCCCGTGCGCGGCAACGGGAAGATCGTCCAGGAGCTGGAGTCCTACTTCCGCGGCGCGGGCTGGAACGTCATCAAGGTCCTCTGGGGCCGCGAGTGGGATCCGCTGCTCGAGGCCGACGACGAGGGCGAGCTCGTGCGCATCATGAACGAGACGCTCGACGGCGACTTCCAGACCTACAAGGCCGAGTCCGGCGCCTTCGTGCGCGAGCACTTCTTCGGCCGCTCCTCCACCACCAAGGAGCTGGTGGCGGACATGAGCGACGACGAGATCTGGGGCCTCAAGCGGGGCGGCCACGACTACAAGAAGGTGTACGCCGCCTACAAGGCCGCGATGGAGCACAAGGGCCAGCCCACCGTCATCCTGGCCCACACCATCAAGGGCTACGGCCTCGGCAAGTCCTTCGAGGGCCGCAACTCCACCCACCAGATGAAGAAGATGACGGCGGACGACATCAAGGTCTTCCGCGACCGTCACCGCATCCCGGTCTCCGACGAGGTCATCGACAAGAACCCGTACGAGATCCCGTACTACAAGCCCGACGCGGACTCCCCGGAGATGAAGTACCTCATGGAGCGCCGCAAGGAGCTCGGAGGGTTCGTCCCCGAGCGCCGCGCGGACTACCACCGCATCCCGCTGCCCCCGGAGTCGGCCTACAAGCAGGCCCGCAAGGGCTCGGGCAAGCAGCAGGCCGCCACCACCATGGCCTTCGTGCGCCTGCTGAAGGACCTGATGCGGGACAAGAACCTGGGCTCGCGCTTCGTGCCGATCATCCCGGACGAGGCCCGCACCTTCGGCATGGACTCGTTCTTCCCGACGGCGAAGATCTACAACCCCAAGGGCCAGAACTACCTGTCCGTGGACCGCGACCTGTTCCTCTCCTACAAGGAGTCGCCGCAGGGCAAGCTCTACCACGTGGGCATCAACGAGGCCGGCGCTACCGCGGCCTTCAACGCCCTTGGCACGGCGTACTCGACGCACGGCGAGCCCATGATCCCGATCTACATCTTCTACTCGATGTTCGGGTTCCAGCGGACGGCGGACAGCATCTGGGCGGCGGCCGACCAGCTCGCTCGCGGCTTCATGATCGGCGCCACCGCGGGTCGCACCACGCTCGCGGGCGAGGGCACCCAGCACATGGACGGCCACTCGCCGGTCCTGGCGGGCACCAACCCGGCCGTGAAGCACTACGACCCGGCGTACTCGTATGAGATCGCGCACATCGTGCGCCAGGGCCTCGAGGACATGTACGGCGACCACGACCGCGGCGACGCGGTGCGCAATGTCATCTACTACCTCACGGTGTACAACGAGCCGATCGTGCACATCGACGAGCCGGAGGACCTGGACGTGGACGGCCTGCTCAAGGGCATCTACCGCCTCTCCGAGGGCCAGGGCGACGGGCCGAAGGTCCAGCTCCTGGGCTCCGGCGTGGCCCTGCCGTGGGCGGTCGACGCGCAGCGCATCCTCGCCGAGGACTGGGGCGTGAGCGCCGACGTGTGGTCCGTGACCTCGTACAACGAGCTCTACCGCGACGCCGTCGCGGCCGAGAAGGACGCCCTCAAGGACCCCAGCGCCCCGGTGCGGACCCCGTTCGTGACGGAGAAGCTCGCGGGCGCCGAGGGCCCCGTGGTGGCCACCTCGGACTACACCACGTCCTGGGCCAACCAGATCCGGCCGTTCGTGACCCAGCGCTTCAGCGCGCTGGGCGCCGACGAGTTCGGCTTCGCCGACACCCGCTCGGCGGCGCGCCGCTACTTCCACATCGACACGCACTCCATGGTGGTGCGCGCCCTGCAGCTCCTCGAGCAGGAGGGCACGGTCGAGGAGGGCACCGCGGCGAAGGCGCACTCGATGTACCGGCTCAGCGACGTCAACGCGGGCACCACCGGCAACGCCGGCGGCGACGCCTGACGCCCCCGGCCGGCGCCCGTGCGTCGGCCCGCCCCGACGGCCGGTCGTCCTCCCCACGCGGGAAGGTCGGCCGGCCGTCGTCGTCCCCGCTGTAGGAACCGCACAACCGGTCGCGTCGCGGGCCCCTAGGATGCTGTGCATGCCCGAACCCCGCGCCGCCGCGCCCCGCCCCGTCAGCGCCGAGGGTGTCGACCGGCTGCGCCGCCACCTGGGGGCCCTCAACACCACCGTCCTGCAGCGCCTCGACGCGACCCTGCCCTGGTACCGCGAGCTCACCCCGGACGAGCGCAGCGCGCTCGGACTCGTGGCCCAGCGGGCCCTGCAGGGCCTCGTGGTGTGGTGCGAACGGCCGACGGCCGGCGCGGACACCGTCCTCCAGGACGTCTTCGGGCCCGCCCCCACCGACCTCAGCCGCGCCGTGTCCCTCCAGCGTGCCCTCCAGCTCATCCGCACCATGGTGGAGGTCGTCGAGTCCACCGTCCCGGACCTCGTCGCGGAGCGGGACCAGGCCGCGATGCGCGAGCACATCCTGCACTACTCGCGGGAGATCGCCTTCGCCCTCGCGGACGTCTACGCGCGGGCCGCGGAGATGCGCGGGGCCATGGACTCCCGGCTCGAGGCGGTCCTGCTCGACGCCGTGCTGCGCGGCCAGGACCCGGACGAGATCCGCCACCGCGCCACCGCGCTCGGCTGGCACGACGACCACTGTGTGATGGTCATGGCCGGCTCCGCCCCGGGCGAGGACCAGCCCGCCTACGTGCCCGGGCTGCGCCGCGCGGCGGCCCGCCTCGACTGCGACCTCCTGGTGGGCGTGCAGACCGAGCGTCTCGTCCTCGTCCTCGGCTCGGTCACCGACCCCCGGGCCGCCGCCGAGGCGCTCACCCCGTGGTTCGCCGCCGGACCCGTGATCGCGGGCCCCGTGGTGGACTCGCTCGTGGAGGCGCACGTCTCCGCCCACCACACGCTCGCCGGGCTCGGCGCCGCGGCGGCGCACCCGCGCGCCCCCCGCCCGACGCCGTCCGGGGACCTCCTGCCGGAGCGCGTGCTGATGGGCGACCCCTCCGCTCGCGAGGCGCTCGTGGACGGTGTCTGGGCACCCCTCGCCGACGCCGGCTCCTCGCTCCTCGAGACCGTGGACACCTACCTGGCCCTCGGCCGGTCCCTCGAGGCCACCGCCCGCGAGCTCTACGTGCACGCGAACACCGTCCGCTACCGGCTCCGGCGGGTCAGCGAGCTGACCGGGTGGGACCCGCTCGTGCCGCGCGACGCCTACGTGCTCCAGACCGCGATCGCCGTGTCCCGCCTCGCCGAGGGCCGCCCACTCTTGTAGGAACCCTCCAAACGCCTCCGTGCGGGTTCGTGCCTGCAGCGGGAGGCGGGAGGCGCGCCCGCCTGACACGATGGAGGGCATGCTCGCGATCGTGTGCCCCGGACAGGGCTCCCAGACCCCCGGCTTCCTCGCCCCCTGGCTCGAGATGGACGGGACCCGTGAGCTCCTGGAGGAGCTCTCCGACGCCGCCGGCGTGGACCTGGTCCGCCACGGCACGGTCTCGGACGAGGAGACCACCAAGGACACCGCCGTCGCCCAGCCGCTCATCGTCGCGGCGGGGCTCGTCGCCGGATCCATCCTCGAGGCGGACGCCTCCGACCCCGCCACCACCGTCCTCGCCGGCCACTCCGTCGGCGAGATCACCGCCGCCGGCCTGGCGGGCGTCCTCTCCCCCGCGGAGTCGCTCGCGCTCGTCCGCGTCCGCGCCACGGGCATGGCCGAGGCCGCCGCCGCCACGCCCACCGGCATGGCCGCCGTCGTGGGCGGGGACCAGGAGGAGGTGCTGGCCGCCATCGAGGCCGCCGGCCTCACCCCGGCCAACGTCAACGGCGCCGGCCAGGTGGTGGCGGCGGGCACCCTCGAGGCGCTCGCCGACCTGAGCGCCCCGGCCCGGGCGCGCGTGATCCCCCTGAAGGTGGCCGGCGCGTTCCACACCGAGCACATGTCCCCCGCCGTGGACGCCCTGGCGGCCCAC
This sequence comes from Micrococcus sp. NPDC078436, assembly GCF_040702705.1. NCBI lineage: Bacteria > Bacillati > Actinomycetota > Actinomycetes > Micrococcales > Micrococcaceae > Micrococcus > Micrococcus sp. NPDC078436. The sequence continues at coordinate 289,163 of NZ_JBFBLX010000001.1, read as the reverse complement.
GTGCGCACGCTCTCCCCTGCCGATCCGCGGCTTCCCCTGCTCTCCAACCGGGACGGCGCCGCCGTCGCCTCGGGCGCCGAGGTCCTGGAGCGGATCGTGGACCAGGTGACGCGCCCGGTGCGGTGGGACCGGTGCATGGACGCCCTCGCCGAGCGCGGCGTCACCGGCGTCCTCGAGCTCCTGCCCGGCGGTACGCTGACGGGACTGGCCAAGCGCGGCCTGAAGGGCACCGCCACGCTGGCGCTGAAGAGCCCCGAGGACCTGGACGCGGCCCGCGCGTTCCTCGCCGAGCACTCAGCCTGAGCACCGCCGCCCCCCTCCCGCGCAGAGACGAACAGACGCAGAGAAGAGCATCATGACCGTCACCCTGAAGCAGCTGGACCGCCCCGCGGCGAGCCGCATCGTCGCCGTCGGCGCCTGCCGTCCCGCGAACCTCGTGCCGAACGAGGACCTCGTGGGGCCCATCAACTCCTCCGACGAGTGGATCCGGCAGCGCACGGGCATCGTCACGCGCCAGCGCGCGACCGCGGACCAGACCGTGGTCTCGATGTCCGTCGACGCGGCCCGGGAGGCCCTCGCCTCCGCCGGACTGGAGGGCTCGGACCTCGACGCCGTCATCGTCTCCACCGTGACCTTCCCCCACGCCACCCCCTCGGCCGCAGCCCTGGTGGCCCACGAGATCGGCGCGACCCCCGCCCCCGCCTACGACGTCTCCGCCGCGTGCGCGGGCTACTGCTACGGGGTGGCCCAGGCCGACGCGCTGGTGCGGGCCGGCACCGCGAAGCACGTGCTCGTGGTGGGCGTGGAGCGCCTCTCCGACGTCATCGACCCCACGGACCGCTCCATCTCCTTCCTGCTGGGCGACGGCGCGGGCGCGGTGATCGTCTCCGCCTCGGACGAGCCCGGCATCTCCCCCTCGGTGTGGGGCTCGGACGGCGAGCGCTGGGAGACCATCTCCATGACCCGCTCGCAGCTGGACGTGCGCGACGCCGTCGAGCACGCCCGCACCACCGGCGACGCCTCCGCGATCACCGGCGCCGAGGAGATGCTCTGGCCGACCCTGCGCCAGGACGGGCCCTCCGTGTTCCGCTGGGCCGTGTGGTCCATGGCGAAGGTGGCCCGCGAGGCGCTGGACCGCGCCGGCGTCGAGCCGGGCGACCTGGCCGCCTTCATCCCGCACCAGGCCAACATGCGCATCATCGACGAGTTCGCCAAGCAGCTGGCGTTGCCGGAGTCCGTGGTGGTGGCCCGGGACATCGCCGACGCGGGCAACACCTCCGCCGCGTCCATCCCGCTGGCCATGCACCGCCTGCTCGCCGAGCACCCCGAGCTCTCGGGCGGCCTCGCCCTCCAGATCGGCTTCGGCGCCGGCCTCGTCTACGGAGCCCAGGTGGTGCGCCTCCCCTGAGGCGTGCGCATCTGATTCACTGACCCAGTACACCGAAACACCTACCTGAAGGAGACGCCCCATGGCTTCCAAGGAAGAGATCCTCGCCGGCCTCGCCGAGATCGTGAACGAGGAGACCGGCCTCGACACGGCCGACGTGCAGCCGGAGAAGTCGTTCACCGACGACCTCGACATCGACTCGATCTCCATGATGACCATCGTGGTCAACGCGGAGGACAGGTTCGGGGTGAAGATCCCGGACGAGGAGGTCAAGAACCTCAAGACCGTCCAGGACGCCGTGGACTTCATCGACGGCGCCCAGGCCTGATCCAGGCCCACCCCGTGCGGTGGGCCTCTCGGCCCGCCGTGCCTCGCAGGACCGTGCCGGAGGCGCCTGATCCGGGCGCCTCCGGCCCCCGCTCGCCCGGGGCACCCGCACCCCGGCCCCCGAGAGACGAAGGCAACAGACCCATGACCCGCACCGCAGTGATCACCGGCCTCGGCGCCACCACCCCCATCGGCGGCGACGTGCCCACGTTCTGGGCCAACGCGCTGAAGGGCGTCTCGGGCGCCGCCACCATGGAGCACGACTGGGTGGAGCAGTACGACCTGCCCGTCACCTTCGCCGCGGAGCTCGCGGTGCCCACCGCCGAGGTGCTCAGCCGGGTCGAGGCCAAGCGCCAGGACCCCGGCACGCAGATGGCCACCGTGGCCGCCCGCGAGGCCTGGAAGGACGCCGGGCTCGAGGGCGCCGAGATCGACCACGACCGCCTGGCCGTCGCCTTCGGCACGGGCATCGGCGGCGTGTGGACCCTCCTCGACGGCTGGGACACCCTGCGCGAGCGCGGGCCGCGCCGTGTGCTGCCCATGACCGTCCCCATGCTCATGCCCAACGGCGCGGCCGGGGCCCTCTCCCTCGAGTTCGGCGCCCGCGCCGGGGCCCGCACCGTGGTCTCCGCCTGCGCCGCGGGCACCGAGGCCCTCGAGACCGCACTGCTGCTCATCCGCTCCGGCCAGGCCGACGTCGTGCTGTGCGGGGCCGCCGAGGCCGCCGTGCACCCGCTGCCGATGGCCGCGTTCGCCGCGATGCAGGCGCTGTCCAAGCGCAACGACGACCCGCGGGCCGCCTCCCGCCCCTACGACGTGGACCGCGATGGCTTCGTCCTCGGCGAGGGTGCCGGCGTCATGGTGGTGGAGTCCGAGGAGCACGCGAAGGCCCGCGGCGCCCGCGTGTACGCCGAGCTGATCGGCGCCGCCGTCTCCTCCGACGCGCATCACATCACCGCCCCGGAGCCCGAGGGCCTCGGCGCCACCCGGGCCCTGCGCTCCGCCCTCCGCGGTGCCGGCGTGGACCCCTCCCAGGTGAGCCACGTGAACGCGCACGCCACCTCGACCCCCAAGGGAGACGCCCCCGAGTACCTCGCGCTGAAGGCGGTCCTCGGAGACCACCTCGACGACGTCCTGGTCTCGGCCACGAAGTCCCAGACCGGCCACCTGCTGGGGGCGTCCGGCGCGATCGAGTCGATCCTCACCGTGCTCGCCGTGCACCACGGCACCGCTCCCGTGACCATCAACCTGGAGCACCAGGACCCCGAGATCCCGCTCAACGTCGTGACCGGCGAGCCGGGCCGCCTGCCCGCGGGGGACCGCGTGGCGCTGAACAACTCCTTCGGCTTCGGCGGCCACAATGCCGTGGCCGTGTTCCGCGGGGTCTGACCCGCACGCCCGACGGCGCCCGTCCCCACGCAGGACGGGCGCCGTCGTCGTGAGGGGGTGCGGGCGAGGGGGCGGTGTCAGCCCGCGCGGTGCAGCCAGCGCACCGGCGCACCGGCGGCGGCGAGGCGGAAGGGCTCCAGCTCCTCGTCCCAGGCCTCGCCCAGGGCGAGTGAGAGCTCGTGGAACACGACCGTGGGGTCGCCCGCGCCCTGCTCGTAGGCGAAGCGGATCCGGTCCTCGGAGACCATGATGTTGCCCGAGACGTCGGTGGCCGCGTGGAAGATGCCCAGGTCCGGGGTGTGGGACCACCGGGACCCGTCTGCGCCGGCGGAGGGCTCCTCGGTGATCTCGAAGCGCAGGTGCGGCCAGCCACGCAGCGCCGAGGCCAGCGACGCGCCGGTGCCCTGCGGGGCCCGCCAGTGCAGCTCTGTGCGGTGCTGCTCGGGCGCGGCCGGCTGCGCCTGCCACTCGACCTCGGTGTGGCCGCCGAGCACGGAGCTCAGGGCCCACTCGACGTGGGGGCACAGCGCGGTGGGTGCGGAGAGGATGTGGACCACGCCGCGGGTGGTGATGGTGTCCATGGGTTCCTCCGGGAGCGATGCGGTGCGTCTTCCCCTACGACCACGCCGCGGACGACGGAACTCCTGTGGCCATTGTGCCGGAGGGTCCGGGGGCGGGCAATGGTCCCGGCTTGAGGGCGTGTCGCGCTCAGGCGCGGGGGTGCGCCTGGCGGTAGCCCTCCCGCAGGCGGTCGATGGACACGTGGGTGTACACCTGCGTGGTCCGCAGGGACGAGTGGCCGAGCAGCTCCTGGACGGTGCGGAGGTCGGCACCGCCGTCGAGCAGGTGGGTGGCGGCGGTGTGGCGCAGGGTGTGCGGGCCGCGGGCCGCCGTGTCGCCGAGCGCCTCGAGCCCGCGGTCGACGACGGCCCGCACCTGCCGCACGCCGAGCCGCCCGCCGCGCGCGCCGAGGAAGAGGGCGGGGCCGGACTCCCCCGTGAGCAGGGCGGGGCGTCCGGCGGAGGACCAGAGGTGGACCGCCCGCGCGGCGGGACCGCCGAACGGGACGGTGCGCTGTCGGTCGCCCTTGCCGGTGAGGGTGGCCACGCGGCGCCCCAGGTCCACGTCGTCCCGGTCGAGGGCCACGACCTCGGCGACGCGGGCTCCCGTCGCGTAGAGGAGCTCGAGCACGGCCGCGTCGCGCAGGGCGACAGCGCGGGCGACGGCGTCGTCGCCCTCCTCCGCTTCGGCGACGCGGGCCTCGGCCCAGTCCAGCAGGCGGCGTGTCTGCAGGTCCTGCAGCACGTGCGGCAGGGAGGAGTCCGGCCGGGGGGAGCGCAGGCGCAGCGCCGGATCGTCGTGGCGCAGGCCCTCGCGGCGCAGCCACGCCATGAACGTGCGCACGGCGGCGACGCGGCGGGCCAGCGTGGTGCGGGCCAGGCCGGCGTGGGCCATGGCGGCGAGCCAGCCGCGCAGGTCCTCCACGTCCACCTCCGCGAAGACATCCTGACCGGGGCCCACGTGCGCGGCCAGGTGGCGCAGGTCCGCACGGTAGGCGGACACGGTCCGGGGGCTGCGATTGCGCTCGTGGGTCAGGTGCTCCGCGTACGCCTCAAGCCACGCCGCGTCCCGGGGCGAGGGCGCGGGCACGGCCGCGGACGGCTCGGCCGCCGGGCCTGTGGCGCGAGGACGGGTGCTCATCCCTCCACTGTGCCACCCCCGCCCGGTGCGCGCCGCCAGCGGTCCTCCACGCGCTCGGCCAGCCCGGCCCGCTGCAGGCGGGAGAGGACGGCGAGCACGGTGGGCAGGGCCAGGCCCGCGGTGACGGTGAGGCGGTCCACGGGCACGGCGCTGCGCAGCGGGAGGGCGTCGACGACGAGCAGCTCCTCCACGGTGAGGGCGTCCGTGGGCCGCTCGGCGTGCCGCTGCCGGCGCTCCCCCCTCGTCCCCGGCGCCGACGTGGGCGCCACGGATGGTTCGGGCGCCCGGGACGTGCCCGTGTCCGCGGCCGTCCCGCCAGGGGCGCCCCTCCCAGCGGGCCGGCGTACGCCGTCCAGCAGGGCGAGGGCGTCGTCCTCGTCCATCACGAGCCGCGCCGGGGTCTCCTTCAGCAGGCGATGGCAGCCGGCGGAGCTGGGCGCGGTGACGGGCCCCGGGACGACGCCGAGCTCCCGGCCGAGGCCCATCGCGTGGCCGGCGGTGTTCTGCGCGCCGGAGCGCCAGCGCGCCTCGACCACGAGCACGGCGCCGGAGAGCGCGGCGATCAGCCGGTTGCGCTGGAGGAAGCGGTGGCGCGTCGGACTCGCTCCGGGCGGCATCTCCGAGAGGAGCAGCCCGGCCTCCATGACGTCTCGGAGCAGCTCCTCGTGGCCTGCCGGATAGAAGCGGTCGAGGCCGCCGGCCAGCACGGCCATGGTCCGGGCGGACGCCTCCGCTCCCCCGGTCCCGCCCCGCTCCTGGGCCGCGTCGAGGGCTGCGCGGTGCGCGGCGCCGTCGATCCCGTATGCCCCGCCCGAGACGACGCACAGGCCGGCTCGGACAGCGTGGCCCACGAACTGGCGCGTCACCGCGCGGCCGTACGCGGTGGCCTCGCGGCTGCCCACCACGGCGAGGGTGCGGCCGGCAGCGGGCAGCGCGCCCGTCCCGCGGAACCACAACCCCAGCGGGGCGCTCTCGCCGAGGTCCTCCAGTGCGGCCGGCCAGGTGTCGTCCTCCGGGATGAGCAGGCCGCCGCCCAGACGGTGCAGGGCGACGAGGTCGCGCTCGGGGTCCAGATGGGCGGCGCGGGGCGCCCATCGCTGCAGCCCGGCGGACCACCGGCGCGCCAGGCCGTCCGGCGCGCCGGTGTGCTCCGCCAGGAGGTCCCGCTCGGCGGGCTGCAGTGCCGCGCGGCCGGTGAGGAGCGCGAGGGCCCGCTCGGGGCCGAACGCTGCCACGGCGTGCGCCGGAAGCTCGTCCCCGGGCTCCACGAGCCGGGTGAGCGCGGCGCGGGCCACGCGGGCGCCGTCGGGGCGGGCGGAGGTGGGGGTGGGGTGGGAGGGATTCACGGCTGTTCCTCGTCTCGGCTGCGCAGGTTCAGGGCCACGTCTGTGTCCTCCGGGGCGGGCCGCTCGCGGCCGCGCAGGTCCGCGAGGGTCCACGCGAGGCGAAGCACCCGGGCGTGGCCGCGAGCGCTGAGCTCGCCCCGGTCCACGGCCGCGTCGGCCGGCTCCCGGGCGACGGCGGGCACCGCGAACGGCCCGTGTCGCAGCACGGGCGCGGGCACGCGGGCGTTGCGGCGCACGTGGGAGGCCACGAGGCCGCGCGCGCCGGCCTCCCTCCAGCGGGCGTCCTGGCGCTCCACGGCGGCGTGCACCCTGGCGGCCACGGTGGCGGAGTCCTCCGCGGCAGGGGCTCCGGTGAGCTGGTGCGCGCTCACGGGGCGGACCGTCACCTGCAGGTCCACGCGGTCCAGCAGCGGACCGGAGAGCCGGTCGGCGTAGCGCCGGCGCTGGAGCACGGAGCACCGGCAGCGGCTGCCGTTGCCGCCGCCGAAGCCGCAGGGGCACGGGTTCGCGGCGAGGACGAGCTGGAAGCGGGCGGGGTAGGCGACCGTGCCGCGGGAGCGGTGGATCACCACCTCCCCCGACTCGAGGGGCTGGCGCAGGGACTCGAGCGTCCGGCGGTCGAACTCGGGGGCCTCGTCGAGGAAGAGCACGCCGCCGTGGGCCAGGGACACGGCGCCGGGCCGGGCCAGCCCGGCGCCGCCTCCCACGAGGGAGGCGGCCGAGGCCGAGTGGTGCGGGGCCTCGAACGGCGGGCGGCGGTCGAGGCCGCCCGCGTGGGCGCCGATGGCGCGCAGGGAGCGCAGCGCCGCGGTCTCGAGCGCCGTGCGGTCGTCCATGGGCGGGAGGATGCCGGGCAACCGCTCGGCGAGCATCGTCTTGCCCGCGCCGGGCGGGCCCATGAGGAGCAGGTGGTGTCCACCCGCGGCGGCCACCTCGAGGGCGAACCGCGCCTCGCCCTGACCGGCCACCTCCGCGAGGTCGGGCGCCGGAGTGCACCCGGGCCCGCGGGCCTCCGGGGAGGTGGAGCCCTCCTCTCCGCCGGATCCGGCGCGGCCGGCGCCGAGCACGTGCCCGTCCGGCTCGGGCGGGACAGTCCCCTCGGGCGAGCCGCCGAAGGCTCGGATCACGTGGTGCAGGTGGGCGTAGCCCCGGACGCGGGCACCGGGGACGAGCTCGGCGTCGGCGACCGCCTCCTGCGCCACCACGATGTCCCGATGGCCGGCGTCCACCGCGGCGAGCACCATGGCCACGGTCTCCGGGGCCCGGTGCAGCGTTCCGTCCAGGCCGAGCTCCGCCAGGAACACGGGCCCGTCCACACCGCGCACCCGCCCGTCCGCGGCGTAGGCGGCGAGCACGATGGCGAGGTCGTGGCACGCGCCGCGCTTCTGCACGCCGGCCGGGAGCAGGTTCACGGTCAGGTGCCGGCGGGTCAGCGGCAGGCCGGCGTTGCGGGCGGCGGAGCGGATGCGGTCACGGCTCTCCTGCAGGGCCTGGTCCGGCAGTCCCAGCAGGGTGAAGCCGGGAAGGGACTGGGCGATGTCGGCCTCCACGTCCACCACGTCGCCGCGCAGCCCGGCCAGGGAGATCGACCGCGTGCGACCGATACGGCTCACCGCCGCACGTCCGTGACGAGGTCGAAGCGGACGCCCCCGGTGCGCGGCACGAGGACGGCGACGGCATCCACGCGCCACGGGGCCGGATGCCGCCCCTCGCTGTGGGTCCGCACCCACTCGGCCATGAGGCGGTGCAGGCGCAGCAGCTTGCGCCGGGTGATGGCCTCGAGGGGATCGCCGAAGGCCAGCCCCGAGCGGGTCTTCACCTCCACGCCCACCCACCAGCCGGCGTGGTGGGCCACGATGTCCAGCTCGCCCGCCTCGCCGCGCCAGTTCCGCTCGGCGATGACATAGCCGCGCTCCGTGAGCCAGCGCGCGGCCGCGTCCTCCCCGAAGCGGCCCAGCGCCGTGTGCGCGCTGCTGCCCCGCCCCTGCGCGCCGCCGCCCGGCGGCGCCGTCTCCCCGGTCCTCGTCATGGTGACCACCTCCGCCACCAGGGTGCGGGAGGCGGAGGGGACCGCGCCGGGCCGCGGGCCTGCTGTGAGGGAGGGGACGCCTGTGCAGGAGCGGTGGGCCCGCGCCGGCCCCTGCGACTCAGCCCGGCAGCCGGCCGTCCTGCGGGACCTGGAGGTCCTCGGCGGGCAGCTCCTCGATGTTCACGTCCTTGAAGGTGAGCACCCGCACACGCTTGATGAACCGCGCGCTGCGGTACACGTCCCAGACCCAGGCGTCCTCGAGGACCAGTTCGAAGAACACGTCGCCGTCGGCCTGGTGCGGCGTGAGGGTGACGCCGTTGGCGAGGTAGAAGCGGCGCTCCGTCTCCACCACGTAGCGGAAGAGGCCCACGACGTCCCGGTACTCGCGGTAGAGCGTGAGCTCCGCCTCGGCCTCGAAGTCCTCCACATCGTCCGCGCTCATGGCAGGACCTCCTCAATGCTCGGCAGGGCATCCGGGCGGCCGTGCGGGCCGGACGGATGCAGACCCGTCCATCCTGCCTCGCGCCGGGACTCGCGTCGAACGCGGCGAGCCCGGTCGACGCCCGCGGGCTCAGTCGAACAGCGTGGGGGCGGGGTCGCCGTCGGGCAGGCCGAGGTTCCACGAGCGCCGGTGGTGCGTGGTGGCGCCGAGCCGCTGCAGCGCGGCGCGGTGGGCGGCCGCGCCGTAGCCCTTGTTGCCCGACCAGCCGTAGGCGGGGTGCTCGGCGTGGAGCATGATCATGGTGTCGTCGCGGCCGACCTTGGCCGCGATCGAGGCCGCCGCCACGGTCGCGGACTGGTCCTCCGCGCGGACCACCATGCGGGGCACGGGCGGCACCGGGGCGGGTGCGTCGACGGGGGCACCGCGCGTGAGCCAGTCGTCCCGGCCGTCCAGGATCAGGGCGACCGGCTCGGCGTCGAGCGCGGAGCACAGCCCGGCCCACGCCCGGTGCCCGGCGAGGCTGAGGGCCGCGCTGAGCCCCAGGGCGTCGATCTCGGCGGGGCTCGCCTCGCCGAGGCTCACGCCCGCGGCCCACGCGGTGATCTCGGGGACGAGCGCGCGGCGCCGCCGATCGCTCAGTGCCTTGGAGTCCCGCACCGCGGGGATCGTCCCGGAGGCCGGGGCCCACGCGGCGCACGCCCCGACGACGACGGGCCCGGCCAGCGCGCCCCGGCCCACCTCGTCCATGCCGGCCACGAGCCAGGGGCCTGCGGGGGCGGAGGTGGACCCGTCCCCGGCGACCTCGGCCGCCAGCGCGACCTCGAGGTGCAGCCCGGCGCGCACCGCCGTGCGCGGCGAGCTCCCCGCGCGCTGTGCGGCGGGGCTCATGCGTGCCGTCCCGGCTCGGGGACGTCCGCGAACGGCGCCGGGTCCGAGCCCGCCGGGCCGATCCGCTCGAGGGGCCACACGATCGCGACGGCGCGCCCCACGACGTCGTCCGCGGCCACGAACCCTCCGCCCGGGCCGTCCCGGTGGTAGCGCGAGTCGGCGGAGGCCTGCCGGTTGTCCCCGAGCACCCACAGCTGCCCGGCGGGCACGGTGACCTCGAACGGGACCTCGGAGGCCACCACGCCCGGCGCCAGGTAGGGCTCCTCCACGGGCTCCCCGTTGACGCTGACGTGCTCGTCCCCGGGCTGCCAGGCCACCGTGTCCCCCGGCAGGCCCACCACGCGCTTGGCCACGTGCGACCGGGCGTCCTCCGGGGCGAGCCCCACGAAGCGCGCCGCCTCGCCCAGCGGATCGCCCGGGCCGGCGCCCGGCGGCAGCCAGCCCTTCGTGTCGCGGAACACGACGACGTCGCCGCGCTCGAGGGGGGACGCGTCAGGCACGCGCAGGTCCACGGCCACGCGGTCCCCCTGCTCGAGCGTGGGCGCCATCGAGCCCGAGGGGATGAAGAACATGCGCAGCACGAACGTCTTGACCAGCAGGAGCGCGCCCAGGGTCAGGAGCACGACGAGGAGCACCCGCCGCGCCAGGGGGCCCCACCGCGGGCGCCGGGAGGGGCGGGTCTCAGCGCGATGCGCGCCAGCGCCGGAGGGCACGGCCGGGACGGGCTCGGGCGCGGCCGGATCGGCACGCGGCGGGACGGGGTCACCCATGCGCGGCCTCCCCCGGAGCAGCGGCGCCGTCCACGGGGCCGCGGCGGTCCAGCGGCCACACGACCTCCTCGGCCGTGCCGAGCACCGAGTCGAGGGGGATGAGCCCCCCGCCGGGGGCGCCGAGGAGGGCACGGGAGTCGCGGGAGTCCGCCCGGTTGTCGCCGAGCACGACCATCCGGCCCGCCGGCACCTCGAAGCGCCACGGACGCTCCGAGGCCGGCTCGGCGGCGGTGACGGCACGCCCGAGGTAGGGCTCGTCGAGCGGAGTGCCGTTCACCGTGAGGCGGCCGTCGGCGGCGCAGCACTGCACCGTGTCCCCGGGCAGGCCGGCGACGCGCTTGACGAACACGTCCTCCCTCGCGGCGGTGCCCCACCACTGGGCCACGTCCTCGAGGCCGGCCTCGAGCGAGCCGCGGGAGCGGTACGGCGCCAGGCTGCCGCCGCCGTCGAACACCACCACGTCCCCGCGCTCCAGGCCCGCCCCGCCGGCCGCGGACGCGTCGATCCGCACCCGGTCGCCCGGCAGCAGGGTCGGCTCCATCGAGGCGGACGGAATGAGCAGCACGGCACCGGTCACGGCGCGCAGCACGGCGGCCAGCACGACCCCGGCCACCACGGTGAGCGCGACCCAGGGCCACCAGCCGGCCGCCCCAGCGGCGTCCGCGGACCGGGCATCCCGGGCGGCCGGCGCGCCGGATCCGGATGCGCGGGAGCCCCGCGACCGAGACGGGTCACGGGGCTCCGGATGCGACATGGGTGTGCTCAGGCCGCGCGAACGCGGCCGAAGCGGATCACTTGACGTCGGCGCGCTTCTCGCGGATGCGGGCGGCCTTGCCGTGGCGGTCGCGCATGTAGTAGAGCTTCGCGCGGCGCACGTCGCCCTTGGTGACGAGCTCGATCTTGTCGATGACCGGGGAGTGCACCGGGAAGACGCGCTCCACGCCGACGCCGAAGGTCACCTTGCGGACGCGGAAGGTCTCGCGGACGCCGTCGCCCTGGCGGCCCATGACGTAGCCCTGGAAGACCTGCACGCGGGCGGTCTTGCCCTCGATGATGTTGACGTGGACCTTGACGGTGTCGCCGGGGCCGAACTCCGGGATGTCGGTGCGCAGCGTGGACTTGTCGAAGGAATCAAGGATGTGCATGTTCATCTCTCCTGGTGGACGCCACAGGTCATCCACGTGGTACTCGGGTCTGCGGCTGTCCGCCGCGCGTCGCGCGGTCGGGATGCCGGATCCCGTGAGCCTGGTCCGGGCACGCCTGTTGGGCTCCCGGTGGTCCTGCCGTCGACGTCCGCCCCCTGTGGCAGGTCGGGCGTCCGGTGGACCGACAGTCGATTATGCCACAGCCGGGCTCAGCGCTCGGAACCGTCCGGGCCCGGCGCCGTGAACGCGCCCCACAGGTCCGGGCGGCGGTCCCGCGTCCGCTCCTCCTGCTGGGAGCGGCGCCACGCGGCCACCTTGCCGTGGTCGCCCGAGAGCAGCACGGGGGGCACCTCACGGTCCCGCCACACCGAGGGCTTCGTGTACACGGGATACTCGAGCAGCCCGTCCTCATGGGACTCCTCGACGAGGGACTCCGGGTTGCCCACCACGCCCGGCACGAGCCGCCCGATGGCCTCGATCATGGCCAGCGCGGCCACCTCTCCGCCGTTGAGGACGTAGTCGCCCAGAGAGACCAGGCGGACCTCGAAGCGCTCCTCGGCCCAGCCGAACACCCGCTCGTCGATGCCCTCGTAGCGCCCGCACGCGAAGGACACGTGCTCCCGCCGGGCGAGCTCGCGGGCGGTGGCCTGCGTGAACGGGCGGCCGGACGGGGTGGGGACGACGAGGACGGGGCGCTCCCCCACCGCGGGTGCGGGGCTCGCCGCGGCCACGTGCTCGAGGGCCAGGGCCCACGGCTCGGCCTTCATCACCATGCCGGCACCGCCGCCGTAGGGGGTGTCGTCCACCGTGCGGTGCCGGTCGAACGTGAAGTCGCGCAGGTCGTGGACGTGCACGTCCACGAGGCCCTCGCGGCGCGCCTTCCCCAGGAGGGAGACGTCCAGGACGGCCAGGTACTCGGGGAAGATCGTGACGACGTCGAAGCGCACGGGCGGCTCAGCGCTCCTCGTCCGCGGCGGCCGGCGCGGCCGCGGCATCGTCGCCCAGCGCGAGCTCGAGGAGCCCGGGCGGCGGGGTGAGCGTGAGGGTGCCTGCCTCGAGGTCGACCTCGGGGACGATCTCCTCGACGAAGGGCACGAGCGCCTCGGCGTCCGCGTCGTCGAGGGCCACCTGGAGCAGGTCCTGCGCGTCTCCGGTGATCAGTCCCGTCACCACGCCCACGCGGGCGCCGTCCACGAGCACGGCGAGGTCCACGAGGTCGTCCTCGTACCACTCGTCCGACCGCTCGGCCTCCAGGGGCGCGGCGAAGAGCTGGAGGCCGCGCCACGCCTCGGCCGTGTTCCGGTCCGGGCACTCCTCGAAGGCGACGACGAGGATCTGCTTGTTCCACCGGGCCCTGACCACCGTGAGACGCGCGGGCATGCCGGCGCCGGCGCCGCGCACCTCGAGGACCTCGCCGGGGGCGAAGCGGGCGTCCGGGTCGTCCGTGAAGACCTGGACCGTCACCTCGCCGCGGATGCCGTGGGGCTTGCCGATCCGGGCGACGCGGACCAGGGCGTCCTCGGCGGGCGTGACGGGGGTGGGGCTCATGCGGTGTCCTTCGCGGTGGCGCGGCGTCGGCCGCTCAGCGAGGCAGCTGTGGGCCCACCGGGAGGTGGGCCAGGTAGCTGACGCCGCTGAGGTTGTACGGGAACGAGATCCCCATGATTTCACGGATGCCGGTGTGCATGCCCCAGGCGGCCGCGGCGAAGGCCAGGCCGAGCCGTCGGTCCACCAGGCTCAGCGGCGCGCCCAGCTCCACCGCGAGGGAGACGACCGCCATCAGGGTGAACAGCCGTTCCCGGTGGTACAGCGCCGTGCCCGCGGCGGGCTTCTGCGAGCCGAACAGGTCCTTGCGCAGGCCGTCGATCGCGATCTGCCCGCGCAGGACGTCCCCGGAGGCCCAGCCGAATCCCACCGTGCTGCGCACCTTGGCCACGCCGGAGATGAAGTACACCGCGCTGGTGACCGCGTTGAGCATCACGGGCACCGCGCCGTAGCGGCGCTCGAAGACCGCGGGCGCCAGGCGCCGCCGCATCACGAGGGCGTCCACGCTGAGGGCGTCCGCGCTCGGGCTCGTGCCCAGCACCATCTGGTGGAGCACGAGCATGTTGTCGTTGTGGTAGATCATGCCCCACGAGTTGCGGTAGGTGAGGGTCCACAGCTGCAGGGCCGCGTTGAGCGGCCCGGTGACGCGGTGGGCGACCCCCAGCGTGGCCAGCACGTTGACGGCCTGCGCGGCGTCGTGGATCCGGTCGGCCACCTCCGGGCGCAGCGGACGCCGCAGGACGCGGACGACGCCGACGGGCGCGAAGCGTCGGGGATCCTGGGCGTGCACGCCGCGCAGGAGGGCGCGGCGGCGCGCGTGGTGCCGTGCCGCGAACAGGCCCACGCCGATCCGCAGCACCGCGGGGCGCGCCGGGGTGGCCGCGGGACGCAGCGTGTCCACCGCCCACTGCCGGATCCGCGCGCCGTTCACCGGGCCACCCCGTTCGCGATCTCGTCCGCCGTGCGCTCCTCGCGCACCGCGACGGCGGTCCCGCCCAGCTCACAGCGGGCCAGCACCGTCTCCCGATGCGGGAGGCGGTGCCCGCTGTAGTAGTCGTCGAACCGGAAGCGCGAGCGCACCACCTCCACCCGCTGGACGGCCGCCTCACGGCGGCGCCGCGCTGCCCCCTGACCGCTGCCGCTCGGAAGCCGGTCTCCGAGGGCGGCCCGCTGCTCCGCGAGGGAGTCGGCGTACGTCTGCGCCACCAGCGCCGCGTCGCCGCGCCGGATGGCCCGGGAGACCTGCTTGCGGACCTGGTTCAGCCCGCCGTCGCCGAAGTGGCGCGTGCCCGGGATGACGCGCTCTCCCCCCTCGGTGAGGCCGATCACGTGCGGCACGTAGGTGGAGCGGCCGCGGTGCTCGGAGGACATCGGGTAGGTGGAGAGCGGGAAGGAGTCCAGGCGGAACTTCGGCGCGTCGTTGCCGGAGAGCTGCGGCCCCGCGTAGGCGCGCAGGGGCCACAGGAGCACCGCGACGCCGGCCGCCCCCGCCGCGATCCCCCAGGCGTCCCGGGCCGTCGGGGCGGGGGCCGGCTCGCGCACGCGCAGAGGCGGCCGGGCGGCGGGGGCGAAGGGATGCGGTCGGGACACGGGGTGGCTCCTGTCGATGCGGGCGGTGCTGCTCGGTGCGGGCGGGTCGGGGCGGCCGGCCCGCACCTCCAGCGTGGGCGAGCGCGATGAGATCAGGATGAGGCCGGGGCCGGCTCCAGCAGCAGGCGCACGGTCGTGCCCTCCGCCTCCACCTCGTCCCCCCCGAGGATGCGCAGCTCCCCGCCCATGGCGCCCATGAGCCCGTGCGCGACGGCGAGCCCCAGGCCGTTGCCCGGCGCGGGGTCGTTCGAGGCGACCGCGAGGCGCGCCGTCAGGCCGGCGCGCTCCTCCTCGGGCACGCCCCGCCCCCGGTCCGTGACGTCGATCGCCACCCGCTCGCCCTCCTGCGTGGCGAGGGCGTGGACCCGCACGAGGATCGTCCGATCCGTGGGGTGGAGGGAGGAGACGTCGAGGCCGCCCGGCGCATCCGCCGGGATGAGCACTGCGTCGCGGGCGTTGTCGAGGACCTCCTGGAGGACCTGCACCAGGCGTGCCGGCTCGGCCCGTGCGGCCGGCACGGAGGGGTCGGCCTCGACGCGCACCTCGACGCCGCTGCCGTCCTGGTCCGCCCGCTCCCGCCAGCCCCGGGCGGCGACCGCGACGATGTCGGCGGGATCCACGGCCACGGAGTCGACGGCCAGGTCGGCACTGCCGAGGCGCGTGAGCAGCGCGAGGTCGTCGAGCAGCTCTCGGGCCCGTGTGGCCTCGGCCGCCAGCTCGTCCGCCGTCGTCCGCCACTGCGCCGCGGTGCCCCCGGGGCTGCGCAGGCCCGCCTCGAGCATCGCGGAGGAGGTCCGCAGTGTCAGGGTAATGTCCTGCGCGAACGAGCGTTCCCGCGCGAGGGCGCGATCGGCCCGGCGCAGCAGCCGGTTGGCGCCCTTCGCCAGCGCCGCGTACTCGTCCGAGCCCTCCTCCGGGAGGCGGGGCACCCCGCGTCCCCGTGCCGCACGGCGCACCGCCGGGTCACGGTGCTCGGCCACGACGACGTGGCGGACCTGGGACACAGCTTCAACGCGATGCTGGACCGTCTCGAAGACTCCTTCGCGTCCCAGCGGCGCCTCCTCGACGACGTCGGGCACGAGATGCGCACACCGCTCACCATCGTGCAGGGCCACCTCGAGGTCATGGACCCCGAGGACCCCGACGACGTGCGGGAGAGCACGCGCCTGACTCTGGACGAGCTCGCGCTCATGGGCCGGCTCGTCGAGGACCTGCTCACCCTCGCCAAGGCGGAGCGCCCGGACTTCCTGCGTCCCGCGCCCACCGACGTGGCCGAGCTGACCGAGGCGGTGCTCGAACGGGCCCGCGCCCTCGGTGACCGGCAGTGGAGCCTGGACGCCGCCGCCCCCGTGAGCGCGCACGTGGACGGACAGCGTCTGACGCAGGCGTGGCTGCAGCTGGCCGCGAACGCCGTGCGCTACTCGGAGCCCGGCACGCCCGTGGGCATCGGCTCCGCGGCGCGGGCAGGCATGCTGCGGCTGTGGGTGCAGGACGCGGGCGTGGGCGTGCGCCCCGAGGACCGCGACGTGATCTTCGAGCGATTCGGCCGCGGCGCCCACGGCCGGCGGACGGAGGGATCCGGCCTGGGCCTCGCGATCGTCCGCACGATCGTGGAGGGCCACGGCGGCCGGATCACCGTGGACCCCGCGCCCCGCCGGGGGTCCGTCTTCACCATGAGCCTGCCCCTGGAGGGCACGCCCCCGCCGAGACCGGCGGGCGGCATCGACGACCGAGAGGACCGCCCATGATCCCCCTGCTGCTGATCGAGGACGAGGAGCGGATCGCCGGCTTCGTCACCAAGGGCTTCGCCGCGGAGGGGTACGCCGTGACGACGGCGGGCACCGGCGCCGAGGGCATCGCCCTGGCCATGACGGGCGCGTTCGACCTCGTGATCCTCGACCTGGGGCTCCCCGACGTCGACGGCTTCGAGGTCCTGTCCCGGATCCGCGCCCAGGACGGGGAGCTGCCGGTCATCATCCTCACGGCGCGCTCCTCGGCGGAGGACACCGTGGAGGGACTCAGCTCCGGGGCGGACGACTACACGGCCAAGCCCTTCCGGTTCGCCGAGCTCCTCGCCCGCGTGCGCCTGCGCCTGCGTCCCGGCACTCCCGCTCCCGCGCCCGTGGACGCCGTGCTCCGGCACGGCGACCTGGAGCTGGACCCGGCCGCCCACCTGCTCACCCTGAGCGGGGAGCCGGTGAACCTCTCGGCCCGGGAGTTCGCCCTGGCCGAGGAGTTCCTGCGCCATCCGGGCCAGGTGCTCAGCCGGGAGTAGCTCCTCGACGGCGTGTGGGGAGCTGACTTCGAGTCCGGATCGAACGTCGTGGACGTGTACGTGCGGTACCTGCGGACCAAGATCGGGGCGTCCCGGATCCTCACGGTGCGCGGCCTCGGCTACCGCCTCGCCACCGTGCAGGAGTCAGCCGGCTGACACGACGGCCCCGGACGCGACGATCCCCGCAGCTCCTGCACGGCAGGGGCTGCGGGGATCGTGGTGCCGGGTGGACCCGGCGGAGTGGTCAGCGGGCGCGGTCCGTCTCCACGACGTCCACGCGGACCGGGTGTCCGGCCAGGCCGTCCAGCACGGTGCGCAGCGCGGTGGCGGTGCGGCCCTGACGGCCGATCACGCGACCGAGGTCCTCCGGGGCCACACGGACCTCCAGCATGTCACCGCGGCGCTGGGCACGCGCGTCCACCCGGACGGCGTCCGGCGTGTCCACGATGCCTCGCACCAGGTGCTCGAGGGCCTCGGTCAGCATGGTCACTCGGACTTCTCGGCCGGGGCCTCGGCCTCCGCGGCAGGAGCCTCGGCCGGGGCCTCAGCCTCGGCCGGGGCCTCCTCCTTCTTGGGCTCCTCGGGGATGATGACCGAGCCCTTGGAGGGGGCCACGAAGGCCTCCTTCTCAGCCTTGGTCCGCAGGGTGCCCTCGGCGCCGGCCTCGCCCTTGAACTTCTGCCAGTCACCGGTGATCTTCAGGAGGGCGGCGACCTGCTCGGTGGGCTGTGCGCCCACGGAGAGCCAGTACTGCGCGCGCTCCGAGTCGACCTCGATGAACGAGGGCTCCTCGGTGGGGTGGTACTTGCCGATCTCCTCGATCGCACGGCCGTCACGGCGGGTGCGGGAGTCGGCGACGACGATGCGGTAGTACGGGGCGCGGATCTTGCCGAACCGCTTCAGACGAATCTTGACAGCCACGTGTGTGGTCACTCCTTGGTAGAGATCAGGGGGCCGCGATCGGTTCTCCGCGTGGGGGCAGCGGGGCATGCGACCGGGCTAAACGGAACGGAGCGCGCGGAGGATAGAGGGTCGTCCGGGCTCACGCTCAGTACCGGGCCATTCTGCCAGACTCCCCCGGCTCGTGCACCTCGACGCGCGCGGGAGGACGACGACGGCCGCGCCGGGCGGGCGCCGTCGTCGTCGTGGACCCGGGGATCAGCGGTCCTTGAGGTACTTCTCGAAGCCGGCGGGCAGGTTCAGGCTCGACGGGTCGAAGTTCTCGAGGTCCATGCCGCCGGCGCCCTGGCCGAACATGGAGCCCGCGCCGGCCTGCGCGGAACGCGCCTGGCGCTCCTCGAGGGCCTTGCGCTCGGCCGCGGCCTTGGCCGGGTTGCCGGACTTCACCCTGTTCTTGGCGTTCTTGCCCTTGGCCTTCCGAGAGGTGCCGCCGTGGCCCATGCCGGGCATGCCCGGCAGGCCGCCGCCCGAGGCCATCTTCTTCATCATCTTCTGCGCCTCGGCGAAGCGCTCCAGGAGGGCGTTCACCTCGGAGACCTGGGATCCGGAGCCGCGGGCGATGCGCGCGCGGCGGGAGCCGTTGATGATCTTCGGGGCCACGCGCTCGTGCGGGGTCATCGAGTGGATGATCGCCTCCACGCGGCCGATGGAGGACTCGTCGAACTGCTCGAGCTGCTGCCGCATGCCCTGGGCGCCCGGCATCATCATGAGCATCTTCTTCAGCGAGCCCATCTTCTTGAGCTGCTGCATCTGCTGCAGGAAGTCGTCGAGGGTGAAGTCCTCCTGGTCCGCGAACTTCTTGGCCATCTTCTCGGCCTCGGCGCGGTCCCAGTTCTGCTCGGCCTGCTCGATGAGCGACATGACGTCGCCCATGTCGAGGATGCGGGATGCCATGCGGTCCGGGTGGAAGACCTCGAAGTCCTTCAGCCCCTCGCCCGTGGAGGCGAACATGATGGGCTGACCGGTCACCTGGCGGACCGACAGCGCGGCGCCGCCGCGGGCATCGCCGTCGAGCTTGGTGAGGACCACGCCGGTGAAGCCGACGCCCTCGTTGAAGGCCTGTGCGGTGGCCACGGCGTCCTGGCCGATCATCGCGTCGATGACGAAGAGGACCTCGTCCGGCTGCACGGCGGCGCGGATGTCCGCGGCCTGGCGCATGAGCTCGGCGTCCACGCCGAGACGGCCGGCGGTGTCGATGATGACCACGTCGTGGTACTTGGCGTTGGCCTCGGCCACGCCCTCCCGGGCCACCTGCACGGGGTCGCCCGTGGCGGCCTCGAACTCGGAGGAGACGCCCGGGTGCGGGGCGTACACGGGCACGCCGGCGCGCTGGCCGCCCACCTGGAGCTGCTTCACCGCGTTGGGGCGCTGCAGGTCGCACGCCACGAGGAGCGGGGTGTGGCCCTGGGACTTGAGCAGATGCGCGAGCTTGCCCGCGAGGGTGGTCTTGCCGGCGCCCTGCAGGCCCACGAGCATGATCACGGTGGTGCCGGTCTTGGCGTGCCGGATGCGGCGGGTCTCCCCGCCCAGGATGGTCACGAGCTCCTCGTTGACGATCTTCACGATCTGCTGGCCCGGGTTCAGCGCCTGGGCCACCTCGGAGCCGAGGGCGCGCTCCTTCACCTGGGAGATGAACTGGCGCACCACGGGGACGGCGACGTCGGCGTCCAGGAGGGCGCGCCGGATCTCGCGCGCGGTGGCGTCGATGTCCGCCTCGGTCAGCCGCCCCTTGCCCTTGAGGTTGCGGAACGTGGCGGAGAGGCGGTCGGACAGGGAGGTGAACACGGCGGGTGGGATCCTTCGCAGGCGTCAGGGGTGTCGGCGTCGTGAAGACCGCCGGGCGACGCCGTCATCCGACGACGTCGCCCGGCAAGCCTAGCAACCGTGGCCGCTCAGCCCGCTGACCGCTCCCCGGCGTGGGCGAGCGCGTCGGCCGGGACGGGCACGGCGCCGAAGCCCACGTCGTAGGCGGTCTCGGAGTGCAGCGTGACGTCCACGCCCCGCTCCTCGTCCTCGGCGCTCACGCGCAGGCCGAGGGTGGCCCGCAGCACGAGGGCGATCACGGCGGTCACGACCGCCGTGAACACCACGGCCACCACGACGGCGACCGCCTGGGTGAGCAGCAGGGACGCGTCACCCCCGTAGAAGAGGCCCGCGGGTCCTTCAGAGGGCAGGGCGAAGAAGCCGATCAGCACGGTGCCGAGGATGCCCGCGGTGAGGTGGACGCCGACCACGTCGAGCGAGTCGTCGAAGCCGAGCCGGTACTTGAGGTTGACGGCGAGCGCGGACGCCGCGCCGGAGACGAGGCCGATCACGATCGCGCCGACGGGGCTCACGTACGCGCAGGCCGGGGTGATGGCCACGAGCCCGGACACGATGCCGGAGGCCGTGCCGATCGAGGTCGGGCGGCCGCGGCGCAGCCACTCGACGACGATCCACCCGAGCATGCCGGCCGAGCCGGCGGCCAGGGTGGTGATCCACACGAGCCCGAGCTGGTGCCCGCCCTGGGCGGCGCCGCCGTTGAAGCCGAACCAGCCGAACCACAGGATTGCGGCGCCCAGCATCACGAAGGGCACGTTGTGCGGGCGGTGCGCCGGGTCCACGCCGAAGCCCTTCCGCTTGCCCATGGACAGCGCCAGCACGAGCGCGGCCACGCCGGCGCTGATGTGCACCACGAGGCCGCCGGCGAAGTCGAGGGCCTCCCCGAGGCGAGAGCCGATCGCGCCCTCCTCGGAGAGCAGCCCGCCGCCCCACACCATGTAGGCGAGCGGCGCATAGACGAGGCTGACCCACACGGGCACGAACACGCACCACGTGGCGAAGCGCGCCCGGTCGGCCACGGCGCCGGAGATGAGGGCCACCGCGATGACGGCGAAGGTGGCCGCGTAGGCCGCGGGGATCAGGTTCCCCTCGGCCATCGCATCGCTCAGGCCGAGGTCGGAGAGGGGGTTGCCCACGAGTCCCAGCCAGCCCGGCTCATGGGTCATGCCGTAGCCCCACAGGACCCAGACGACGCCGATGAGCCCCATCGAGACGAAGGACATCATCATCATGTTGAGGGCGGACTTCGCGCGCGTCATGCCGCCGTAGAAGAGCGCCAGACCCGGCGTCATCAAGAGGACGAGGCCCGCGCTCGTGACGGTCCATACCGTTCCGGCATCCAGGGTGGTCGGGTCGTTCATCGCTGCACCTTCCGGTCGGGCCCCCGGACGGCAGTGCGGCGACCGATGCCCGGAGGCGTCGTCGCCCGGCCCTGTCGGGCCGATGCCGTGATCCTAGGCGCAGGGGCGGCGCACCGCCCGACCCTGCCGTTTTGTGACGCCACACACGCCTCTGTGACGCCACGCATGCCCGGCCGAACGGCGACGGGGCCCGGACCGCGCGTGCGGTCCGGGCCCCGTCCTCGGGCGGCGCTGCTCAGTCGGCGAGCAGCGCGTCCACGAAGCCTTCGGCGGTGAAGGGCGCGAGGTCGTCCGCGCCCTCACCCAGGCCGATCAGCTTGACCGGCACGCCGAGCGTGCGCTGGATCGCCACGACGATGCCGCCCTTGGCGGTGCCGTCCAGCTTGGTGAGCACGATGCCGGTGACGTCCACGACCTCGGCGAACACCTTCGCCTGGGTGAGGCCGTTCTGGCCCGTGGTGGCGTCCAGGACGAGGAGGACCTCGTCCACGGCGGCCTGCTTCTCGATGACGCGCTTGATCTTGCCGAGCTCGTCCATGAGGTTGGCCTTGTTCTGCAGGCGGCCCGCGGTGTCCACCAGGACGCAGTCCACCTCCTGCTCGATGCCGGTCTTCACGGCCTCGAAGGCGACGGAGGCGGGGTCCGCGCCCTCGACGTCGGACTTGACGGTCTCCACGCCCACGCGGGCGCCCCACGTGGCGAGCTGCTCGGCGGCGGCGGCGCGGAAGGTGTCGGCCGCGCCGAGCACCACGGTGCGGTCCTCGGCCACGAGCACGCGGGCCAGCTTGCCCACGGTGGTGGTCTTGCCGACACCGTTGACGCCCACGACCATGGTGACGGCCGGGAGGTCGTTCTTGCGGGTGGCGGCGATGCGGCGGTCCAGCGAGGGATCGAGCATGGCCACGAGCTCCTCGCGCAGCAGGCCGCGCAGCTCCTGCGGGTCACGGGTGCCGGCCACGGTCACGCGGGCCTTGAGACGGTCCACGAGCTCCATGGTGGCGTCCGTGCCGAGGTCCGCCATGAGCAGCGTCTCCTCGATCTCGTCCCACACGTCGTCGTCGATGCGGTCCTGGGACAGCAGGGCGAGGAGGGACTTGCCGAAGACGTTGTTGGACTTCAGCAGGCGCGCCCGCAGGCGGGCCAAGCGCGTGCCGGCGGCTTCGGGGCGCTCGAGCTGGCGCGTGGTCTCCGGCTCGACCTCGACCGGCACGGTCTCCACCGGGGCAGCCTCGACGACCGGAGGCGCGGCGTGCTTGGGCGCCGGGGCGAGCAGCTCGGCGTCGGGGGCCTCGGGGCGCTCGAGCACCGCGGTCGAACCGTGGGAGCCGCCGGAGGCGACGCCGGGCGCGGGGTCGTCCGCGTCACGCAGCCCCGGGTAGGCGCCCTTCGGCGGCGCGGGGCGACGATCGAGGAATCCGACGAGGACGGTGCCCACCAGCAGGGCGATCACGACTGAGATGATGAGGGCGATTTCCACGAGGCCAGTCTGTCACAGGGGCGTGGGATGATGACGGGCATGCCGCCCTCCCGTGACCGCCGACCGTCCCGACCACCGCTCCCCCGGGACGTGAAGGTGCTGGTCGCGGCGGCGTTCGTGATCGCCATCGGGTTCGGCATCATCGCCCCGCTCCTGCCGCAGTACGCGAGCTCCTTCAACGCGTCCGCGACGGCCGTGGCCGCCGTCGTCTCCGCGTTCGGGCTGACGCGGCTCCTGTTCGCCCCGCTCTCCGGGCGCCTGACGAACCGCCTCGGCGAGACGCCCGTGTACATGACCGGTGTGCTGATCGTGGCCGCGTCCATGTTCCTCATCGCCTTCGCTCAGACGTTCGAGCAGCTGCTGCTCTTCCGCGCCCTCGGCGGCGTCGGCTCCACGCTGTTCACGGTGTCCGCCATGGCGTTCCTGGCGGCGAAGTCACCGCCGACGATGCGCGGGCGCGTCTCCGGTGCGTACGCCTCCGCCTTCCTGATCGGCAACATCGTGGGGCCGATCGTGGGCTCCGCCCTGGCGGTCTTCGGCTTCCGTGCGCCGTTCCTGATCTACGGCACGTCGCTGGTGATCGCCGCGGGGATGGTGTTCGTCCTGCTGCGGGACACGCGGCGCGCGGACCGCGGCACCGGCGATCCCCGCCCGACGATGCCCCTGAAGGAGGCGTTCGGCCTGCCGTCCTACCGTGCGGCGCTCGCCTCGTTCTTCGCGAACGGCTGGGCCACGTTCGGCGTGCGCAACTCGGTGATGCCGCTGTTCGCCGGCACCGCGTTCGCGGGCACGGCGCTGCTGGGGTGGCCGGTGGACGGGGCCCTCATGGCCGGCCTCGCCCTCTCCGTGTTCGCGCTGGGCAACGTGGTCGCCGTGACCTTCTCCTCGCGTCTCTCCGACGTGCACGGCCGCAAGCCGCTGATCCTCACCGGCCTGCTCACCATGGCCGCCACCACCGGCGTGAT
Source organism: Micrococcus sp. NPDC078436 (assembly GCF_040702705.1). NCBI lineage: Bacteria > Bacillati > Actinomycetota > Actinomycetes > Micrococcales > Micrococcaceae > Micrococcus > Micrococcus sp. NPDC078436. Next base: position 265,745 of record NZ_JBFBLX010000001.1, on the reverse strand, counting down.
CGGGTGGATGCAGTCGCCCCTGCTGTTCCTGGTCGCGTGCCTGCTCTCCGGAGCCGGCACCGGCGTGCTCAACGCCCCGCAGCAGGCCGCCATCGCGGACATGGTGGGCCAGGGCCGCAAGGCCGGGCCGGTGATGTCCGCGGCGCAGATGTCCGCGGACCTCGGTGCGATCGCCGGTCCACTGCTGGCCGGCCTCGTGGTGGACCACGCCGGCTACGGCTGGGCGTTCGTGCTCACCGGCGGTGTGATCCTGCTCGGTGCGCTGGCCTGGACCCGCGCCCCCGAGACCAACGTGCCGGTCGCCCCGGGCGGACCGCGCACGGGCTCGCTGCCCACGATCATCCCGCCGGACGTGACTCCGGCGCCGCGCGGCCACGTCTGACCGCCCAGACGCCGTCGGCGTCGGGCGGAAGACCGCCGGGGCTCAGGCGCCGTCGAAGGCCGGCAGCCGCTCCCCCACACCCAGCAGCTGCGCGATCCCGGACACCGTCCTCTCGGCCGCGCGGCCGTCGCCGTAGGGATTCACCGCCGTGCTCATGGCGGTGTAGGCCTGGGGGTCCTCGAGGAGGCGGGAGACCTCGGAGACCACGAGCTCCTCGTCCGTGCCGATCAGCCGGACGGTCCCGGCGCTCACGGCCTCGGGGCGTTCGGTGTTCTCCCGCATCACGAGGACGGGCTTGCCCAGCGAGGGCGCCTCCTCCTGCACCCCGCCCGAGTCGGTGAGCACCACGGTGGCCGCCGAGAGCAGGTGGGTGAACTCGCCGTACGCCAGCGGCTCGGTGACGAGCACGTTCTCCAGGCCCTCGAGGTGGGGCAGGATCGCCTCGCGCACCACGGGGTTGCGGTGCGCCGGCAGGACGAACGACACGTCCGGGAAGCGGGCCGCGAGCCGGGCCAGTGCTCGACCGACCCCGCGCATCGCATCACCCTGGTTCTCGCGGCGGTGCGTGGTGACGAGCACGATGCGGCGCCCGGACGACTCGAGGGCGGCGAGGCGCTCGTCCTCGAACGGCACCTGGGCCCGCACGGCCTCCAGGAGGGCGTCGATCACGGTGTTCCCGGTGACGTAGACGTCCTCCTCCGCGACAGCCTCGCGCAGCAGGTTGTCCCGACTGACCGAGGTGGGCGGCAGGTGCAGCGCGGCGATCTGGCTGGTGATCTTCCGGTTCGCCTCCTCCGGGAACGGGGACATGATGTCGAAGCTTCGCAGGCCCGCCTCGGCGTGGACCACGGGGATCTGGCGGTTGAACGCGGCGACGGCGGCCGCCGTCGAGGTGGTGGTGTCCCCCTGCACGAGGACGGCGTCAGGGCCGACCTCCTCCAGCACGGCGTCGAGGCCGGCGAGGGTGCGGGCGAAGACGCCGTTGAGGGTCTGGCGCGGCTGGATGATGTTGAGGTCATGGTCGGGGACGATCCCGAAGAGCTCATTGACCTGGTCCAGCATCTCGCGGTGCTGTCCCGTGACCGTGACGACGCAGTCGAAGCGGTCGTCCGCCTGGAGCGCCTTCACGATGGGCGCCACCTTGATGGCCTCCGGGCGGGTTCCGTAGATGGGCATGATTTTCTTCACGGTGTTCCTCGCTGCATCGACGACGGCTCGAAGGGGAGGAGATCAAGTCCAAGCGGCGGGACCTCCAAACGACTTCACCATAGTCGAAGCCAACAAGCCGACCCCTCAGCAGCCGCCTTCCCGCGCCGCCGTCTCCTACACTAAGGAGGCGGTCGACGCGCCTCACGCGCGCGGCATTGCCGTCGTCGGGCACCGTCAGGGGAACTCCCGCATCGACGGCCGGTCCCCCACTCGGGTGGCCCACGCTCAGAAAGGCAGGCGCGAACCGATGAACACACGGCGACCAAGACGACCCTCCGAACCCGTCGCCAGCGCATTCCGCGCCGCGGCCGTCCAGGCTTACGGTGACGCTTCACACCTCTCACCTGTCACAGGTCGTCCTTCTCCTCGCCGCTATCTGGTGGAACTCTGGCAACGCCGACACTTCATCTGGTGGCAGTCCCGGGGACGGCTCGTCACAGGAAACGACGACAGTCGTCTTGGGTCGGTATGGCTCATCCTTCGCCCAATGCTCGACGCGATCTTCTACTGGCTGATCTTCGGTCTGCTTTTGCGTTTCGACCACGGAATGGACAATTTTGTCGCTTTCGTCATCGTGGGTGTGTTCATGTTCCAGATGACCGGAGCCGCATTGACATCTGGCACGCGGACCATCGCGTCGAACCTGTCCTTGACCCGCGCCTTCCGGTTCCCACGCATGGCGCTGCCCTTGGCCGATCTCGTATACGACGTGCTCCAGCGACTACCAGCGATCGCAGTGATGTTCATCCTCGTCATAGCGATCCCCCCGCATGAGACGCCTGAGTGGTCCTGGCTGGTCTTCCCGGGTATCCTGGGGCTGCACGTGATCCTCAACTTCGGCATCATGCTCGTGCTGGCGCGGCTCAGCACCCTCCTTCCGGATGTGAGCCGCATGGTGCCGTTCGTATCCCGTCTCCTGATGTACGGCTCCGGAGTCATCTTCCCAATCACGCGCTTCACGGACAACCACCCCGCCCTCCATGCGATCATCCAACTCAACCCGTTGTATGTACTGCTCTCGATGTACCGTCAGGTCGTCATCGAGGGGGTGACGCCGCCGGCGTCGAGCTGGGCGATGCTCGCCGCGTATGCCGTGTGCCTGACGATTGTCGGCAGCATTGTCTTCTGGCTCGGAGAGGAATCGTACGGCCGTGACCAGTACCGCTAACCAGGACCATGCGCAGCCGCCGGAAGCGTTCGAGGGGGGGCACTCAGCCTCGTCTGGTGGCCTCAACCTGCTCGCTACGGACATCATCCTCGATTACCCCGTGAGGATCGCTCGGGACGAGAAATCTCGCGGGCTCTTTTCTCGGGGCGGTGAACTGGACGTCGTCCATGCTGTGAGGGGGGTGTCCTTAGCTGCACGGATGGGCGAATTCATCGGACTCGTCGGACGCAATGGGTCCGGAAAGAGTGCCCTGCTCCGCGTCCTTGCAGGCGTTGAGGCGCCAACATCTGGGGAGGTCTTTGCCGCTTCTGCGCCCCAATTGATGGGTGTAGGGGCAGCGCTCATGCCCAACCTCACCGGTCTGGACAACATTCGGATCGGTCTACTCGCAATGGGCCTGACCCCAGCCGAGGTCCACGAGCGAATCCCACAAGTCGCTGAGTTGGCCGACATCGGAAAATCCATTCGAATGCCCATGCGCACATACTCCTCCGGCATGCGGGCCCGCCTGCGCTTCGCGATCTCAGTGAAGTCGCAACCCGACATCATCATGATCGACGAAGCACTTGCGACCGGCGACGACGCTTTCCGGGAGCGGTCCAATCAAGCAATGCGAGACCTGATCGCACGGTCTGGCACAGGCTTCCTCGTCAACCATTCCGCCGGAGTGATCCGAGAGATGTGCACCCGCGTCGTCTGGATGGATCAGGGCGCGATCATCGAAGACGGAGACACCCTCGACGTCATGCAGCATTACAGCTATTTCATGAGCGCACTACGCAAGCACGGGGAAGAGAAAGCGCTCGAAGTCCGGGCACGGTACGAGACGACCGAGGCAGAACGCATCGTTGCTCTCGAGGGCACCACGGGTCATTGAAAGAAGGGGACCGTCTCACACGAGAGACGGTCCCCTTCGTTCTCCGGCGCTACGTCACTGCCGGCCCTCTACCACGGCTAGGATCTGGGCACCGATTTCTTCGGGCGAGAAACGCTCCCGCATGAATGCCTTGACCTGCTCAGACTCCTCCAGGAAGAGGGCCGGATCTGATGAGTACCTGCGGATCCGGTCGACCGCGTCGCGGACGCCCTCGACGACCCATCGATCGTCATAAACGGCCTCAGCCCCCGCCCACGGGAAGATCACCGGCACACAGCCTGCTGCACCTCCTTCCGCGATCGCCTGATGCGTTCCTTCGTGGTCGCTCGTGGACAAGATGATGCCTGGCTTGGCGCGGTACCACTCCGCGATGTCAGAGGAGTGACCGCCGAACCGGACGGCTTCGCGGAGCACCGCAGACGATTCAATCCGCGAATACTGGGCCTCAAAATAACTCCGCTCAGCAGTTCGCTTCATGAGCCACGCGTACTCGTGGTACTCCTTACCCATGATGTCGAGATGGTAGGCCGGGTCGTGCGACGCCAGCAGTTCGGTCACGTCGAGCGCGAGGTCCAGACGCTTCGAATGTGGCACGGAGCCGACAAGACCGAGGGCATGCGGATCCGGTGCGTTCCGAGGCGCCGCAAATCGCTCGAAGTCGAAGGTGTTGCCGATGACTACGGACCGGTCCACCGGCACTCCGAAGAGCAACTGCGCCCGCCGCATGCCGACGGGCGACACGAACACGAAGGTGTCCACGGCGGACAGGTCGGCGTCCTTGAGATAGCGAGTGCGAAGTTCCTGGGCGTGGAGGCGCACCACAAGCCGCTGGTTGTCCTGCTTGTGGTGGCTGTACCACTTCACGTTCCCGAGCGCCCACTCACAGAAGACGACATCTGCTTCGGCGAGGAGTCGGAGGCTGCGTTCCTCGTCGTGGATATCGTGTCCGTCCCACTGGTCGATGATGACACGGTGACCCGCAGCTTCGAGCTGGGCCATGATCTGCGGCAGGAACTTCAGGTCATGGCCAGCGACGAGGACGTTGAGAGGCGCCGTCTGAGTCTCCCCTACGGGCGGCCCCGCCTCTCCAGAAGCAACGAGCGAAAGGGGGCCTGCCTCCTCGTGGGCGACCGCGGTGTCGATCGGGACAGCCGTCGAGTCTGTGTAGGTCACCTTGCCGACGTGTTCTACGACGTGCTGCCAGGCAAAGACCTCGTCATCGGCTAGAGCAGGTCGCTCCCCGAGAACAGAGTCGGTGTAGACGCCGGCGTCCACCAGCACAGTGCCCTCATCGATGTCCGCCGTCAGAGCAGCGATTCGCACGTGTGCGTCGCCCGGCGACCATTCAACGGTCCGAGTGCCCACGGCCTTCCAAGGTCCGAAATGCAGAGCGAGCGAGAAGTCCTCCACAAGGTGCTCGTCCGGAGCAGGGGCGCCATCACGGTGGACGACGACGTTCCGGATACCGGCCTCTTGCAGCGTCGCCGCCCGCTCCGGAAGAGCGGCGAGGACGACGGGACAGGCGGCGTCAACGCCCTCAGTGGTGTCAGTCACCAGGTACAAGGCAGGACGCATGGTCTGGGCCTCGAACAACGGCACGTCTGCGGCGGCGCACTCAACCGCGATCGGCGCGGCCTGCGGACTGCGGACTCGGAACCCAGCGACGCGCATCATGTACACCAGACGGTGAGCACACGTGTGTGCCTCGTAGACGTGGCGGAACGCATCCCACAGGCCGGCGTGCCGACGCTGCTCAGACGACTTCCAGCCCTCCAGATAGGCCGCAGCCTCATCGGCGGTGGTTACGGTCGGGACGGTGCCCGCCAACGTCTCGTCTACGCCACGGCCCGCGGAGCTGAGTACCGTCGACCCGGACGCGGTGATCTCCACGACCCGGCGAGAGAACATGCTCGGCGAGTCCACCACCGAGTTGCCGTTCAGGTGGATCGGGTGGGCCTTATAGGCCTGGCACATCTCGGGGTAGCTCAGGCTTCCTCGCGCGTACCGGCGGAAACGGTCCGGCAGGCGGTACGGCGAGTTGGGATCGTTGTGCACCCGCTCGTAGATCGCCAAGCCGTGTGGGGCAGACTCATAGAACAGGAAGTCCAGCCCCTGTTTACGCGTCGCGTACTTGTCCCCGTAGTAGGTCCCGCCATACGCGATATTCTCGTCTTGTGCCCGGGTGCTGGGTAGCGGGTTGTGCAACAGAGGCTGCGCCGCGAACGGGGCCGAGGCGACAGTCGTGATCTGGTTGTCCGGAAGCGCGTTGTAATCGACAATCGTGCGCGCGTCCGTCGTGAACACGTAGTCGCATAGCGCTGCGGTGCGCTTGAACCGGTTGAAATGGACCGGATCCTCCTTGTTCCAGAACATCACGGGGATTCCGTGAAGCCTGCAATGTGCGATCAGCTCGACCACCGGCGCGTGAGTCTCGTCGTCGTAATACCCAATGATCCCGGTCCACGCACTGTCGTTGCCTCGCCAGGCGGACTCGATGAACAGCGCATCCACGCGGTGGTCGTCGAAGGCCTCGCGCCAGTCCTCAGGCCTCACACGCAAGGCGGTCAACTCGGGGACGAAGGTGTCCGTCGTGAATTCGTCGCCGATGAAGGCGACGGTGTAGTCGGTGAGCGGGCGCTCTGCATCGTCCAATGGGGCCCGAAACTCGTCGGCCAAGGCCGTCAGTAAAGCGGCGATGCGCTCGCCCGTGACTGGCCAGCGCCGATTCTCCTTGACCCAGCGCCGGGCACGCACCCCCATGGCGCGAGCAGCGTGCGGGTCCGCGAGAGTTTCGCGCAGACGCTCGATGAGGCTCGCCAGGTCGTCCTTCTGGAAACTGACCGCGGTATCTCCAGCAGGCCCGCAGAACACCTTGTGCGGCGAGACGTCGGAGAGGACCACCGCCCCGCCGACCGCCATCGCCTCCAGCGGCTTCAATGGCGAAACGAGCTCGGTCACCGGCAAGGACTTCCGGGCCAGGGGGAACACATCGATGCTCGAGAGGTACGCCGGCATGTCCGCGTTCGGAACGTTCATGACGAAACGCGTCTCAGGATCAAGACCGCGTGTGGCGATCCTCACCTTCAACGTATCGAGATATGCGCCCCCGCCGATGATGAGGAAGTTGAACCGGACGCCCTCAGCCTTGAGTGCCGCGAGCGCGTCGGTGACGAGATCGAGGCCTTCGTAATCGGTGACGCTGCCTGCGAAACCCACGACCGGAGCCTCGGTATCGGTGAATCCCAGGCCGCGCAAGAGCGCATGGTCCTTGCCAAGAGGGGCGAACACCTCTGGGTCAACGCAGTTGGGCGCGACGGTGATCTTGTCCGCATCGATGCCACGGGCAGCAAGGTCTTCACGCATCTCATCCGTGATGACGATCACTCGGTCGGCTTCGCGGGCGACGAGGTCTTCGTAGCGGCGGTCAAGCCGATACTGGTCCGACTGCTCCCAGCCCGGCCGGACGGATGCCGCAGACACTTCCCAGAATCCGCGCATCTCATATACGAACGGCACCCCGAGCCGACGGGCTGCGATCAGGGCGGGCAGCGCGGACAGGTAGTTCGAGGCGGCCAGGATGAACTCAGGCTTCTCGATCATGGCTTCGCGGACGTACGCATCGGCAGCCACCTGGAAGAAGACGTCGAGATCGCCCTCCCATGCAGGGAGACCAGGGTTGTGCACGTGGCGTACGCCGTCGATCTCCGAGACATCGCGACGCTGTTCGACAGGCACTCGCCGCCCGGGGACGACCGACTTTTTGTCCCAAGGCTTGCCTGGCAGGGGTGCTACGACCACGTCCAGCCCTTGGGCCACGAGCCCGGCGGCGACGCCCTTAGTCCGGGACGTGTAGCCATTGGTCACAGACACGGGTGACATGCCCACGGCGTAGAGCACCCTGCCTCGCACGGGGAGGTAATTGCAGGTGCGGTGACGTGCGGGAAGCGGGTAGTCCGCTTCGAGAAGGCGGTTCAGAGAGTCGACGCGACGAACGAAGTTCTCTTCAGAGTCGGTTAGGCCCGACTTTCCACGAAGCTGATCCAGCACCTCCCGCGCGCCACTGAGGTCCCCGCGTTCCTGGATGAGTTTGCGCGCCAGCGGTAGGCCCGCGGCGCCGGTTCTGCCGCGGGCGAAAGCGGCTTGGAGCGAGTCGAGTGATTCTTGCGTCGACATTCGACGCCCCGTGGCGGGCCGCGCACCCCCGCGGCCCGCCACAGCGGAAGAACCCATCCGTGCAGCACGGGCGGCGCGGGTGATCTTCGCGTTGAGACGGCGGTGATACATGATCATTACGAACACCGCAGCGCACATCATCCAGAACAGCGCGACGATGAGGATCGTGTGGTCCACCAGGAAGGCGAGCACCGAACCCACGACAGCGAGCAGAACAAAAAGCCCCATGACGAGTTGTTGGCGTCGTGAGAAGCGAAGGAAGAGTTGGATCATGGGTGCGATTCCTCGGGTGCTGTGATCGGCGGGGCAGGTCTGGCGTCTCTGCGACGAGCGGTCAGGTGATGAGCCGGGGCGGAAAGTCGATGACGGACGTGACGATGTCATCGCGCGTATAACGTGCCACCCATCCGAGTTCCTCCTCGATAAGCGAGACGTTGGCTGTCAAGGCCCCCGGGTCGCCCGGGCGGCGGGGCCGAATGTCGTAATCGAGATCCACGCCGGGGCGGCGGCGGAAGGCATCCACGACTTCGAGAACGCTGCTTCCGCTTCCGGTGCCCACGTTGTAGATCCGGATCGCTGGGTCGGTGCTGCCCAGGACCGCCGGCAGGGCCGCCAGGTGCGCCTCGGCCAGATCGACGACGTGGACGTAATCGCGCACACATGTGCCGTCGACGGTGGGGTAGTCGTCGCCGAAGACCGAGAGGCGCTGGCCGCGAGTGATGACATCACGGATCGCCGGCATGAGGTTCGTCGTCGTGGTATCGGCCAGAATGCCGTCTTCCGCGCCGGCGACATTGAAGTAGCGCAATGCCACTGCCCGGAGACCCCAGGCGCGGGAAGCGTTGGCGAGAGCCAGCTCGCTCACGAGCTTGGACTGGCCATACGGATTGATCGGCGCCGTTGGGGTGTCCTCGAACACAATCGACGAGTCCGGCTCACCATAGACGGCTGCCGACGAGGAGAAGATCATCGACGCGGTTCCCGCAGCCCTCATGGCAGTCAGCACGTTTACAGTTGCGCCGATGTTCGACCGAAAATAATCCTCCGGCTGCATGACGGAGTCCGCAACGACCTTCTTCGCAGCGAAGTGGACGACGACCTCAATCGACTCTTCTTTGAGAAGAGTGGTCAGTGCTGCTACGGCCGCGTCGCTCGCGAGGTCGATCCTGTGCACGGGGACATCGGCCGGAACACGCTGTCGGAGGCCGGTCGAGAAGTCGTCAACGACGACGACGTCGGCCCGGCCCTGCTGCCGTGCTGCAGAGACGAAGTGAGACCCGATGTATCCGGCACCGCCGGTCACGAGCAGACGCATGTTGTCCTCCTTGGTCGTGGCACTGCCCGTCTGGGACATACGGGGCGGGGCAGCCGTCACCGACCGCCCCGCCCCAGGTGCCGAGATCGTGTCAGCGCCACTGGCCGCGCGTGTCGATGACCGTCTTGCCCTCGGTGGCGGCACCGAGCCCGGCGAACGCGTCATGGTCCACCAGCAGCAGGACGACATCGGCCTCCCGGATGCCGTCTTCGGCCGGGACCAGCTCCACGTTCTCGCGGCCGGCCAGCGCAGCGGGCAGTTCCTCCACATGCGGCTCCACCACGAGAATGCGCGAACCGGTGAACTGTTGCGCCACCTCGGTCGCGATGTTCAGGGCAGGCGACTCACGCAAATCGTCGATGTTCGGCTTGAACGCCAGACCGAGGACGGCCACCACGGGGGCACGGCCGGTGGCCTGCTGCACGTCAAACGCGGCGGCCTTGGCCTGGTCCACGACCCACTTCGGCTTGCCGTCATTGATTTCGCGCGCAGCACGGATGATGCGCGCCGTGTCAGGCGCGGCGTCGACGATGAACCAGGGGTCCACCGCGATGCAGTGCCCACCCACGCCGGGGCCCGGCTGGAGGATGTTCACGCGCGGGTGGTGGTTGGCGAGCTCGATCAGCTCCCACACGTCGATGCCGAGCTCGGCGCAGATGAGGGAGAGCTCGTTGGCGAAGGCGATGTTCACGTCGCGGAATGAGTTCTCCACGAGCTTGGCCATTTCGGCCGTGCGTGTGTCGGTCAGGAGGATCTGACCCTCGCAGAACGTCTCGTAGAGCGCCTTGGCGCGCTGCGCGGCGCGCGGGGTGGAGCCGCCCACGATCCGGTCGTTGGTCACCAACTCCACCATGACGCGGCCGGGAAGCACACGCTCCGGGCAGTGGGCAAAGTCCACCTTCGACTCGCGAAGGTCGGGACGCTCGGTGTAGACCACCTCGGCCATGCGCTCGGTAGCGCCGGGAGGCGAGGTGGACTCGAGGATCACGAGCTCGTCTCCGGAGAGCTGCGGGGCCAGGGCGCGTGCCGCCGCCTCGATGTAACCGAGGTCCGGAGCGTGGCCGTCCTTGAAGGGGGTCGGCACGGCCACGATGTACGCGTCCGCCTTCGGGGTGTCCAAGGTTGCGGAGAGCAGGCCCTTCTCGACGGCTCGGGAGACGAAGTCCGCGAGGTCCGGCTCCACGAACGGGACGGTGCCGGCGTTCACGGCGTCCACTGTCCGCTGGCTCACGTCAACGCCATGGACCCGCACGCCGTTCTCTGCCAGGATCGCGGCGGTGGGGAGGCCGATGTAGCCCAGGCCGACGACGGCGACGCTACTGATCTCGCTCATGAAGAATCCTCGTTCACTTCTCTCGGGGACCAAATGGTGGAGCCGGGCGGGACGTCCTCGCCCCAGGGTGACTCTCGTCCGGCGGCAACGATCACCGACAGCGATCGGCCAGGCGTGTCTTATTCCCCTCGAGTATAGGGACGGCCCGTCGCAGACGGCTCATTGGGTCTTGACTCGGCCGCGCCGAGCCTGGCGTAGAGGGCCGCATAGCGCTCCGCGTTCGAGCCCCACGTCCGCTCCGCCACCACCCATGCCCGAGCCGCCTGCCCCAGGGATCGAGCCCACTCGGGGTCGGAGAGCACCGACTCCAGTGCGCCGGCCCAGGCGGCCGGGTCCTCGGGGGGCACGGTGATACCCGTCACCCCGTCGGTCACGATCTCTCGGAGTGCGGGAAGGGCGGAGACGAGTGTGGGACGCTCCGACGCCATCGCCTCGAGAGGCTTCATGGGAGTCACGGACCGGGTGACGTCCATGTCCTTGCGGGGCACGCAGAAGACGTCGAGCGCCCGATGGTAGAGGGGGGCCAGGGAGCGGTCGACCCGTCCGGTCGTCACGAGCCGGTCGTCAATGCCCAGCTCGACGGCCAGTTGCCTGAGCCTGGGCAGATCCGTCCCGTCGCCCACCAGCAGGACACGCAGGCGCGGCCGACGTGGAGCGAGGATCGCCGCCGCACGGAGGAGATCGTCGAGTCCCTCGTAGGGGACGATGGAGGAGACGGTGCCGATGTATTCGGCCGCCGCGTCCAGCCCGAGCTCGCGACGGGCCTGATGGGCGTCACGCGGCGTCTGGAGGAAGGCTCCTCCGACAGCGTTCGGGCTGAGGACGATCTCCCCCCGGGGCACGCCGTCTGCCGCAATGCGCCGAGCCATCTGCTCACCCAGCGTGACCACCCCGTCGGCGCTGCGGACCGCCTCGGCCTCCCGGGCCTGAAAGAGGCGGTAGCGCTGCGAGCGCTTCGCCTCCGGCCCCCGGGTCGAGGCCCACGTGTCCGCGAGCTGGCCACGGACCTCATAGACCCACGGGATCCCCACTGCTTCCGCCACCGCCCTCGTCACCACGGCATTCACCCAGTGGGTGGTCGTGTGGAGCACAGCCGGCCGTCGGTCCAAGACGAGGTTCAGGAGCAGGCGCGCGTGCTGGGCCAGTCGGTGGTCCATGCCCGGCTCGAGACGGGGGGTGAGAAGGCGGTGATAGAGCACTCCGTCGACCTCGTCTGTGCTCCGGGCATGCAGCACCCCCGTCTGCACGGGCCATCCCAGCCGTGTCACCGCCTCGGGGTGCCAACCGACCTCGCGCGTCGCGAGGAGCAGGCTGTGCGAGCGCTGCGCGTAGCCGGACCCGGTATGGGGCAGGGAGTTGGTGAGCACGTGGAGGACCCTGCGCGGCGTCGGCTCGTATCCGACCGCACGCTTCACGTCCCGTCCCGACAGGAGGGTGAGGCCCCCCGTCAGAGCCCGGTGTTCCGAATCGAAGCGCGCCCGCAGGCGGCCTGGCCGCCCCCGGGTTGTCAGGACAGCGATGGCCTCGTCGACCTGCCCATGGTGCCAGTGCCACCGGGCCCGCGCCTCGGACCAGCCCCGTGTCCCCGACGGGGTGCCCGAGAGGAGCTCGTCGGCGAGCTCAGGTTCCTGGGCGGCGGTCAGCACGTCGGCGAGATGCACGCGCTCGACGGGAGACGCCTGCCCCACCCTCGAGCGGACCAGTGCGCCCAGTTCGGCCGGGCGACCCGCGGCCGCGTGGCCGAGGGCGGTCAGGACGGCGAGCGGGCCACCCCCGGCACCGGCCAGGGCATCCGCCGCTGCGGTCCGCGCCCGGGGCGGCAGGCGCCTCATCACCTGGAGGGCAAGCACGACGGGATCGTCCAGCAGGTGGTCGGCCACCGTCGAGACCGTCAGTCCGAGGTTGGCCGCTACCTGGGCGGGCGCGGGCAGGCGTCGGTTCATGAGAGTCCCTTCGGCGATGACGGGTGAGCCCCGGAGCGGGCCGAGCGGACCAGACGGTCTACGAGCTCGACGTAGCGTGAGCCCAGACAGCGGGCGTCCGCGTGCTCGCTCACCCACGCCCGCCCGCCGTCGCCGACGGCCGTCCGGGCGGGGTCCGCGGCGAGCGCGGCCAGGTGCGCCACGAGGTCGTCCACGCCCGGGCCGACGACGTCGGCACCGCCGGCCGCCTCCAGCGTGTGGGCGGCCTCCCCCGTCACCTGGCCGGTGACGTGACGGCCGACCGCGAGGACCTCGTAGGTCTTGGAGGGGACGGTGTGGCGGAAGCTCGGCCAATCGGGGCGCAGGGAGACCACGAGGGTGTCCGCCCACGCGTACTGCTCGCCGACGGAGACACCCTCCACGGGATCGAGGAGCTCCGCGGCCCCGCCCAGGCGGGCGTTCAGCTCCTCGAGCGCCGCGCGGCGCGTGCCATCCCCCACGAGGCGCACCTGCACGCCGGGATGTGACGCGCGCAGACGGGCCGCGGCCTCCACGAGGCGCTCGAGACCCTGGCTCTCCCCCATGTTGCCCAGGTAGAGGACGCGCAGCTCCCCGGCGGCCCGTTCCCGGGGCGGCACGGTGCGCACGCGGCCGAGATCCACGCCGTTGCCCAGCGTCACCACCTCGCCCATCCCCCTCGCGCGCAGGGTCTCGGCGAAGCCCTCGGTCACCGTCACGACGACGTCCGCGGCCCGTTGCCCGCCCGCCACGACGCGCTCCATGGCCCTGCCCAGCGGGCCCTCGTGCACCCCGGCCTCGTGGGCGAGGTCCGGCCACGCGTCGCGCATCTCGAGCACGAGGGGGCGTCGGCGCAGGCGGGACAGGGCCCAGCCGGCCACCACGACGGGAAGGGCGGGGACGGTGGCCACCACGACGTCGGGGCGGGGTGCCAGCAGGCCCCGCGGCACCGCGAGCACGCTGTGCACCACGGCCTCCACGAAGCGTCCGTTGCGGCTCCCGGCCCCGCGTGCCAGCCGCGGCGTGGGGAGGAGGCGCTCGCCGTCGTCGCCGTGGGAGGCGCGCAGTCCGCCGGGGGCGATCACATCCACGTCCCAGCCGGCCTCGCGCAGCACGCGGACCACGACGGCCCAACGTCGCGCCGGAGGCGTGCGCTCCGGGCGGTAGGAGTGCGTCACGAGCATCAGACGCGGGGGGCGGGCACGGCCCGCGGAGCGGGCGTCAGCCACCGCAGACCTCCTCGGGGACGGCGGGGCTCGGGGCCGGCGGTGCGGACGGGCTCGGCTCCGCGGTGGTCGAGGAGCTGGACGCGCTCTGGGACGCGGACGCCTCCGCGGCCTTCTCGGCCGCGCGGCGGCTGCGCGCGGCCTCCTCCGCCTCGATGTAGCCCTGCACGTCGTCCGCCGCGAGGGCGGAGCGCAGCGAGTCCATCCTGGCCGGGTCCAGCTCCAGGATGGACTGGCCGCCGGGAGAGCGGCCGGACCCGGCGATCGGCACGGAGAACATCTCCACGTCCTCGCGGCCCACCTCGCGCAGCTGCCATGCCAGCGACGCCACGGTGGCGGCGTCCAGGCCGTCGTCCACCGAGAGGTGCCGGGAGAGGACGGAGACGACGTCGGAGGTGCGGCCCGGGTTCGCCAGGATCTCCGGGCTCAGGAAGCGCCCCAGGGCCCCGCCCACGTAGCGCTGCTGGTTCTCCACCCGGGTCATGTCCCCGTCCTCGAACGCGTGGCGCTCCCGCACGTAGCGCAGGGCCGCGGTGTCCTGGAGGAGGATCTCGCCCCGCGGGAAGTAGGAGGGATTGGTCTGCCCCGAGGAGAAGGCGGTGGGGTTGCAGACCTTCACGCCGCCGAGGGCGTCCGTGACGCCGCGGAAGCCCTGGAAGTCCACCTCCATGAGGTGGTGCACGGGCACGCCCATCAGCTGCTCCACGGTGTCGACGGCCAGCGGGTAGCCGCCCATCGCGAACGCCGCGTTGACCTTGTCCTGGTGGCGACCGGGGATCTCCACCCACGTGTCGCGCAGGATCGACATGATGTAGACGTGCTCCCGGTCCGCCGGGAGGTGCACCAGCATCATCGTGTCGGAGCGCCCGTCGCCCGCGTCCGCGCCCTCCTCCTCGGAGCGGGAGTCGGAGCCGAGCAGCAGGATGTTCATCGGTCCGGAGCCGGCGTCGTCGAGCGCCCCGGTGTCCACGGTCTTCCGCTGCTCGTCGTAGACGCGCCCGAGCGAGACGGCGTACCAGCCCGCGAGCACCACGGCGGCCCCCAGCAGGAGCGCGAGGAGGCCGAGGACCCACGGCCAGCGGCGGCGACGCCGGCGCCGGCCCCGGGCGGGGGACGGCGCGGGCGTGGGCCCCGCCGGCTGCCGGTGCTCCGCAACGGAGTCCTCGGGCGGCGTGCCGTCTGCGGGGCCACGAGGCGTCCACGGCGTCTGCGGGGGCTGGGTCACGTCGGCTCCTGTCGGGAATGGCTCCGCACAGTCTAGGGACCGGGGCGCGCGGAGGCCCGCCGCGGTCTCGGCTGGCACCGCGGGCAGCGGTGGGAGGCCCGCCCCATGAACGGCTCGCGCACGATCAGGGAGACGACGCCCTCCGCCGCGCAGCGCCGGCACGGCAAGCCCGTGCGGCCGTACGCCTGCAGGGAGCGGGCATACTCGCCGGAGCGCCCGTCCACGTTCACGTAGAGCGCGTCGAAGCTCGTGCCGCCCTGCTCGAGGGCGCGCCCCATGATCTCCCGCACGGCCTCGAGGACGCCCACGGTCTCGGCGCGGCGCAGGCGGGAGGTGGGGCGTTCGGGGTGCAGCCGAGCCGCCCAGAGCGCCTCGTCCGCGTAGATGTTGCCGATCCCGGACACGAGGGACTGGTCCAGGAGCGCGCGCTTGAGGACGCTGCGCCGCCGCGCCAGGCGGGCGTGCACGGCCGCGGGGTCGAAGAGCGGGTGGAGGGGGTCCAGGGCGATGTGGGCCGCCGTCGCGGGGATCCGCTCCCCCGTCGCGGCCTCGGTGACGAGCGGGTCCAGCCACCAGCCGCCGAAGAGCCGCTGGTCCACGAACCGCAGCTCGCGCGCCGCGCCGTCGCCCGTGGTGATCGGGAGGCGCAGCCGCAGGTGGCGCGGGTCAGGATCGGCGGGCTCGGCCACGAGCACCTGGCCGCTCATCCCCAGGTGGACGACGACGGCGTCGTCGCCGTCCGCGAGCGGCAGCCACAGGAACTTGCCGCGCCGCGCGGGCTCGGCGAGGACGGCCCCGTCGAGGCGCGCGCGCAGCGCGGCGGGTCCCCCGGGGCTGCGGCGCACCGAGCGGGCGTCGAGCACCTCGAGGGGGCCGGCGGCGGCACCGGCGGCGCTGCGGGCCATGCCCCGGCGCACGACCTCCGCCTCGGGGAGCTCCGGCACGGCGGGCTCAGCGCCCCGCGGCGGGCAGGTCGGCCTCCAGGGCCGGCCAGGACTCGGCCGCGGCCTCGCGCTCGGCCTGCTTCTTCGAGCTGGCGACGGCGGAGCCGTAGTCCTTCCCGCCCACACGCAGGGTGGCGCGGTAGCGCGGGTCGTGCGCGGGGCCCTGTCCCTCGATGACGTACACGACCTCGCCGAGGCGGTGCCGGCTGGCGGCCTCGGCCACCACGGTCTTCCAGTCGGTGCTCTCGCGCATCAGGTCCGGCTCGTCGAGCAGCGGCACGACGTGCCGGTGCACGAGGGCCGCGGCGGCCACCGCCCCGTGGTCCACGTAGGTGGCGCCGATGAGGGCCTCGAGGCTGTCCGCGAGGATCGAGTCCTTGTCCGCGCCGCCCGTGCGGGCCTCGCCCGTGCCGAGCTTGATGAACGGGCCGATGCCGATCCGGCGAGCCACCTTCGCGAGCGCACGCGTCGAGACGACGGCGGCCCGGCGCCGGGCGAGGTCGCCCTCGGGCAGGTCCGGGTACACGGCGAAGATGTGGTCCGTGACCACGTAGCCCAGCACCGAGTCCCCGAGGAACTCGAGGCGCTCGTTGGTGGGCAGGCCGCCGTGCTCGTACGCGTACGAACGGTGCGTCAAAGCACGTTCGAGCGTCTCGGACGTGATGTGCACGCCGAGACGCTCGAACAGTTCAGGTGTCTCCGGCGCGGGGGCGACCCCGCGGCGAGCCGGTGACGACGCCATCTCAGGCGTCAGCGACCTTGCGGCCCTTGTACTCGAAGAACAGCGGGGTGCCGGCGGCGTCGGTCTTCAGCTCGGCCTGGTGGGGCAGGCGGTAGGACACGCGGCCGTTCTCCACGGTCTTGACCAGCGTGGGGGCCTCGGCCTTCCACTGGGAACGACGGGAACGGGTGTTGGAACGGGACATCTTCCGCTTCGGGACTGCCACGGCTATCTCTCTTCTGTCTCGGTGTTGGAGGTCTCTTCGGTGCCCGCGAGGGCGGCGAGCGCCGCCCAGCGCGGATCCACGCGCTCGTGGGCGTGCCCCTCGGGCGCGTCCTCGAGGCGGATGCCGCAGTCGGCGCACAGGCCCTCGCAGTCCGGCCGGCACAGCGGCTGGAACGGCAGGGTGATGACCACGGCGTCCCGGAACACGGGTTCCAGGTCCACGGTCTCGTGCACCACGATCGGCTGGTCGCCGGCCTCGTCCCGGGACGCGCCGGTGAGGAACAGCTCCTGCAGGTCCACGGTGATCCCCTCGCGCAGAGGGGTCAGGCAGCGGCCGCACTCGCCCACCAGGTCCGCGTCCGCGGTGCCGGTGACGAGCACGCCCTCGTGGACGGCCTCGAGGCGCAGCTCGACGTCCACGAGGTCCCCCGCGGGGACGCCGAGGACAGGCGTGCTCACCCCCTCGGGGGCGGGCCACTGGGCCGTCACGTGACGCTGGATCCCGGCTCCGCGCAGGAGGTCGCGCACGGAGATGACCCACGGCGACCCCGCGTCGGGGCGTTCGTCGGTGTCCATGATCGCTCCTCTCGGCGGTGGGACGGGCCGCGCCGACTGTCCGGATCGGACCGTTCGACGCGTGCAGGCAGGGTCAGGCCACGATGGACCGACAGCCCATCCTAGCGGCTGCCCCGTTCCACGCCAAAGCGGCGCACGGGCGGCGCGCCTCAGAGTCCGGCGGCGAACCCCTTGAGCCAGGCCCGCAGGTCGTCGCCGAGCTCGGGGTGGTCCACGCCGAGCTCCACCACGGCCTGGAGGTAGCCCAGCTTGTCCCCCGTGTCGTAGCGGCGGCCCTCGAAGACGACGGCGTGCACGCCGTACCCCTCGCCCTCGCCCTCCGCGAGGGTCTGCAGCGCGTCCGTCAGCTGGATCTCGCCGCCGCGGCCCGGAGCGGTCTCCTCGAGCACGTCGAACACCGCCGGGGAGAGCACGTAGCGGCCGATGACCGCGAGGCGAGAGGGGGCGTCCTCGCGGGCGGGCTTCTCCACGAGGCCGGTCACGCGCACCACCTCGTCGGTGCCCTCCACGGCCTCGACGGCGGCCACGCCGTACGAGGAGACGGCCTCCTCCGGGACCTCCATGAGCGCGACGACGGAGCCGCCGAGGCGCTCCTGGGCGTCGATCATGCGGACCAGCAGGTCGTCGTCGGCGCCGATCAGGTCGTCGCCCAGGAGCACCGCGAACGGCTGCTCCCCGACGTGGCGGCGCGCACAGCCGACGGCGTGGCCGAGGCCGAGCGCGGCGCCCTGGCGCACGTAGTGGATGTCCCCCACGAGGTCCGACTCGCGGATCAGGTCGATGCGCTTCTGGTCTCCCTTGCGCTCGAGCGTGGCCTCGAGGGCCGGGTGGCGGTCGAAGTGGTCCTCGAGGGCGCGCTTGTTGCGGCCTGTGATCATCAGGACGTCGCACAGCCCCGCGCGGCGGGCCTCCGCCACCACGTACTCGATGGCAGGGCGGTCGACCACCGGCAGCATCTCCTTGGGCATGGCCTTCGTGGCCGGGAGGAAGCGCGTGCCCAGGCCGGCGGCCGGGATGACGGCCTTGCGCGTGCGCGGGCGGGTGGGGGTCTGCTCGGTCATGGACGGGTGCTCCTGGACGGGTCGGGGACGGCGGACGGGGACGGTGCGGCGTTCAGGCGCCGCATCACGGCGGCGGGGACGAAGTCGCGGACGTCTCCGCCCAGGCCGTGGACCTCCTTGATGAGGGAGGACGAGAGGTGGGCGAACCGCGGATCGGCCTGCAGGTAGACCGTCTCCACGCCCGTGAGGTGGCGGTTCATCGTGGCCATGGGCGCCTCGAAGGCGAGGTCGGCGCCGTCCCGCAGGCCCTTCACGATGGTGTCCGCACCCACGGAGCGGCAGAACTCGGCGAGCAGGCCGGTCCCCATGGGCCGGGCGCTCACGCCGGACAGGGAGGAGACCGTGGCCTCGACCATCTCGATGCGCTCGTCCACGGTGAACCGGTACGTCTTCTTGGGGTTCACGGAGACGGCCACGATCACCTCGTCGAAGAGGTTGGCGGCCCGCATGATGACCTCGACGTGACCCTTGTGCAGCGGGTCGAAGGATCCGGGGCAGACGGCACGACGCATGCGCCCAACCTACCCCGGGGGCCCGGCGGGGGCGAGGACCGCTCTCCGCCCCCGCCCGCGAGCCGGCCGGCCGGAAAGTACAGTGGCCGCCATGGACACCCCGGCCCCCCACCCGACTCCCGCCGCCGTCCCCGGACCATGGCGCCGCGCCGCCGAGGCCACCGGGCTGCTGCGCGGGGGCGTCCCCGCGCCCACCGTCTTCGAGACGGTGACGGCCCTCGCGGCCGAGCACGGTGCCGTGAACCTGGGGCAGGGCTTCCCCGACGCCGACGGCCCCGCGGACCTGCTGCGCCTGGCCGCGGACGCCGTCCTCGCGGGCCCGAACCAGTACGCGCCCGGCGGCGGGGACGCGGCGCTGCGCCGCGCCGTCGTCGAGCACCGCCGGGCGCACTGGGGCGTGACGGAGGACCCGGATGCCGAGCTGCTGGTCACCGCCGGGGTGACGGAGGCGATCGCCGCCACTGTGCTGGCCCTCGTCGGCCCCGGCGACGAGGTGGTGACGGTGGAGCCGTTCTACGACTCCCACGCCGCGACCGTCGCCCTGGCCGGCGCCCGCCACGTGACCGTGCCCGTGGAGCCGCCCGCGTTCCTGCCCGACCCGGCCCGGATCGCGGCGGCGCTGACCGACCGCACCCGGCTGCTCATCCTCAACACCCCGCACAATCCGACCGGCGCGGTGTACCCGCGCGCCCTGCTCGAGGAGATCGTGCGGCTGTGCCGGGAGCGCGGCGTGCTGATCCTCTCCGACGAGGTGTACGAGCACCTCGTGTTCGAGGGCGAGCACGTCTCCCTGCGCTCGATCCCCGGGGCCCGGGAGATCGCCCTGACGGCGTCCGGGGCCGGGAAGGCGTTCGCCGTGACCGGGTGGAAGGTGGGCTGGCTGGCCGGGCCCGCCGAGCTCGTGGCCGCCGTGCGCGCCGTGAAGCAGTACCTCACCTTCTCCACGGGCCCGGCCTACCAGGCGGCCATGGCCGCCTACCTGCCGCGGGGCGAGGCGCACCTCGTGGGGCAGCGGGAGCGGTACCGCGCCACGCGGGACACCCTCGTGGCAGGGCTGCGCGCCGTGGGCCTGGAGCCCGTGGTGCCGGACGCCGGGTACTTCGTGGTGGTGGACCTGGCCCCCTGGGGCGTGACGGACGCCTCGGCGGCCGTGCGGGACTGGGTGCGCGAGGCCGGCGTCGCGGGCATCCCGGTGAGCGCGCTGTGCCGGCCGACGGACGATCCGGCCGACGCCCACCTCGCCTCCTGGCTGCGGCTGGCGTTCTGCAAGTCCGAGGACGTGGTGGCCGAGGGCATGCGGCGCCTCGCCGAGGCCGCGCCGCGGCTGCGCCGGGGCTGACGCTCCCCTCTCCCGCGCGGCCGCGTGCCGTCGGGCCCCCGCCCGCCGAGCGGGGGCACGGGGCTCAGCGCTCGTCCTGCCACAGGTAGAGGGCGGTCTCGCCGTACGCGCGCACGTCGACCTCCTCGAGCGTGGCCGGGCGCCGCGGGGCCGGGTCGCGCGCGGAGCGCTCCAGCACGAGCAGCCCGCCGGGGCTGAGCCGCGCGGCGGCGGCGGCGAGGACGGCGTGGAACGCCTCCCCCGCCTCGGGATAGGGCGGGTCGGCGAGGATGAGGTCCACGGGCTCGCCTCCGTCCTCGAGGCCCTGCGCCCCGCCGACGGCGAGCACCTGTTCGACGGAGGAGGCGCGCACGCTCACCACTGTCCTCCCGAGGGCCTCGTTGACCATCGCCGCGTTGGCGCGGCACACCTCGGCGGCGCGGCGGTGCCGTTCCACGAGCACGACGCTCGCCGCGCCCCGGCTCGCCGCCTCGCACCCCAGCGAGCCGGAGCCGGCGTAGAGGTCGAGCACGCGGGTGCCGTCCGTCCAGTCCCGCGCGGAGAGCCAGGAGAAGAGGGCCTCCTTGGTGCGGTCCGTCGTGGGGCGGGTGCCCGTGCCGGGCACGGAGCGCAGGGGGCGGCCGGCGGCGGCGCCGGCGATGATGCGGGACACGGGGTCAGCCCTTCTCGAGGTAGTCGGCGGCGGTGAGGTGCTCGCCCTCCCAGCGGGTCACCTCGGCGGCCAGCGCCGGGTGCGCGGAGAGCCCCTCGCCGGCTGCCATGATGCGCGCCACGGCGTCCGCGGCCAGGCCGATGAGCGGGGCGTCCGCGATGACGTCCACGTGGCGCAGCCCGGAGGCCAGGCCGGACTGCTGCGCCCCGAGGACGTCGCCGACGCCGCGGTGGGCCAGGTCCTCCTGCGCGATCCGCAGACCGTCCTGGGTCTGCTCGAGCACCTCGAGGCGGCGCAGGGAGGCATGCCCGTCCGGCAGGCGCGTGGCCAGGAGGCACACGGACGCGCCGGGGCCGCGGCCCACGCGGCCGCGCAGCTGGTGGAGGGTGGAGAGGCCGAAGTCGTCCGCGTCCAGCACGGCCATGACGGTGGCGTTGGGCACGTCCACGCCCACCTCCACGACGGTGGTGGCCACGAGCACGTCCGTCTCCCCGCGCGCGAACGCCTGCATCGCGGCGTCCTGCTCGGCCTGGTCCATCCGGCCGTGCACCACCCCGATCCGCGCCCCGCCCGGGCGGGCGGCCGCGAGCGCGGGCAGCGCCTCGAGCCGCGGGGCCATCTCCGTCACGTTCGCGTGGCCCGGGTCCGCGTCGTCCGGGTCGATCCGCGGGCACACCACGAAGGCCTGGTGCCCCGCGGCGACGTGCTCCGCGATCAGCTCCCACACGCGCCCGATCACGCGCGGGCCGTGCGCCATCCGCGCGACGTGCGTGGTGACCGGCTGGCGGCCGGAGGGCAGGCCCTCGAGGACGGTGAGGTCGAGGTCGCCGAAGACGGTCATGGCCACCGAGCGCGGGATGGGCGTGGCGGACATGACGAGCAGGTGCGTGCCCGGGTTGGCGCGGCGCAGGGCCTCGCGCTGGTCCACGCCGAAGCGGTGCTGCTCGTCCACCACGGCGAGCGCGAGCTCCGCGAACCCCACCGTGTCCGAGAGCAGGGCGTGCGTCCCGACGGCGATCCCCGCCTCCCCCGAGGCGAGCGCGAGCAGCGCCTCGCGCCGGGCGGCGACCCGCTGGGACCCGGTCACGAGGACGACGCCCGTGTGGGGACCCTCCCGGCCGTCGTCGAGGCCGAGGGTGCCGACGCCGCCGAGCCCGCGGGCGCCGTCGTCGGCCAGCCGGCCCATGAGGCGCAGCAGGGCGCGGTGGTGCTGGGCGGCGAGGACCTCCGTGGGGGCCACGAGTGCGGCCTGGCCGCCGGCGTCCACCACCTGGAGCATCGCGCGCAGGGCCACGAGGGTCTTGCCCGCGCCCACGTCGCCCTGGAGCAGGCGGCTCATCGGCCTCTCGCGGGCGAGCTCGGCGGCGAGCTCCTCCCCCACGCGCCGCTGGCCCGCGGTCAGCGTGAAGGGCAGGCGCGCGTCGAGGGACTCCCGCAGCCCGCCGGCGCGGGGCGGGCGCGGGACCGCGGGGACGGCCCGCTCCCGGCTGCGGCGCCACGCCAGCGCGGCCTGCACCACGAGTGCCTCGCGCAGGGCGAGGGCCGTGCGGGCGGGGCCGGTGTCGGCCACGTCGTCCGGCGCGTGGAGGTCCCGGTAGGCCTGGGCGGTGCCGGGCAGGGGTGCGTCCAGGTCGAGGTCGGCGGCGGTCATCGCGCGGATCTCGGGCGTCAGGAGCTCCGGGATCCGGTCCAGGTCCACGGTCTCGAGGACCCGTTGGAGCGCCGAGCGGACCGTCCAGCTCGGCAGCTTGCCCGTGGAGCGGTAGATCGGCACGGGGCGCACGTCCACCTCGCCGGGCGCGACGTCGTCGTCCAGGAGCGCGAAGTCCGGGTTGTTGAGCGTGATCCGCCCGCGGTACTCGGTGGTCTTCCCCTGGAACATGGCGGTGACGCCGGGGGCCAGGCGGCGGCGCGCGTCGTGGCCGTTGAAGAAGGCCATGGACAGGCTCGCCCCGGGCACGCCGGCCACGGAGGGGTCCGCCACGGTCACGTCCACGATGAACCCGCCGCGGCTGCGCATCTGGCGGGTGCTCACGGACTCGACGACGGCCACCACGGTGACCTCGGAGTCCCACGGGAGCGCCGCGATCGGCGTCAGCTCCCCGCGCTCGACCCAGCGGCGCGGCGTGTGGTCCAGCAGCTCTCCGACGGTGCGGAGCCCGAGCTCCTTCTCGAGGCGCCCGGGCAGCGTGCCGGAGAGCACCTCGGTGAGGGGCAGGTCCGTGACGGCGACGTCAGCGGCCATGGCGCCCGTCGGCCTCGTGACGGTGCGCGTGGGCCGGCGCGCTCAGGTCTGTGACGGACAGGCCCGCGGGCTCGCCCGCCGCGCGCAGCACGTCCACGGCGTCCTCGGCGCGGGGCACGTGCACGTGGACGCGCCACGGCACCCGCCCCTGCTCGTCCAGCTCCCTGGACACGGGGGCGAGGATCAGCGAGTCCCCCACCGCGTCCAGGCGGCGGCGCAGCTCCGCGGCGTCCAGGGGGGTCAGCGCGAGGGTGCCCATGACCTCGACGCCGGCCGCGTGCCCCGCGGGCGCGGCCACGGCCTCGCGGGACTCGTCCGCGTACCCGTGCAGAGCGGCGGCGAGCTCGGCGTCCACCTCGGTGCCGGTCACGGCCGAGCGCAGGGCCTCGAGCACCCACAGCAGGCCCACGGCGCCGGCGTCCACCACGTGGGCGTCCGCGAGCGTGGGCAGGAGCGCCTCCGTCCCCTCCACCGCTCGCAGGCTGCCCGCCACCATCGCGGTGACGGCGTCCGCCAGCCGGGAGTCCTCCCCGGTGCCCGACGGCGCCTCGGCCGCCGATCGCTCCAGGCTCTCGGCCGCCGCGGTGAGCACGGTGAGGATGGTGCCCTCCTGGGGCTCGGAGAGCGCGGCGCGCGCCGCCTCGTCCGCCGCGCCGAAGGCCGCGGCCAGGTCCGCCACGCGCACCTCCCGGCGGCCGCGCAGCGGCCCGGACGCGCCGGCCAGGGCGACGGCGAGGAGCGTCCCCGAGTTGCCGTGCGCCGCGTCCAGGGCGGCCCGGCCCACCCGCGCCATGACCGCCCCGACGTCAGCGGTCTCCGCCGACTCCGCGGCCGCGCGGGCGGCTCGCAGGGTCGCGAGCATGTTCGACCCCGTGTCAGCGTCCGGCACCGGGAAGACGTTCAGGGCGTTGAGGCGGGGCGCGGCACGGCCGACCAGGTCCTCGGCGAGGACCAGCCAGCGCTCCACGGACGTCGGCCCGCTCGGGGTGCTCACTGCCCGACGACCTCGCCGAGGCCGCCCGTGCGGATGCCCTTGCCGATCGCGCGGATGCCGGCCCAGTCGGGCCACACGACGGACTGGTTGTCCCCCGCCGTGCCGACGCCCAGCGTGGGCACGGTGCTCGTGACGATCGGGGCGTCCCGTGCGTCGCGCAGGGACCAGGCGAGGGAGGCGAGGGCGCCCGAGTCCAGGGAGTCGTCCAGGGTCAGGTAGGGGGCGAAGCGCTCCACGGACTGCTGCACGCGGCCCGGGTCCGAGAGGGTGTCCATGGAGAGGAACTCGGCCATGATCGCCTTGACGAGGCGCTGCTGGTTCTCCACGCGGTCGTAGTCGCCGCGCGGCAGGGTGTAGCGCTCACGGGCGTAGACCAGGGCCTTCGCCCCGTCCATCTGCACCGTCCCCGCCGGGAAGTCCACGCCGCCGGTGGAGGTGAACGCGGTGGGGTTCTGCACGGTCACGCCGCCGAGGGCGTCCACGAGGCCCTGGAAGCCGGCCAGGTCCACCGCCACCACATGGTCCACGCGCGCCTGGAACATGTTCTCCACGGTGCTCACGGTCAACGGGATCCCGCCGAGCGAGTAGGCGGCGTTGACCTTGCGGTCGCCCTGGCCGGGGATCGGCACCCAGAGGTCGCGCATGACGGACATGACGTCCACGCGGCTGCGGTCGCCGGGCACGTGGACCCACATCATCGTGTCGGAGCGGCCGGTCTCGCCGCGGCCCTCCGCGCCGGCGTCCTCGCCCACGAGGAGGAAGTCGACGGCGGCGCCGTCCGCCTTCTCGTCCGCGGAGGGGGCCTCGGGGCCCTGGGCGGCGGCCTCGGCCATCGTCGGGTCCACGCCGGGCGGCGGGGCGGTGGGGGTCCACACGCCGGGAGCGGCGTTGCCGGCGGCCGCGCCCTTGCCGTCGTTCCCGCCGCTCCCGTCGCCGTCCGATCCCGTGCCGTCCTTCCCGGGCTCAGCCGGACGCAGCGACTCCGCGGGGAACGCGCCGCCGTCGAAGCGCTGGGTGTCCTCGTCCACCGAGCGGGCCAGACCGGAGAGGTACACGGCGGCGGTGATGCCGAGGGCCAGCAGGGCGGCCAGGAGGACGGCCAGGACGATGAGCAGCACGGGCCGGCGGCGGCGCGGCGCGCGGTGCGGGGTCTCGTCCGGTGCGGAGGCGGGGGCGCTGTTCACGGCGTGTACTCCTGCTGGGCGGGGGCGCCGGACGCGGCGCGCGGGTCGGCGGGTCGATCCCGTCCATGCTAGGCCACCGGGGCGACGCGACAGGGCCCGCCCCCTATCCTGGGAGGATGCCGTCCCGCGTCCCCGCTCCGGTCCGCCTGTCCGCCCTGCTGGCCGCCGTCGCCCTGGCCACCACCGCGTGCTCCGGCCGCACGGCCACCGTGGAGGCCGCCCCCGACGCCGCGGACCCCGCGTGCGCCCCCGCCATGGTCGCCATGCCGGACGAGCTGGCCGACCTCCCGTTGCGCCCCACGGACAGCCAGGCCACCGCCGTGTGGGGTGACCCGGCGGCCGTCGTGCTGCGCTGCGGCGTGCCCTCCCCCGGCCCCACCACGGACCCGTGCCTGCGCGTGGACGAGGTGGACTGGGTGGTGCGGGACGAGGACGCGAACTGGCGCCTCACCACGTACGGCCGCACGCCCGCCGTCGAGGTGCTCTTCGCGAAGGACCGGGCGAGCTCGGACTCGGTGATGACCGGCCTGTCCTCCGCCGTGGCCCGCATCCCCGCCGAGCGCGCGTGCGTGAACCTGGAGGACGCGACGCCCGTGGGCTGAGGCCGCCCGCCGCGCGGCGCGGCCCGGCTCAGTGCAGGCCGGTGCCGCGCTCGAGCGCGAGGTCCAGCAGCTCCGAGATGAGCTCGGCGTAGGGCAGGCCCGTGCGCTCCCACATCGCGGGGTACATGCTGATCGGGGTGAAGCCGGGCATCGTGTTGATCTCGTTGACGACCCAGCGCCCGTCCGGGGTGTGGAAGAAGTCGCAGCGGCCCAGGCCGGAGCCGTCCACGGCCTCGAAGGCGGTGACGGCGAGCTCGCGCAGGCGCGCGATCTGCTCCTCGGGCAGCTCGGCCGGGCAGGAGAGCTGCGCGGCCTCGCGGTCCTGGTACTTCGCCTCGAAGTCGTAGAACTGGTGGCCGGCCTCGGAGCCCTTCACCACGATCTCCCCGGGCAGGGAGGCGCGCGGGGCCTCCGTGCCGTGGCCGTCCAGGACGGCGCACTCGATCTCCCGGCCCAGGATGCCGGCCTCCACCACGACCTTGGGGTCGTAGCGGCGCGCCTCCTCGATCGCGGCGCGCAGGTCCTCGCCCTCGGCCACGCGGGTGATGCCGAACGAGGAGCCGCCGCGGGCGGGCTTGACGAAGAGCGGGTGCGCGAGGCGGCCGGCGCGCTCGAGCGCGGCCTCGGGGTCCCGCGCCCACTGGCGGTCCGTGATGGTCTCCCACGGCCCCACCTCGAGGCCGGCGGCCTGGAAGGCCACCTTCATGTAGTGCTTGTCCATGCCGACGGCGGAGGCGAGCACGCCGCAGCCCACGTAGGGCAGGCCCAGGGACTCGAACATGCCCTGCAGCGTCCCGTCCTCGCCGAACGGGCCGTGCAGCAGGGGGAACACCACGTCCACCGGGCCGAGGGAGCCGCCGTCCTCGGCCACGAGCTCGACGGCGCCGTCCGAGCGCGTGCGCACGCTCACCGGGCGCTGCGGCTCGGGGACCTCCGGGAGCTCGCCCGCGTCGAGGCGGAACCCCGCGACGTCCACCTCGCCGTGGGACCACAGGCCCGAGCGTGCGACGCCCACGGGCACCACGTCCCAGCGCGCGGGGTCCGCCGCGTGCAGCACACCGGCGGCGGTGACGCAGCTGATGGGGTGCTCGCTCGAGCGGCCGCCGAACAGCAGGAGCACGCGCGGGCGGCGGCCGGCGGGCCCGCCCGCGGCGGAGGCATCGTGGGCGGTGGCGGCCGGGGCGGCCTCGGGGGTGGCGGTCATGCGGTGCGTCCTTCCGACTTCAGGTCCCGGCCGAGCAGGAGGCCGGCCAGGTGGTGCACGTCCACGGAGCCGGCGACGACCCGGTCCATGGCCTCGCTGATGGGCATCTCCACGCCGTGCGCGCGGGCCACGTGGACGATCGCGGACACGGACTTCAGGCCCTCCGCGGTCTGCTTCATGGCGGCCACGGCCTCGTCCACGCCCATGCCGGTGCCCAGCAGACGTCCGGCGCTGCGGTTGCGCGAGAGCGGAGAGGCGCACGTGGCCACGAGGTCGCCCAGGCCCGCGAGTCCGGCGAGGGTGCCGGCGTCGCCGCCCAGGCGCACGGCCAGGCGGGTGGTCTCGGCCAGGCCGCGCGTGATGATCGAGGCCTTCGAGTTGTCCCCCAGGCCCTGGCCGTCGCAGATGCCCACGGCGAGGGCGATCACGTTCTTCACGATCCCGCCGATCTCCACGCCCACGACGTCCGTGTTGGTGTAGGGGCGGAAGGTGCGGCCCGCGGTGAGCGCGGCCACGCGCTCGGCGGTCGCCGCCGACGTCGAGGCGACCACGGTGGCGGTGGGCTCCCCGCGCGCGATCTCGAGGGCCAGGTTGGGCCCGGAGACCACGGCGAAGCGGTCGGCGGCCAGACCCAGGACGTCGGCGCACACCTGGGAGGGGCGCGCATCCGTGCCGCGTTCGAGGCCCTTCACGAGCGAGACGACGACGGCGTCCGGCGCGATCGCGTCCGCCACGGACTCGAGGGTGGCGCGCACGCTCTGTGCGGGCACCGCGACCACCACGACGCCGGCGCCGGAGACGGCCTCGCGGGCGTCGGTGACGGCGCGCACGCACGCGGGCAGCTCGATCCCCGGCAGGTACTCCGAGTTGGCGTGGTCGCGGTTGACGGCCTCGGCCACCTCGGCGCGGCGCGACCAGACCACCACCTCGCGGGCGCGGGCCCCCTCGGGGCTCGTGCTGGTGCCCAGCACGCGGGCGAAGGCGGTGCCCCAGCTGCCGGCGCCCAGCACGGCGACGGCGGCGGGGTCCCCGGCGGGGCGCGGGCCCTGTGGACTCGCGTGCGTCACGCTCGGGCCTCCCGGCGTCCGGTCTTCGGGTTCCACCGGCCCTCCGGGGCGGGCTCGCCGCGCAGCTGCGCCACGAGGTCCGTGACGGCGTCCATCATCCGATCGGTGCCGGTGCGCAGGACGGTGGCCGTGAGGGGGACGTCCCGGAGGTCGTCCAGGCCCACGGGCTCGCCCACGACCATGCGCGCGGTCTTGCGCGGGAAGGGCTTCAGGGCGTGGGTCGGGTACGGCAGCAGCTCCTGGATGCCCCACTGGCCCACGGGGACGAGCGGCGCGCCGGTCTGCAGGGCCAGGCGGACGGCGCCGGCGCGGGCCGCCATGGGCCAGCCGTCGGGGTCGCGGGTCACCGTGCCCTCGGGGTACACCACGATCACGCGGCCGGCGGCGAGGGCGGCCCGGGCCGCCTCGAGCGAGCGGCCGCCGTCGCGGGAGCGGTCCACGGGGATCATGCGGGTGGACTGGAGCATCTGCTTCAGGCCCGGGACCTTCCACAGCTCGGCCTTCGCCATGATGGTGGGCAGCAGGCCCTGGTTGTAGACCATGTGGGCCACGGAGAGCGGGTCGATCTCCGAGATGTGGTTCACCGCGAGGATCGCTCCGGTGCGCGGGATCCGGTCCGTGTGCTCCCAGCGCTGGCGCACGAGGGAGCGCATGAGCGGCCGGACGAGCGCGGCCGGGACCACGTAGCCCCGTCGCTCCGCCCGGGCGGGGGCGGCCGTCCCAGGGGTCGCGTTCGCGGGGCCCACGGACGTCATCGATCGGTCTCGGCCAGCTCGACGTCGGCGCCGAGCCCCTGGAGCTTGTCCATGAAGTGCTCGTAGCCGCGGTTGATGATCTCCAGGCCCGTGGCGGTGGAGGTGCCCTCGGCCGCGAGCGCGGCGATGAGGTGGGAGAAGCCGCCGCGCAGGTCAGGGATGTCGAAGTCCACGCCGTGCAGGGGCGTGGGGCCGGAGATCACGGCGGAGTGCAGGAAGTTGCGCTGGCCGAAGCGGCACGGCACGGAGCCCAGGCACTCGCGGTGCAGCTGGATGGAGGCGCCCATGCGCACGAGCGCGTCGGTGAAGCCGAAGCGGTTCTCGTACACGGTCTCGTGGACGATCGAGACGCCCGTGGCCTGGGTCAGAGCCACCACGAGCGGCTGCTGCCAGTCGGTCATGAAGCCGGGGTGCACGTCCGTCTCCAGCACGAGCGGGTTGAGGTCGCCGCCGGCGTGCCAGAAGCGGATGCCGTCGTCGGTGACGTCGAACTCGCCGCCGATCTTGCGGTACGTGTTGAGGAACGCCGTGAGGTCGCTCTGCGCGGCGCCGCGCACGAAGATGTCGCCGCGCGTCGCCAGGGCTGCGGAGGCCCACGAGGCGGACTCGTTGCGGTCCGGCAGGGCGACGTGGTTGTACCCGCGCATCTCGGCGACGCCCTCGATGCGGATGGTGCGGTCCGTCTGCACCGTGATGATCGCGCCCATCTTCTGGAGGACGTCGATGAGGTTGTGGATCTCCGGCTCCACCGCGGCGCCCTTGAGCTCGGTGATGCCCTCCGCCTTCACGGCGGTGAGCAGCACCTGCTCCGTCGCGCCCACGGAGGGGTAGGGCAGCTCGAGCTTCGCTCCGTGCAGCCCCTTGGGGGCGGAGATGGAGATGCCGCCCGGGCGCTTGTCCACCACCGCACCGAAGTTGCGCAGCACCTCGAGGTGGTAGTCGATCGGGCGGTCGCCGATCTTGCAGCCGCCCAGGTCGGGGATGAAGGCCTCGCCGATCGCGTGCATCAGCGGGCCGCAGAAGAGGATCGGGATGCGCGAGTCGCCCGCGTGGGCGTCGATCTCCGCGGTGAGGGCGGACTTCACGCCGGCCGGATCCATGGTGATGGAGCCCGACTCCTTGTCCCAGTCCACGGTGACGCCGTGGATCTCGAGGAGGGAGCTGACCACGTCCACGTCCTTGATCTCCGGGACGCTGCGCAGCGTGGAGGGCGTGTTGCCCAGCAGAGCGGCCACCATGGCCTTCGGGACGAGGTTCTTGGCGCCGCGCACCGTGACCTCGCCCGTGAGCGGCTTTCCGCCGTGGATCGTCAGCAGCTTCGCCATTCTCGTGTCCTTCCTCAATGTGACGCTCGGGCCACGGTCTCGGCGACGCCCCGGGGGAAGCGGAGGCGTGCGGGTTCGGGCACCGGCCGCGCTGCACGCGCTCGGCCCCGGAATCGCACCCAGCATAGGTGCTGGGGGGGCCGCGGCCGCAACGCCCCGCCGCGCGGCGGACAGCTGGGCGCCTGTGCCGTCGGCCACGCCGACGCCGCCCCGGCGCGCGCGTCAGT
This sequence comes from Micrococcus sp. NPDC078436, assembly GCF_040702705.1. Lineage (NCBI taxonomy): Bacteria > Bacillati > Actinomycetota > Actinomycetes > Micrococcales > Micrococcaceae > Micrococcus > Micrococcus sp. NPDC078436. The sequence goes on along the minus strand of NZ_JBFBLX010000001.1, from coordinate 235,264 downwards.
CGGCGGCGGTGCGCGCGGGCAGCGTGGTGGGCTTCCAGGCGGGGCGGGCCGCCTCGTAGGCGTCGATCGCCTCCCGGTGGCCGAGGGTGGCGCCGATGTCGTCGATCCCCGCGAGCAGGCGACGCCGGGCGTCGTCGTCGATCTGGAAGGTGGTGCTGAAGCCGCCGCACTCCACCGTGCGGCGCTCGAGGTCCACGGTCACGGCCGCTCCCGGCTCGTTCTCGAGCTCCTTCCAGATCCGCTCGATGTCCGCCTGCTCCACCTGGGCGGCCACGAGGCCCTGCTTGGCGGAGTTGCCGCGGAAGATGTCCGCGAAGCGCGGGGAGAGCACGGCCTTGAAGCCGTAGTCCTTGAGCGCCCACACGGCGTGCTCACGGGAGGAGCCCGTGCCGAAGTCCGCGCCGGTCACGAGCACCGAGCCGGCGCTGTAGGGCTCCGTGTTGAGGATGAACTCCGGGTCCTGGCGCCAGCCGGCGAACAGGGCGTCCTCGAAGCCCGTGCGCGAGATCCGCTTGAGGTACACGGCGGGGATGATCTGGTCCGTGTCCACGTTGGAGGCGCGCAGCGGGACGCCGATGCCGGTGTGGGTGGTGAACTTCTCCATGGCTCAGGCCTCCTGGACGGTGAGGGCGGGCAGGTCGGACGGGCTCGCGAGGCGCCCGAGGACGGCGGTGGCGGCGGCCACCACGGGCGAGACCAGGTGGGTGCGCCCGCCCTTGCCCTGGCGGCCCTCGAAGTTGCGGTTCGAGGTGGAGGCGCAGCGCTCCCCCGGCGCGAGCTGGTCCGGGTTCATGCCCAGGCACATCGAGCAGCCGGCGAAGCGCCACTCGGCGCCGAAGTCCTGGATCACGCGGTCCAGACCCTCCTCCATGGCCTGCAGGCGCACCCGCGCGGAGCCGGGGACCACCATGACGCGCAGCCCCTCGGGCTTGGTGCGGCCCTTCACGATCTCCGCGAAGGTGCGCAGGTCCTCGATGCGGGAGTTGGTGCACGAGCCCATGAACACCGTGTCCACCGCCACGTCCTTCATGGGGGTGCCGGGAGCGAGGTCCATGTAGCGCAGCGCCTTGCGGGCCGCCTCCTGGGCGGCGGGGTCCGCGAAGTCCTCCGGCGCGGGGACGGCGTCGTTGAGGCTGATCCCCTGGCCGGGGTTGGTGCCCCACGTGACGAACGGCTCGAGCGTGTCCGCGTCCAGGACCACCTCGGCGTCGAACCGTGCGCCCTCGTCCGTGGCCAGCGTGCGCCAGTGCGCGACGGCGGCGTCCCAGTCCTCGCCGACCGGCGCGTGCGGACGCCCCTTCAGGTACTCGAACGTGGTGTCGTCCGGGGCCACCATGCCGGCGCGGGCGCCGGCCTCGATGGACATGTTGCAGATGGTCATGCGGCCCTCCATGGAGAGAGCACGGATGGCCTCGCCGCGGTACTCCAGCACGTAGCCCTGGCCGCCGCCCGTGCCGATCTTCGCGATGACGGCGAGGACGATGTCCTTGGCCGTGACGCCCGGGCGCAGGGTGCCGTCCACCGTGATCGCCATCGTCTTGAAGGGCTTGAGCGGCAGGGTCTGCGTGGCGAGGACGTGCTCCACCTCGGAGGTTCCGATGCCGAACGCGAGGGCGCCGAACGCGCCGTGCGTGGAGGTGTGGGAGTCGCCGCACACCACGGTCAGGCCGGGCTGACTGAGGCCGAGCTGCGGGCCCACCACGTGCACGATCCCCTGCTCCACGTCCCCGAGGGAGTGGAGGCGGATGCCGAACTCGGCGGCGTTGGCGCGCAGCGTCTCGATCTGGAGGCGGGAGACGGGGTCGGCGATGGGCCGGTCGATCTCGAGGGTGGGGGTGTTGTGGTCCTCGGTCGCGATCGTCAGGTCCGGGCGATGCACGGACCGGCCGGCCAGGCGCAGCCCCTCGAACGCCTGGGGGCTCGTCACCTCGTGCAGCAGGTGGAGGTCGATGTACAGCAGGTCTGGCGCACGGGAGGCCCCCTCGCCCTCGCCGCGGACCACCACGTGCTCGTCCCAGACCTTCTCGGCCAGCGTGCGCGGATGCGTCGTGGGACCCATGGATCGTCCTCCTCGTCGTGCCGCGGTCGCCTCGTCCTCCGCGGGCCCCCGCGGTGCGGCCCGGCGTCGTCGTCCCACTGTGCCGCCCCGCCCCCGGGGATCTCGACCCGCGAACCGCAACGTCTCACATTGCAAGACGCTATGATCGCGACATGACCCTCCCCGACTCTCCTGACCCCCGGGGCAACGACGCCCTGGGACCCCCGCTGCACCGCCACCCGAGCGGCGTGGGCGTGGTGGACAAGTCCGTGGCCATCCTGGACGCGCTCGAGTCCGGCCCGGCCACCCTCGCCCAGCTCGTGGCCGCCACGGGCATCGCCCGTCCCACACTGCACCGCCTCGCGGCGGCGCTCGCTCACCACCGCCTCGTGGGCAAGGACCTGCAGGGCCGCTACGTGCTCGGCTCCCGCCTGGCCGAGCTGGCCTCCGCCGCGGGCGAGGACCGGCTGACCACGGCCTCCGGGCCCGTCCTGCTGTGGCTGCGGGACGCCACGGGCGAGTCCGCGCAGGTGTTCCGCCGCCAGGCCGACTCGCGCGTGTGCGTGGCCTCGGCCGAGCGACCGTGGGGCCTGCGGGACACCATCCCGGTGGGCGCCCGCATGTCCATGAAGGCCGGATCCGCGGCACAGGTGCTGCTCGCCTGGGAGGACCACGAGCGTCTCGTCGAGGGCCTCGCCGGGGCCGTCTTCACTCCCACCGTCCTGGCGGCCGTGCGCCGCCGCGGCTGGGCGCAGTCGCTCGCCGAGCGGGAGCCCGGCGTCGCCTCCGTGTCCGCGCCGGTGCGCGGGCCGAGTGGCCGCGTGATCGCCGCCGTCTCCATCTCCGGCCCCCTCGAGCGCCTCTCCCGGCAGCCGGGGCGCGTGCACGCCGAGGCCGTCGTCGCCGCCGCCACACGCCTCACCGAGCTGATCCGCTCCGGCGAGGCCTGAGTCCGCGCCGCCGCGGCCGGTTCGTCCCGCGACCACCGCGGGAACACCCCGCGTCCGCGCCGCGTTCGGCGCGTGTTCACGCGTCCGGCTTAGCCTTGGGGCGTCCGTCGCCCGCCCGCCCCCCGCCCGCCCCACCCGCAAGGAGTCCGAAGTGACGCAGCCGAGCACCTCCCCCGCGAGCCCCGTCGAGACCGGACGGGAGGACGGGGTCGGCCGGCCGGCGAGCCCGCGTCTGTCCGTGATCGGCACCGGCTATCTCGGCGCCACGCACGCGGCGTGCATGGCCGAGCTCGGCTTCGAGGTCCTGGGCGTGGACGTGGACCCGGCCAAGATCGAGCGACTGGCCCGCGGCGAGGTGCCGTTCCACGAGCCCGGCCTGCCGGAGCTGCTGCGCACGCACGTGGAGTCCGGCCGCCTGCGGTTCACCACGGACGTCGAGGAGGCCGCGCGCTGGGCGGACGTGCACTTCATCGGCGTCGGCACCCCGCAGCAGGCGGGCTCGTCCGCCGCCGACCTCACCTATGTGGACGCCGCGGTGACCTCGCTCGCCCAGGCGATCGACCGGGACGCCCTGATCGTGGGCAAGTCCACCGTGCCCGTGGGCACCGCGCGGCGCCTGACCGGCCTCGTCGCCGAGGTGCGCGCCGCGGCCGGCCTGCCGGGCGACGTCGAGCTCGCCTGGAACCCCGAGTTCCTGCGCGAGGGCTTCGCCGTGCAGGACACGCTCACCCCGGACCGCCTCGTGATCGGCACCTCCGGTCCGCGCGCCGAGCCGATCCTGCGCCGCGTCTACGCGCGGCAGCTGGCCGCGGAGACGCCGTGGGTCTCCACGGACCTGGAGACCGCGGAGCTCGTCAAGGTCGCCGCGAACGCGTTCCTGGCCACGAAGATCTCCTTCATCAACGCGTTCTCCGAGATCACGGAGACCGTGGGCGGGGACATCCGCACGCTGGCGGATGCGATCGGCCACGACGCCCGCATCGGCCGCCGCTTCCTGAACGCCGGCGTGGGCTTCGGCGGCGGCTGCCTGCCCAAGGACATCCGCGCGCTGCAGGCCCGCGTCTCCGAGCTCGGCCTGGACCGCACCATGCGCTTCCTCGCCGAGGTGGACGACATCAACCTGCGCCGCCGAGAGCGCGTGGTGGACCTGGCGGTGGAGATGCTCTCCGCGGCCCACGGCCACGAGGCGGCGGCCGGCCCGTACGGCGGCACGACGACGGGCTCGGGCGAGGAGGTCCTGCACGGCGCCCGGATCGCGGTGCTCGGCGTGACCTTCAAGCCGGACTCCGACGACGTGCGCGACTCCCCCGCACTCGACGTCGCCGCGCGCCTCTACTCGGCCGGCGCGGACGTGCGGGTGTACGACCCCGAGGGCAGCGCCAACGCGGCCGCCCGCTTCCCGCGCCTGGACTACGTCGGCTCGCTGGACGAGGCCGTGGAGGGCGCCGAGCTGACGCTCCTGCTGACCGAGTGGCAGGAGTTCCGGGAGATGGACCCGGAGGCCGTGGGCGGCAAGGTCGCCGACCGGCTGCTGATCGACGGCCGCAACGTGCTGGACACCGCCGCGTGGGAGGCCGCCGGCTGGGCCGTCACGGGGCTGGGCCACCGGTTCGACCCCGCGTCGGTCACCGCGCGGCGCTGAGGCCGCCGGCCATCGGCCCCGACGCGCGACAGCCCGAGGCGCGTCAGCCGCCGAAGTGGTCCCAGCCTCGCTCGGGCAGGGGCCGATGGCCGGCCGGTGGTTCGGCGCCGGCCGGGAGCATCCGCCCGATCCGGGTGAAGCCCGCCGGCAGCGCGGTCTCCGGCCAGGCCAGGCCCACCACCCCGTAGTCCTCGCCGCCTGCGAGAACCAGGGCCTCCGGCGCGACGCCGGCCAGCGCGGCCACGGGCCCCAGCGGACGGGCGACCTCGGCCACCCAGGTGTCGGCCACCCACGGGGTCAGGGTCCGTGCCCGGCCGTCCTCGACCCGACCGCCCGGGGCCCCCGTGCCGCAGGCCCGCGCCATGCGGTGCGCGTCCCGGCCGATCCCGTCGGAGACGTCCATGAGCGTGAGCACCCCGGCGGCCAGCGCGGCCGGTCCCGCGGCGAGGGGCGGCCGCGGGCGCAGCTGCCCCCGGACGGCGCGCGCGATCTCGCGGGCGCCCGGCCGCTGCTCCGCGGGCAGGGCGTCCCAGCGGCGCTCGAGCTCGGCCCGCTCGGTCAGCAGGAGGCGCAGCCCGGCGGCAGCCCAGCCCGGTCCGCCGCCGACGAGTCCCCCGAGCACCTGGCAGTGGACCAGGTCCGCGCCCTCGGCGAGCAGGCGGTCCCGGTCCTCCGCGCGCCGCGGTCGGCGCTCCAGCACCCCCGCACCCGGATCCCCGAGCACCGTCACGGCGGCCTGGATCCGCTCCCCCATGCCGAGGTCGCCGCCCGCGGCGCGGCACCCGCCGGCGCCGAGCCGGGCGATGGCGCCCGCGATCCCCCGCGCGAACCCGCGGACCCACGCGACGTCCGTGCCCTCCGGGAGCGTCAGCGCCGTGACGAGCGCGGAGGAGGTCGCCCCCATCGCGTTGATGTCGGAGAGGTTCTGCGCGGCGGCCTTCCAGCCGGCGTCGTAGCCCCGCGTGCGCACCCCGGCAGGCCACATCAGCAGGAAGTCCGTGCCCTCGCCCATGGCGTCCGTGGAGACCACCACGGCGCCGCGCGGGGCGGGGACGACGGCGGCGTCGTCCCCGGGCGGAACGGAGTCGGCCGGCCACAGCGCGGGTGCACTGGCAGGGGCAAGGGCCCCCTGGATGATCTCCAGGAGGCCCTCTTCGGACAGCTCGGCGACCGTGAGGCCGGCACCACCGGGACCCGTCACCGGCGCGCCCGTCCCCGGCCGCGGGCGGACGTGCCCGCCGCCGTCCCGATCGCGGACTGGAAGCGGTGGTAGCGCTCGATCTCGGCGGTCACGGGGTCCACCACGAGGCGGCGGCCCACCGCCGTCGTCGACTCCTCGAGGCGACGGCGGGCGCGGCGGCCGCGCGCCGCCGCGGTCCAGCGCGTGAGCGGGACCGCCAGGAGCGCCAGCAGCAGGCCGAGCGCGAGGCCGCCGACCAGCAGCAGCGTCGGGATCGGGAAGCCCTCCACGCTCGGCGCCGGCGGGAGCGCGAACTGCAGGTACACGGCGAGGGCCAGCAGGCCGAGCCAGCCTGCGCCGACCACCGCGGTCAGCAGCGCGAGCCACTGCAGCACGTTCAGGACGGGCCACCACCAGCTGCCCTGGGCGGCACCCAGGTCGGTGGCGGAGATCGCCTGGTCCACGGCGTCCGGGACGGCGTCGAGCTCTGCGCGGCCGGCACGGCGGATGGACGCGGCCCACGGCTCCGGCGCGCCCGCGGACGCCTCCGTGACCACGGTGCGCACAGCGCCCTCGACGACGGCCCGCTGGGTCCCCGTGCGCGTGGGCAGCGAGGTGCGGTGCACCGCGGGGTCGCGTTCGATCTCGTCCCGGTCGCGGCGGGCGGAGGCCCGCTCGGGCATGAGGTGGAGGCGGCGCAGCGGATCGGCCCGGAAGGAGTGCATCCAGCGCAGCACCGGCCAGCTGGTCTGCTTGGCCGAGCGGAGGCGGTAGGAGCCCTCCACCGCGCGCACCACGGCCGGCACGCCGCCGGCCACCGCGAGGTCCTTGCCGAGGCGGTGCTCGAGCCCGTCCGTGACGCCGGCGGGATCGCCCGTGCCGGAGGCCGCGGAGAGGTCCTCGGCCCGGGCGGCCACGTCGGCGCCCAGGCGCTCGACGGCGGCGCCCCGGGCCGCGACGATCGACGCGAGCTGGCGGCCGACCTCATCGAGCCCCTCGCCCGTGCGGGCGGAGACCGGCAGGACGCGCACGTCCGCGAGGCCGTGGCCCGTGAGCATGTGGCGCAGCGAGGCGAGCACGGTGTCCCGGTCCGCCACGGTGAGGCGGTCCACCTGGTTCAGCAGCACGAGCGTGACGGCGGCGTGCGAGCCCATCGTGGCGAGGAAGTCGCGGTGGATCACGGCGTCCGCGTACTTCTCCGGGTCCACGACCCACACGAGCACGTCCACGTGGCCCGCCAGCTTGGACGTGATCTCCCGGTTGTTCAGCTCCACCGAGTCGATGTCCGGCAGGTCGAGCAGGATGAGGCCCGTGGCGTCCGCGCCGTCCTTGTGGCCGAGGCCGAGGAACCCGCTCCGGCCGCCGTCGAGCACGGGGGCCTCGTCCAGCAGGTGGCGGCGCGTGACGCCGAGCCAGTCGAGCAGGGCCGCGGCGCCGCCGCCCTCCCCCGTGCCGTCCGCGTCCGGGCCGCCGCCGAGGCCCTGGCCGTGGCGCACGCCCCACACCGCCGCGAGCGGCTCGGACGTGGTCGGGCGGGTGGCGGCCACGCGGGCGAGGTCACGCCCGGTCAGCGCGTTGAACAGGGACGACTTGCCGGAGCCGGTGGCCCCGAAGAAGCCGACCACGGTGTGCTCGGCGGACAGGGAGCGGCGCTCCCCCGCGGCGCGCACGGCGGCCTCGGCGGTGTCCACGGGCCCGTCCGGCAGGCGGTTCCGCCCCAGGTCGGCGGCCTCGCCGAGTGCGCTCAGGCGCTCGTCCAGGGTGGCGACGGCGCGGCTCATCGGGCGTCCTCCTCGGACTCGGCGACGAGGCGGCCCTCGACGACGTCGGCGGGAGGGGACGTCCGCTCGGCCGGTGCGGCCGCGGTGAGGTCGACGCCGGGAAGGGCGGGCTCATCGCCCTCCTCACCGGGGTGGCCGTCGAGGCCGGCCTCCACGCCGCGACGCAGGGTCGGGACGAGGGCGCGCAGCGCCGCGGTGTCCGAGGGGTCGCGGTCCAGGGCGAGCAGCGGCAGGAAGCGGCCCGCGAGGACCTCCTCGAGCAGCGTCCGCACCCGGACCTCGAGGAGGTCGTTGGCGCGCTTGGCCATGCGGCGCACGGCGTCCTCGCCGAAGATCGACTCGAGCAGCTTCTGGCCCACCACGGCGGCGCCGCCGGCGATCCCGACCTCGATGCCGGCCAGCCCCGCGGTGGAGGCGAACGAGAGGACCATGAGGGACACGGCGGCCGCGTTGACGCCGAAGGCGGCCAGGCGAGCCCTGGTGCGGCGGCCGGCGCCCTCCTCCTCGATGAGGGACAGCACGTCCTGCTGCCACGTGCGGACCACGGCGGCGGCGCGCTCGGACACGTCCGCGGGCAGCGCGCCGAGGTCACGGCCGGCCACGAGGGCACGGCCCGCGGGCTCGGCCGCCCAGCGGCGTTCCACCTGCTCCGCGGCCGTGGCGACGGCCTCCACCATGACGGCGTGCAGCCCGGTCTCGAGCGCCGACTCGACCTCCTCCACCGGGGCCGGGCGGCCGCGCACGAGGGCGGTCACGCGGTCGCGGATGCGGCCGATCGCGCTCTCGACTCCGCGGAAGAACTCGCCGGTGCCCACGAAGTCCTGCCAGCGGGCCAGCACCTCCCCGCGCAGGAGCGTCCCGTCCGAGGTGGCGTGCTGGACGGTCTCCACCGCCTGCTCGGTGGCGTCCGTGACGGAGCGGGCCAGGCCGGCTGCGGCCACCTGTTGGTCCTCCTCGGCGCGGGCGAGGTCCTCCACCCGGTCCGCGAGCTGCGCGAGGACGCCGTCCACGGTGCGGCGGGCCACGGCGGAGCGGGTCTGGGCGTCGTGCGCGAGCTCCTCGAGCCACGCGCGGAGGCTGGCCACATGCTCCTGCGGGAGCAGGCCCGTCTCGTCGAAGCGCGTCTCCGGGATCACGTGGATGCGGGCGTCGGGCAGGCCGTGCTCGGTGAGCATGCGCTGGAGGTCGGGGGTGATGGACTCGGCGTCGCCCTCGGGCACGCGGCCCAGCACGACGGCGACCGTGATGTCGCGGGCGGCCGCCTGGTCGAGGAGCTGCCACGGGACGGCGTCGGCGTAGCGGTGCGCCGTCGTCGTGAAGATCCACAGGTCCGCGGCCTCGAGGAGCTGGCGGGCCAGGGCGCGGTTCTGGTCGGCCACGGAGTCGATGTCCGGGGCGTCCACCAGCGCGATGCCGGCGGGCAGGGAGGGCTCCGCGACGAGCGCGACCGTGTCCATCGCGTTCGAGTCCGGCTCCACGGGGCCGCCGGCCTCCGTGCGGTGCACGGTCACGCGTGCCAGGTCCGGCAGCACGCGGGGGCCGGTGAACCACGCGGCGTCGGCCGGGTTGTGCAGGAGCAGGGGCTGGCGTGTGGTGGGGCGCAGGGCCGAGGAGCGGGAGACCTGGTGCCCCACGAGGGCGTTGACCAGGGTCGACTTGCCCGCGCCGGTCGAGCCGCCGACAACGGCCAGCAGGGGGGCGTCGAGGGAGTCGAGGCGGGGAAGGACGTAGTCGTCGATCTGGTGGAGGGTGCGCTCGCGCTCGGCCCGGTCCGCCTGCGCGGACGGCGTCTCGAAGCCGAGGTCCAGGTCGGCGACGTGGTCGCGGACGCGGCGGACGGCGGTGTCGATGCCCGGCGTGGCGGTGCCCTGCGGCGGAGTGGCGGCGTTCTCGTCAGTGGGATGCACGCGTCCCATTCTCACACGAGGGGCCCGTCCGGGCCCGGAACAGGACGGGTGGGCACTGCCCCGGAGACGGCGCAAGCCCGGTCCAGATGGACCGGGCTTGCGTCACTCACGTGACCCCAGCGGGATTTGAACCCGCGTTACCGCCGTGAGAGGGCGGCGTACTAGGCCGCTATACGATGGGGCCGAGCTGCCCCCGGCATCGCTGCCGGAAGCGGGTGGAGAGTTCTGTGCGCCTGCCTCTCCGAGCAGGTGGACGGCTCGTATGACCGTCCGTGCACCGCGTCCGTGGACGTGATGCGTGCGTGACCCCAGCGGGATTTGAACCCGCGTTACCGCCGTGAGAGGGCGGCGTACTAGGCCGCTATACGATGGGGCCGTGCGCGCCGACTGCTGTCAGCGCTCACTGAGTCGAAGACTCGCTGGGGTACCAGGACTCGAACCTAGAATGACGGTACCAGAAACCGTTGTGTTGCCAATTACACCATACCCCACTGCATGTCAAGCATCGCTTGACATCAGTGCTATTCACAAGCTGGATGTCCCCGGACCTCTCCGGCAACGAGTAGGAACTCTACCCCATGCCCGGCGCCCACGCAACATCGGCGTCAGAGCCAGGTGAGCAGGCCGCCGATGGCGTCCATCCGCCAGCACTCCCGCTCCGCGTCCCAGCGCGGCGCGACGGGGGCGGCATCGGCCGCCGGGTCCTGATCGGGCTCGGGCGCCGTGGCGTCGCGCGGGACCCCCGCGTCGTCGGGCGCGAGCCAGACGGGGACCAGCCCGGCGCCGCGAGCCCCGGCGACGTCGCTGGACAGGCTGTCCCCCACCATGAGCGTGCGGGCCGGCTCGGTCCCCATCCGCTCGCACCCGGCGAGGAACGGCGCGGGGTCCGGCTTGGGGGCACCGGCCGTGTCCGAGCCGATGAGCACGCGCACCCAGTCCAGGCCGAGCGCGTCCGCCTTGCCCCGCTGGTACTCCTCCACGTTGTTCGTGACGATCCCCACCGCGCGGCCGGACGCGCGCACCGCGGCCAGCACGTCCGCCGTCGCAGGGAAGAGCGCCCAGTGCGCGCGGATCTCGTCCTCGTAGTCCGTGAGCCACAGCGCCTCGAGCGGCTCGGCCGTCTCCGCGGGCGCGCCCAGGCGCTCGAGCGCCGAACGAGCCCGGGCCAGCCGCTGCCCAGCGAAGCTCAGCTCGCCGGCGAGGTAGCGGTCGTAGTGGCCGTCGGCGTCCGCGGCGAACGCCTCGACGGCTGCCGCGAGCACCCCCGGGGCCACGCCGCCCACCCCGGCCCACTGGTGGTGCATGGTGGCGTGGAACGCGGCGTGCTGGGCCGTGCGCAGGTCCAGCAGCGTGTCGTCGAGGTCGAAGAGGACCCCGTCCCACGCGGGGGCCGACGGGCCGCCGGCCCCCGAGGCGCGGCTCACGCGTCCGTGGGCAGCGCGGCGTCGAGGCCCTGCTCCGCGGCGAAGCGGTCCAGGCGGGCCAGCGCGGAGTCGCGACCGAGGATCTCGAGGGACTCGAACAGCGGCGGGGACACCTTGCGGCCGGTCGCGGCCACGCGCACGGGCCCGAAGGCCTGGCGCGGCTTGAGCTCGAGTCGCTCCACGAGGGCCCCGCGCAGCGCGGCCTCGATCCGCTCGGTGGTGAACTCGTCCGCCGGCAGGGCGGCCAGCGCCTCGCGGGCCGCGGCGACGGCGGCGCGCAGGTCCGCGGGCATGCCCTTGAGGGCCCCGGCCTCCGTGGCGATGTCCCCGTCCTCCGTGAAGAGGAAGCGCAGCATCTCGACGGCCTCGCCGAGCAGCTGGACGCGCTCCTGCACGAGCGGCGCGGCGGCGGCGAGGATGCGCTGCTCGCGCTCCGTGAGCTGGGCGTCCACGAGGCCGGCGGCGTGCAGGTACGGCACCAGGCGGGCCTGGAAGTCGGCCGGCTCCAGCATGCGCACGTGGGTGCCGTTGATGGCGATCGCCTTCTTCTCGTCGAAGCGGGCGGGGTTGGCCAGGACCTTGTGCACGTCGAAGTTCTCGATGAACTGCTCGGGCGTGAAGATGTCCTCGTCCGCGGAGAGCGACCAGCCCAGCAGGGCCAGGTAGTTCAGCAGGCCCTCCGGGATGAAGCCGTTGTCCCGGTGCAGGAACAGGTTGGACTGAGGGTCGCGCTTGGAGAGCTTCTTGTTGCCCTCGCCCATCACGTACGGCAGGTGGCCGAACACCGGCATGTACTGGGCGACGCCGATCGCGTACAGGGCGCGGTAGAGCGCGATCTGCCGGGGGGTGGAGGAGAGCAGGTCCTCGCCGCGCAGCACGTGGGTGACGCCCATGAGCGCGTCATCCACCGGGTTCACGAGCGTGTAGAGCGCCGAGCCGTCCGCGCGGACCACCACGAAGTCCGGCACGGAGCCGGCCTTGAAGGTGATCTCCCCGCGCACCAGGTCGGTGAAGGTGATGTCCGTGTCCGGCATGCGCACGCGCCACACCGGCGTGCGGCCCTCGGCCTCGAAGGCGGCGACCTGGTCCTCGGTCAGGTCGCGGTCGACGCCGTCGTAGCCGAGCTTGGGGTCGCGCCCGGCGGCCCGGTGGCGCGCCTCGATCTCGTCCGGGGTGGAGTAGGAGGGGTAGATGTGGCCGCCGGCCTTGAGCTTCTCGATGACCTCGGCGTAGATCTCACCGCGCTGGGACTGGCGGTAGGGCTCGTGCGGGCCGCCCACCTCGACGCCCTCGTCCCAGTCGATGCCGAGCCAGCGCATGGCCTCGAGCAGCTGCTGGTAGGACTCCTCGGAGTCGCGCTTCGCGTCCGTGTCCTCGATGCGGAAGACGAGCGTGCCGCCGGTGTGGCGGGCCCAGCCCCAGTTGAACAGCGCCGTGCGGACCATCCCGACGTGCGGAGTTCCCGTGGGCGAGGGACAGAAGCGCACGCGCACGGGAGTGTCGGCGTCCACCTGGGGGACGTCGGCGAAGATCGCGGGCGCGTTCTCGGGGGCGGTGGTGTTCTCGGACACGGGGGCGGTGGGCTCAGTCATGATGCCCCGAGTCTACGCGGGGCTCCCCCGGGCTCAGCGGCGGAAGGGGGTGGCGAGCACGCCGATGCCCTCCACCTCGGCCTCGACGCGCTGGCCCTCGGCCACCGTGCCGACGCCGGCCGGGGTGCCGGTGAGGATCACGTCGCCCGGCAGGAGGGTGAAGATCTCCGAGGCGGCGGCCACCAGCTCGCGCACGCCGAAGACCATGTCCGTCGTCGTGCCGTCCTGGCGGGTCTCGCCGTCGAGCCGGGAGGTGACCCGCAGGCCGCCGGCGGCCTCCACGTCCAGCTCCGTCTCGATCCACGGGCCGAGCGGGCAGGCGCCGTCGAAGCCCTTGGCGCGGGCCCACTGCAGGTCGGTCCGCTGGGCGTCCCGGGCGGTGAGGTCGTTGCCCACGGTGTACCCGAACACGACGTCGTCCACGCGGTTCAGCGGGACGTCTTTGCAGATGGTGCCGATGACGACGGCCAGCTCGGCCTCGTAGGACACCTCGTCCGACCAGGAGGGCAGGGTCACGGGCTCGTTCGGCCCGACGACCGAGGTGTTGGGCTTGAGGAAGAACTGCGGCGAGGTCGGGGTCTCGTTGCCGAGCTCCTTCGCGTGGTCCGCCCAGTTGCGGCCGACGCCCACGATCTTCGAGCGCGGGATGATCGGCGCCACGAGCCGCACGTCCTCGAGCCGGTGCGTGGTCCGGGTGGGCTGGACCCCGTGGAAGAACGGGTCGCCCTGCAGGGCGGTGATCGTCAGCTCGGAGAGGTCGGCCCCGGCGGGCCCCTCGACGACGCCGTAGGTCGGTTCTGCCTTGTCCACGAAACGAGCGATGCGCATGGGGCCAGCCTAGTGGGCGGGCGCTGCCCCTCAGCAGCAGCGGCTGCCCGGGTTCGCGTCCTGCTTCGCGTACTCGTCCCGCCAGAACTCGCGCTCGCTCATCGGTTCCTCGCCCGGATGATGCGCCCGGTGGTGGGCCAGGTAGGCGTCGTACTTCCCCTCCCCCGTGAGCTGGCGCAGCCACCAGCGGGCCGAGGCCCACGCGCCGCGCCGGCCGCCGACGCCGGACGCGGCCTCCGCGGGGGAGGCGACGTCCGGCGTCGTGGCGTGCGGACCGGGCACGTCAGTGCCCCCGCACCGGCTGCTTCTCCGCCGGCAGGGCGTCCCACTGACGCTGGATCTCCTTCTCCTCGGCGGTGGCCGCGAGGCCGGCCGGGGCGAAGCGCGTCGAGGGCACGTACGGGTCCTCGTGGTTGGGCGCGTCCACACCGCGCAGCGCGCGCAGGGTGGCGAGCACGGACGTGGTGATCACGATCAGGGCGAGCACCAGGAACACCACCGAGAGCGTGCCCTGGATGGCCGTGTTGCGGACCACCGCGTCCATGGCCTCGGGCGTCTTGGCGGCGCCGAAGCTCGTCTTGCCGGCCGCGATCGCGTCCTGGAACGCACGGTGCTGCGCCCAGTAGCCGACCGCCGGCACCGGCGAGAAGATCTTCTGGAAGCTCGCCACGGTGGTCACCACCGTGATGAACGCGAGCGGCAGGGCCACGATCCACAGGCCCTTCCCGCGGGTGCGGCGCGCCACGATGGTGAGCACGACGGCGAGCGCGATCGCCGCCAGCAGCTGGTTGGCGATGCCGAACAGCGGGAACAGGGTGTTGATGCCGCCGAGCGGGTCGGTGACGCCCATGATCAGGACGGCGCCCCACGCGGCCACCATGATCGCGGTGCACACCCACGCGCCCACGCGCCAGGACGGATCCCGGAAGCGCGGGACGACGTTGCCCAGCGAGTCCTGGAGCATGAAGCGTGCCACGCGCGTGCCGGCGTCGACGGCGGTGAGGATGAACAGCGCCTCGAACATGATGGCGAAGTGGTACCAGAAGCCCATGAGGGCCTCGCCGCCGACCAGCTGGCCCATGATGAGGGAGAGCCCGACGGCGAGCGTCGGGGCGCCGCCGGTGCGGGAGACCACCGTCTCCTCGCCCACGAGGTTCGCGAGCGTGGTCAGGTGCTCCGGGGTGACGTCCACGCCGGCCAGGCCGAGGGACATGACCCAGGCCGCCGCGGACTCCGGGGTGCCGCCGGTGAGCGCGGCGGGGGCGTTCATGGCGAAGTACACGCCGCGGTCGATGGACACGGCCGCCACGAGCGCCATGATGGCCACGAAGGCCTCCATGAGCATGCCGCCGTAGCCGATGAAGCGGGTCTGACGCTCCTTCTCCACCATCTTCGGCGTGGTGCCGGAGGCGATGAGGGCGTGGAAGCCGGAGAGCGCGCCGCACGCGATGGTCACGAACAGGAACGGGAACAGCGAACCCGGCCAGACGGGGCCGGCGTTGCCCGAGGCGAACTCGGAGAACGCCGGGGCGGTGATGCGCGGCTGGACGATGACGATGGCGACAGCCAGGCCCGCGATGACGCCGATCTTCATGAAGGTGGAGAGGTAGTCGCGCGGGGCGAGCAGCAGCCACACGGGCAGCACGGCGGCGATGAACCCGTAGGCGATGATCGCCCAGGAGATCGTGACGCGGTCCAGGGTGAAGAGGGCCGCGCCCCACTCCGTGCCGGCCACCCAGCCGCCGCCGACGATGGCGGCCATGAGCAGGACGAAGCCGATGACCGAGACCTCGGTGATGCGGCCCGGGCGCAGGTAGCGCAGGTACAGGCCCATGAAGAGGGCGATCGGGATGGTCATGCCGACGGAGAAGACGCCCCACGGGGACTCTCCCAGGGAGTTGACGACGACGAGGGCCAGGATCGCGGTGATGATCACCATGATGAGCAGCGTGGCGATGATGGCAGCGGTGCCGCCGAACCGGCCGAGCTCCTCCCGGGCCATCTGGCCGAGGGAGCGGCCGCCGCGGCGCATGGAGAAGAACAGCACGAGGTAGTCCTGGACCGCGCCGGCGAGGATCACGCCCACGATGATCCAGATGGTGCCCGGCAGATAGCCCATCTGCGCGGCGAGCACCGGGCCGACGAGCGGGCCGGCGCCGGCGATGGCGGCGAAGTGGTGGCCGTAGAGCACGCGGCGGTCGGTGGCCACGTAGTCGCGGCCGTCGGCGCGGTACTCGGCCGGGGTGGCGCGGGTGTCGTCCGGGCGGACGATGAGGCGCTCCACGTACCGCGAGTAGAAGCGGTAGCCGATCAGGAACGTGGCCACGGACGCGAACACGAACCAGATGGCGTTGATGGACTCGCCGCGGTGCAGGGCGAGCATGGTCCAGGCGACGCCGCCGAGCAGGGCGAGCAGGGCCCAGACGGCGATGCTCACGGGGGTCCAGCGGGGGCGGTGCTCCGCCTCGACGGGCGGCAGCTGTGCCTGGCCCTCCTCGGGGTGGGGGGATGTCCCCTCGGCGGGGGCGGGGATGGAGGAGCGGTGCGAGCTCACGGAGACTCCTGATCGCGGGTGACGGATTCGACCCAGGGAGTGTCTCACGTCTCACCGTGGTGCCCGCGCGCCGGTCGCTCGGCGACGGCGGCGCCGTCGGTCGGGCCGCCGTCGGATCTGACGACGTGGACAGGGTCTGCGTCCTGGACGCAGACCCTGTCCATGCATGCAGACCCTGGCTCGGGCCTGCTCAGACCAGGCGGTGCAGCCAGCCGTGGCGGTCCTCGACCGTGCCGGTCTGGATGCCCTCGAGCTCGGCGCGGATCCTGAAGGTGACGTCGGCGCCGCCGGCGGACTCGATGACGTCGTCCCCGTCGAGCAGGCGCCCGATGGGCGTGACCACCGCGGCCGTGCCGCACGCGAACACCTCCGTGATCTCCCCGGAGCGCACGCCCTCGGCCCACTCGGCCAGGGTGATGCGGCGCTCCTCCACCGTCAGGCCCATGTCACGACCCAGCTGGAGGATCGAGGAGCGGGTGACGCCCTCGAGGATGCTGCCGCTCAGCGCGGGGGTGACGAGGCGACCGTCGGAGAACACGAAGAACACGTTCATGCCGCCGAGCTCCTCGATGGCGTCGTCGTTCGCGGAGTCGAGGAAGACCACCTGATCCGCGCCCTTCGACGCGGCCTGCAGCTGCGGGAAGAGGGACGCCGCGTAGTTGCCGCCGGTCTTCGCCGCGCCCATGCCGCCCTTGCCCGCGCGGGCGTACTCGCGGGAGACCCAGATGGTGACGGGCTTGACCTCGCCGCCGAAGTAGTTGCCGGCCGGCGAGGCGATCACCATGTAGCGCACCTCGCGCGCCGGCCGCACGCCGAGGAACGCCTCCGTGGCGATCATGAAGGGGCGCAGGTAGAGGGACTGGCCCTCGCCGTCCGGCACCCACCCCTGGTCCGCCTCCACGATGGCCTTCAGGGAGCCGAGGAAGATCTCCTCGGGCAGCTCGGGGAGGGCCAGGCGCACGGCGGAGCGGTTGAGGCGCGCGGCGTTGGCCTCGGGGCGGAACGTCCACACCGAGCCGTCCCCGTGGCGGTAGGCCTTCAGGCCCTCGAAGATCTCCTGGGCGTAGTGCAGCACGGACGCCGACGGGTCGAGGGAGAGGGGGCCGTAGGGCTCCACGCGGGCGTCGTGCCACGCGCCGCCGTCCTCGCTCCACGTCCAGTCCACGGAGACCATGTGGTCCGTGAAGACCTTGCCGAAGCCGGGGTCCTGCAGGATCTCCACGCGCTCCTCCTCCGAGAGCGGGGAGAGGTGCGGCTGCCGGGTGAACACGGTCTCGGACACGAGGGATCCTCCATCGGGGTGGGGCGGGTGGGCGCGGGTCCATCGTAGACCCGTGGGGCCGGCGGTCTGTGGCGCGCGTCTCAGACGCGGCGGGCGACGTCGGCGCCCACCTCGGCGGTCGAGCCCCGATCGCCGTCGGCGCGGTCCTCGAGGTGCGCCCACACCGCAGTGCGCACGCGTCCCGCCGCGCCGGCCTCCCCGACGTGCTCGAGCAGCAGGGCGGCGGAGAGGATCGCGGCGACCGGGTCCGCGACGCCCTGGCCGGCGATGTCCGGCGCGGAGCCGTGGACCGGCTCGAACATGGACGGTGCCGTGCCCTCCACGTTGATGTTGCCCGAGGCGGCGAGGCCGATCCCGCCCGTGATCGCGGCGGCGAGGTCTGTCAGGATGTCGCCGAAGAGGTTGTCCGTGACGATCACGTCGAAGCGGGAGGGGTCCGTCACCAGGAAGATCGTCGCGGCGTCCACGTGCATGTAGTCCCACGTGACCTCGGGGAAGTCGGCGGCCACCGCCTCCACGGTGCGGCGCCACAGGTGCCCGGCGTGCACCAGCACGTTGTGCTTGTGCACGAAGGTCAGGCGCTTGCGCTCCCCCGCGTCCGCGCGCTCGAAGGCGTCCCGCACCACGCGGCGCACGCCGTGGGCGGTGTTGACGGACACCTCGGTGGCGATCTCGTGCTCGGTGCCCTCGCGGATCACGCCGCCGTTGCCCACGTAGGGGCCCTCGGTGCCCTCGCGGACCACCGTGAAGTCGATGTCCCGGGGCTGCGTCAGCGGGCTCTTCGCACCCGGGTACAGGGTGGCGGGACGCAGGTTCACGCCGTGGTCCAGCGCGAAGCGCAGGCGCAGCAGCATCTGGCGCTCGATCAGCCCGGATGGGACGCGCGTGTCTCCGGGGGCGGCGCCCACCGCGCCGAAGAGGATCGCGTCGTGGCCGCGCAGGGCCTCGAGGGTCTCATCGGTCAGGGTCTCGCCGGTCGCCAGCCAGTGCTCGGCGCCGAGCGCGTAGTCGGTCAGCCGGGCCTCGGGGCGGCCCTCAGCGGCGAGCGCCGCCTGCAGGACGGCCACGGCCTGCTCCGTCACCTCGGGGCCGATCCCGTCACCGCCGATCACGGCCAGGTCCAGGGCCGTCACGTCGGTGCTGCGCAGGGCGTCGGTGCGGGGCGTCTCGGTCATGCGCTCCAGGCTAGGACCGGGCCCCGCCCGGACCACATTGCGTGACGCGGCGTCTCACCTCGTGGACAGCAGGACGGCGACGGCGGCGCGCCGGCCGCGGGACCGGGGCGCCGCCGTCCGGGGCGGGGTGAGGCGCCGCTCAGCCCTCGGCCGCCTCCTCGTGGCGCGGGAAGACGCCCTCGGGCTTCGGCAGGGGCGTTCCGGGGACGAGGTCGTCGCCGAACGCGGCGAATGAGCGGGCGCCGGTGCCCGAGGCGCCGGTGCGGCCGGCGTCGCCCTCGGCGGCCACGCCGAGCAGGTCCAGCAGGCGCGTGGCCGAGCCGGGCATGACGGGCTGCACGAGCAGCGCGACGCGGCGCACGGCCTGCAGCGTCACGTAGAGCACGGTGCGCATGCGCGGCTCGTCGGTCTTCTTCAGCACCCACGGGGCCTGGTCCGCGAAGTACGCGTTCACCTCGCCGAGCACGCGCCACGTCTCCTCGAGCGCCGCGTGGAAGTCCTGCTCCGCATAGGCGGCGCGCGTCTTCTCCAGGAGCGCGTCCACCTGGGCGAGGATCGCGGCGTCCGCCTCGCTGAGCCCGCCCGGCCGGGGCACGGCGGCGTCGCAGTTCTTGGCCACCATGGAGAGCGAGCGCTGGGCCAGGTTGCCGAGGTTGTTGGCGAGGTCCGCGTTCTTGCGGCCCACCACGGCGTCGTGGCTGTACGAGCCGTCCGCGCCGAAGGGGAACTCGCGCAGCAGGAAGAAGCGCACGGCGTCGAGGCCGTACCGGGCGACCCAGTCGGCGGGCGCCACCACGTTGCCCAGCGACTTGGACATCTTCTCGCCGTTGTTGTTCAGGAACCCGTGGATCATGACGCGCTTCGGCAGCTCGATCCCGGCGGACATGAGGAAAGCGGGCCAGAACACGCAGTGGAAGCGGGAGATGTCCTTGCCGATGATGTGCACGTCGGCCGGCCAGTACCGCTCCACCGCGGCCGGGTCCGTCTCCGGCCAGCCGGCGCCCGTGAGGTAGTTCGCGAGCGCGTCCACCCACACGTACATGACGTGGTTCTTCCGGGACTGGGCATCCTCGGCGGACGGGTCGGCCGGTGCGGGCAGCGGGATGCCCCAGTCGAAGGACGTGCGGGAGATCGAGAGATCGGTCAGGCCGCCCTCCACGAACCGGATGACCTCGTTGAACCGGGAGGACGGCGCGGCGAAGCCGGGGTTCTCCCGGTACATCTGCAGGAGCGGCTCCTGGTACGTGGAGAGGCGGAAGAAGTAGGACTCCTCCTCCGTCCACGTCACCTCGGTGCCGGTCTCGGTCGCGCAGCGGGAGCCGTCCTCGCGGACCTCGGTCTCCTCCTCGGTGAAGAAGCGCTCGTCCCGCACGGAGTACCAGCCGGCGTAGCGGTCCAGGTAGATGTCCCCGTTGGCCTCCATGCGGCGCCAGATCTCCTGGGCGGCGGCGTGGTGGTCGGCGTCCGTGGTGCGGATGAACCGGTCGTAGGAGACGTCCAGGACCTCGTCGTCCATGCGCCGGAACGCACCGGAGTTGCGCGTGGCCAGCTCCAGGGGCGTGACGCCCTCACGCTCGGCGGTCTGCGCCATCTTCTGGCCGTGCTCGTCCGTGCCCGTGAGGAAGCGCACGTCGCGGCCGTCGAGCCGGGCGAAGCGCGCCATCGCGTCGGCGCCCACCATCTCGTAGGCGTGGCCGATGTGCGGCTCGCCGTTCGGGTAGTGGATCGCGGTGGTCAGGTAGTAGGGCACACGCTCGTCAGTCACGGTCAGCGAGTCTACCGGCGGGGCCCCCGGCCGTCCCGCTCCCCTCCACGACGTCGGCGCGCCACCTCGGGGAGGCGACGCGCCGACGTCGGCGGCGGGTCCGACGCGTCGACGCCGGCCGCGGGCTCACTCGGAGAGGTCGATCTCCGCGGCCCGCTCGGCGCCGATGGCCTGCGCGAGGGCGCCGACCGTTCCCGCCGCCATGCCGGCGTCGAGGGTCAGGACCGCGAGCGCGGTGCCCTCCGCATCGCGGGACACGTCCATGCCGGCGATGTTCACGCCCTGCTCCCCCAGCGCCTGGCCGAGGATGCCGACGACGCCCGGGCGGTCGGCGTAGCCGAACACGAGCAGGTGCTCGGCGAGGGGCACCTCGATCTCGTGGCCGTCCACGCCCACGAGCTTCTGCACCTGCTTCGGGCCGGTCAGGGTGCCGGTCACGGAGGTCTTCTCGCCCGTGGACGTCACGCCGCTCACGGTGATGGCATTGCGGTAGGACTCCGCCACCGGGGTCGTGGTGAGGCGGCTCTCCACGCCGCGCTGCTCGGCCAGCACGGGGGCGTTCACGTAGGAGACCTGCTCGGAGACCACGTCGGTGAACACGCCCTTGAGGGCGGCGAGGCGGACGGCCTTCACGTCATGCTCGGCGATCTCGCCGGCCACCTCCACGTCCACCGACTCGAGAGAGGCCTCGCCGACGAGCGCGCGGAGCGTGCGGCCGAGCTTCTCGGCCAGGGGCAGGCCGGGTCGCACGTCCTCGTGGATGACGCCGCCGGCCACGTTCACCGCGTCGGGCACGAGCTCGCCGGCCAGGGCGAGGCGCACGGACTTGGCGACGGCGACGCCGGCCTTCTCCTGCGCCTCGGCGGTGGAGGCGCCCAGGTGGGGGGTGACGACGGCGGAGTCGTGCTGGAAGAACGCGAGGTCCGTGGCGGGCTCGGAGCTGAACACGTCGATGCCGGCGCCGGCGATCGCTCCGGAGTCCAGGGCGCGGGCGAGGGCGTCCTCGTCCACGAGGCCGCCGCGGGCCACGTTGATCACGTACGCGGTGTCCTTCATGCGCGCGAACTGCTCGTCCGCGATCATGCCGACCGTCTCCGGCGTCTTGGGCATGTGGATGGTGACGAAGTCGGACTGCTCGAGCAGGGCGTCCAGGTCCACGAGCGTCGCACCGAGCTGCTGGGCCCGGGCCGCGCTGATGTAGGGGTCGTACGCGAGGATCTCCATGCCGAAGGCCTTCATGCGCTCGGCCACGAGCGCGCCGATGCGGCCGAGGCCGATCACGCCGAGCTTCTTCTCGAACAGCTCCACACCCGCGTACTTGGAGCGCTTCCACTCCCCCGCCTTGAGGGCGCGGTTCGCCGGGGCGATGTTGCGCGCCACGGAGAGGATGTGGCCGCACGTCAGCTCGGCGGCCGAGACGATGTTGGAGGTCGGCGCGTTGACGACCATGACGCCCGCCGCGGTGGCGGCGGGGACGTCCACGTTGTCCAGGCCGACGCCGGCCCGCGCGATGACCTTCAGGTCCGTGGCCGCGGCGATGGCCTCGGCGTCCATCTGCGTGGCGGAGCGCACGAGGATCGCGTCCACGCCGGGCAGATCCGCCAGCAGGCGGGCGCGGTCGGCGCCGTCGGTGTGGCGGATCTCGAAGTCGGCGCCGAGGGCCTCGACGGTGGCGGGCGAGAGTTCCTCGGCGATGAGGACGACGGGCTGGGCGGCGCTCACGGGCGGCTCCTTGTTCGGCGGTGGCACGGTGGGGCGACGTGGGCAGATGGTGCGCGGCCCGCGTCGCCGCCTCGAGCCTAGCCGCATGGATCTGTCATGGACCGCAGACGACGGCGGCGCCGAAGGGAGTCCCGTTCGACGCCGCAGGGAGTCCCTTTCGACGCCGAAGGGAGTCCCTTTCGACGCCGCAGCCGAGTGGTCACGACACGCCGTCACGTCCGCGGTGCACGTGGCGTGTCGTGACCACTCGAGGGTCCGGGCCGCGGCTCAGCGGGCCGCGGTGCCCTCGGTGTAGTCGTCGTCGGTGTCCTTGAGCCACGCGAACATCTGGCGCAGCTCGCGGCCGGTCTTCTCGATCGGGTGGGCCTCGCCCTTCGCGCGGAGCTCCGTGAACTCCGGGGCGCCGGCCTTCTGGTCCTCCATGAATCGCTTCGCGAAGGCGCCGTCCTGGATGTCGGCCAGCACGGCCTTCATGTTCTCCTTCACGGAGGGGTCGATCACGCGCGGGCCGGAGACGTAGTCGCCGTACTCGGCCGTGTCCGAGACGGACCAGCGCTGCTTGGCGATGCCGCCCTCCACCATGAGGTCCACGATCAGCTTGAGCTCGTGCAGCACCTCGAAGTAGGCGATCTCGGGCTGGTAGCCGGCCTCCACCAGGGTCTCGAAGCCGTACTGCACCAGCTGGGACGCGCCGCCGCACAGCACGGCCTGCTCGCCGAAGAGGTCCGACTCGGTCTCCTCGGTGAAGGTGGTCTCGATGACGCCGGCGCGGGTGCCGCCGATCGCCTTCGCGTAGGACAGCGCCAGCGCGCGGGCCTCGCCGGAGGCGTCCTGCTCGACCGCGATGAGGGCGGGCACGCCTCGGCCGGCCTCGAACTCGCGGCGGACCACGTGGCCCGGGCCCTTGGGGGCCACGAGGGCGACGTCCACGCCCTCGGGTGCCTTGATGTAGCCGTAGCGGACGTTGAAGCCGTGCGCGAAGAACAGGGCGTCGCCGTCCTGGAGGTTCGGAGCGATGTGCTCGGCGTACACGTCGGCCTGCACCTGGTCCGGGGTGAGGATCATGATGAGGTCGGCTTCCGCGGCGGCGGTGGCCACGTCCACGACGCGCAGGCCCTCGGCCTCGGCCTTCGCACGGGACGTCGAGCCCTCGGCGAGGCCGATGCGGACGTCCACCCCCGAGTCGCGCAGGGACAGCGAGTGCGCGTGGCCCTGCGAGCCGTAGCCGATCACGGCCACGGTGCGGCCCTGGATGATCGAGAGGTCGGCGTCGTCGTCGTAGAACTTCGTGGCGGTCATTGCGGTCTCCTAGCGGTGAGGGGGATCAGAGGGTGTGCGGGCTCGGCGGCCGGCTCAGCGGGCCTGGGCCCGGTCGGTCATGGAGCGCGAGCCGCGGGACAGGGCCACGGTGCCGGAGCGGACGAGCTCGCGCACGCCGTACGGCTCCATGAGGTCCAGGAAGGCCTGGAGCTTCTCCCGGGTGCCGGTGGCCTCGAGGGTGAGCGAATCGGGGGCCACGTCCACCACGTGGGCGCGGAAGAGGTCGGCGGCCTGCACCACCTGGCCGCGGGTGGCGGCGTCGGCGCGGACCTTGACCAGCAGGTGGTCGCGCTGCACCGAGGAGTCGTCGGCCAGCTCCACCACCTTGAGCACGTTGATCAGCTTGTTGAGCTGCTTCGTGACCTGCTCCAGCAGGTGGGCGTCCGCGTCCACCACGACGGTGATCCGGGAGACCCCGGGCACCTCGGTGACGCCCACGGCGAGCGAGTGGATGTTGAAGGCGCGGCGGGCGAACAGGCCGGCCACGCGGGTGAGCGTGCCCGGGACGTCCTCCACGAGCACGGACAGGGTGTGTCGTTCCACGGTCATCGCTCCTCAGTCCTCCTGGTCCCACTCGGGCGTCATCCCTCGGGCCACCTGGATCGCGTCGTTGCTCACGCCCGCGGGGACCATGGGCCACACCATCGCATCGCGGGAGACCACGAAGTCGACGACGACGGGGCGGTCGTCGACCTCCAGGGCCCGGCGGATGGTGTCGTCCAGGTCCTCGGTGCGCTCGCAGCGCAGCCCGACCGCGCCGTAGGCGTCCGCCAGCTTCACGAAGTCGGGCACGCGGGCCGTGCCGTGGCCCGTGTTGAGGTCCGTGTTGGAGTAGCGGCCGTCGTAGAACAGGGTCTGCCACTGGCGCACCATGCCGAGCGAGGAGTTGTTGATCACCGCCACCTTGATGGGGATCCGGTTGATCACGCAGGTGGCGAGCTCCTGGTTGGTCATCTGGAAGCAGCCGTCGCCGTCGATCGCCCAGACCACGCGGGCCGGGTCCCCGACCTTGGCGCCCATCGCGGCGGGCACGGAGAAGCCCATGGTCCCCAGGCCCGCGGAGTTCAGCCACTGCCGGGGGCGCTCGTAGTGCACGAACTGACTGGACCACATCTGGTGCTGGCCCACGCCGGCCACGTACACGGCCTCGGGGCCGGAGAGCGCGGAGAGCCGCGAGATCACGTGCTGCGGGGCCATGAGCCCGTCCGCCGGATCGGTCCAGCCGAGCGGGTAGGTCTGTCGCAGCCGGTCCAGCACGGCCCACCACGGGGCGAGGTCCGGCAGCGGCGCCTGCTCGGCCGCCGCCCGCAGCGCCGCCGTGAGGTCCGGGATGACCTCCTTGACGGACCCCACGATCGGCACGTCCGCGAGGCGGTTCTTCGAGATCTCGGCGGGGTCCACGTCCACGTGGATCACGCGCGAGCCCGGAGCGAAGGACTCGAGGTGCCCGGTCACGCGGTCGTCGAAGCGGGCGCCGAGGGTGATGAGCAGGTCCGCCTGCTGGAGGGCGGCGACCGCCGGCACCGAGCCGTGCATGCCGGGCATGCCGAGGTGCTGGGGGTGGGAGTCCGGGAACACGCCGCGCGCCGTGAGCGTGGTGACCACGGGGGCGCCGGTGGCCTCGGCCAGCTCGCGCAGCTCCGCGGACGCCTCGCCGCGGGCCACGCCGCCGCCCACGTACAGCACGGGGCGCCGGGCCTCGGCGATGAGGCGGACGGCCTCCTTGACCTGGCGGGGATGGCCGCGCAGCACGGGTCGGTAGCCGGGCAGCTCCAGCCGCGGCGGCCAGGAGAACTCGAGCTCGCCCTGTTGGGCGTCCTTCGTGACGTCGATCAGCACGGGGCCCGGACGCCCCGTGGTCGCGATGTGGAAGGCCTCCGCGAGCGCCAGCGGAATGTCCTCCGCGCGGGTGACGAGGCGCGAGTGCTTCGTGATGGGCATCGTGATGCCGACGATGTCCGCCTCCTGGAAGGCGTCCGAGCCGATGGCCGCGGAGGTGACCTGGCCCGTGATGAACACGACCGCCTGGGAGTCCATGTGCGCGTCGGCGATCGCGGTGACGAGGTTGGTGGCCCCCGGCCCCGACGTCGCGATGGCCACGCCGGGACGGCCCGTGGCGAGGTGGTAGCCCTGGGCCGCGTGGCCCGCGCCCTGCTCGTGGCGCACCAGGATGTGGCGGATGACGGAGGAGTCCATCAGCGGGTCGTACGTGGGGAGGATCGCTCCGCCGGGCAGCCCGAAGACGTCCGTGACCCCGAGCTCCTCGAGCGCGCGGATCAGGCCCTCGGACCCCGTCATGCGGGTGGGCTCCACGCGATTCCCCGGGCCGGGGACGCGCGGCGCCGCGGACTCGGGGCGGGGGGTCGGGCTCATCAGTGCACCTCACTGCGCTCATCGCTGCTGGCGTCCGGCATGCGGGGCACGCCGGACGATGGTCCGGGTGATCCGTCGGGGTGGCTGGGGGTGTCCTGCCGTGCCGGGCGGATCGGAGTGCGGTCACGGCCTGAGGTGGGGCCGCCGACCGCCGGGTCGTTCGTCGGTGGCTCCAGTATGGGGACCCCTGCGTGGCGACCACCACTTGAGACGTCCATGTCTCGCCATGTGAGACGTGGCCCACGCGGCGCCCCCGTGCGCCCATGCCGCGGCACCTGCGTGCCCGCCCGCTCCCGCCTCCCGACTCAGGCCTCGGGTCTCGGGCCTCCGGCCTCCGGCCTCAGCCCAGGTACGCACCCTCGGCCGCGGAGTGCACGAGCTTGGCGTACTTGCCCAGCACCCCCGTGGTGAACTTCGGCGGGACGGGCGTCCAGTCCGCCCGGCGCGCCTCCAGCTCGGCCGAATCCACCAGGATGTCGAGCGTCCGGCCCGCGATGTCCACGCGGATCCGGTCGCCGTTGCGCACCAGGGCGATCGGCCCGCCGTCGGCCGCCTCGGGCGCGATGTGCCCGATGCACAGGCCCGTGGTGCCGCCGGAGAAGCGCCCGTCGGTGAGGAGCAGGACGTCCTTGCCGAGGCCGGCGCCCTTGATCGCGCCGGTGATGGCGAGCATCTCCCGCATGCCCGGGCCGCCGCGCGGGCCCTCGTAGCGGATCACGACGACGTCGCCCGCGGCGATGGTGCCGTCCTCGAGGGCGTCCATGGCGGCGCGCTCGCGGTCGAACACGCGGGCGGTGCCCTCGAAGACGTCCGCGTCGAAGCCGGCGGACTTCACGACGGCGCCCTCCGGGGCGAGGCTGCCCCGCAGGACCGCGATGCCGCCGTTGGGGTGCATGGGCTCGTCCATGCGGCGGATGACGGTGCCGTCCACGGGGTCCGGCGCCAGGGCGGCGAGGTTCTCGGCAAGGGTCTTTCCCGTCACCGTGAGCGCATCGCCGTGGAGCAGCCCCTCGTCCAGCAGCGCCTTCATGACCACGGGCACGCCGCCCACGCGGTCCACGTCCGTCATCACGTAGCGGCCGAAGGGCTTGAGGTCGGCGATGTGCGGGACGCGGTCGCCCACGCGGTTGAAGTCGTCCAGGGTGAGGTCCACGCCGGCCTCCCGCGCGATCGCGAGGAGGTGCAGCACCGCGTTCGTGGAGCCGCCGAACGCCATGGTCACGGCGATGGCGTTCTCGAACGCCTCCTTCGTCATGATGTCCCGGGCGGTGATGCCGAGGCGCAGGAGTTGGACGACGGCGGCGCCGGAGCGGCGCGCGAAGTCGTCGCGGCGGCGGTCCGGCGAGGGCGGCGTGGCCGAGCCGGGCAGGGACATGCCGAGCGCCTCGCCGATCGAGGCCATCGTGTTGGCGGTGTACATGCCGCCGCACGCGCCCTCGGTGGGGACGATCGCCTTCTCGATGCGCAGCAGGTCCTCCTCGCTCATGAGGCCGCGGGCGCACGCGCCGACCGCCTCGAACGCGTCGATGATCGTCACCTGCTTCTCGGTGCCGTCGGAGAGGCGCGCGTGGCCGGGCATCGTGGAGCCGGCGTAGACGAACACGCTGGCCAGGTCGAGGCGGGCCGCGGCCATGAGCATGCCGGGCAGGGACTTGTCGCAGCCGGCCAGGAGCACCGAGCCGTCGAGGCGCTCGGCCATCATGACCGTCTCCACGGAGTCGGCGATCACCTCACGGGAGACGAGGGAGAAGTGCATGCCCTCGTGGCCCATCGAGATGCCGTCCGAGACGGAGACGGTGCCGAACTCGAGCGGATAGCCGCCGTCGGCGTGGACGCCCTCCTTGGCCGCCTGGGCGAGACGGTCCAGGGAGAGGTTGCACGGCGTGATCTCGTTCCAGGAGGACGCGATGCCGATCTGGGGCTTGGCGAAGTCGTCGTCGCCCAGGCCCACGGCGCGGAGCATGCCGCGCGAGGCGGCGCGCTCCATGCCGTCGGTGACGTCGCGCGAGCGCGGCTTCATGTCCGGGGCAGGCGTGGCGGGGGCGGTGCTGACGGGGGCTGCGGAGCCCTGGGCCTCGGTGTTCTCCATGAGCGCAGTCTAGGGACGGCGGGCCCGCCGGCCGTGGGACGGGTCACGATGTGACACGACGCGGAGGGGTCCAGCTCGGACGCCTCACGTGGCGCCCTCCTGCCGCGACGCGTAGCGTGGGACACATGGACTCCCCCCGCCTCATGCGCCGCCTCCGCGCCGCATTCGACGCGCGGGTGTTCAACCACGGCGACTACAACCTCGTGTACGGGCAGCCCTCCGGCTCCTCCACGCCCCTCGTGATCGGCTACCGCCACGTGCCTCTCGAGATGGTCCTCTGCCCTGTGGACCCGGCCGCCGAGCCGGTGCTCCGCGCGCCGCAGGAGCCGGACCCCGTGACGGTGGGGCTGCACAACGTGGCGACCGTGGCGGACACGGGCTCCGGTTACCAGGTGGAGACCGTCACCGGCTTCCGCACGTGGTTCGACGTGTCCGAGCACGCGCGTGTCCCTGTGGGGGATCTCACCGAGGACGGTGTCGCGGATCTCGACCAGCGCGCGGACGCCGCGGATTTCCACGGATTCATGACCGCGTTCATGGACGAGCTGGACCGGCTGTATGCGGTCTCGGACCCGGCGGAGGCGGTCACGCCCGACCCAGGCTTGGACGGCGCCCCGAAGACCTGGTAGGGTTTCCACTCGTTGCACGGCGCGCCGGTGAGAATCGGAAGGCCGTACGGCGCCTGCACCTCTAGCTCAATTGGTAGAGCATCTGACTCTTAATCAGCAGGTTCCGGGTTCGAGTCCCGGGGGGTGCACCAGAAGGAGAAGGCCCCGTCATCGCCGTCGCGATGACGGGGCCCTCTCGTCTCCGCGGGTCGTCTCCGCGGACCGCTCGCCTCCGCGCGGGCGCCCCGCCTATCGTGGGCGGCATGACCGACGCTACCTCCTCCCGCCTCCAGCCCGGCGACGTCGCCCCGGCGTTCACCCTCCAGGACCAGGACGGGCGCCCCGTCTCCCTGCGCGACAGCGCGGGCAAGAGCACGATCGTCTACTTCTACCCGGCGGCCTCCACGCCCGGGTGCACCACCCAGGCGTGCGACTTCCGCGACAGCCTCGCCTCCCTCGCCGGCGCCGGCCACGTGGTCCTCGGCATCTCCCCCGACCCGATCGGCAAGATCATCCGCTTCGCGCAGAAGGAGCAGCTCACGTTCCCGCTCCTCTCGGACGAGGACCACGCCGTGGCGCAGGCCTACGGCGCGTGGGGGGAGAAGAAGAACTACGGGAAGGTCTACGAGGGCCTGATCCGCTCCACCGTCGTCGTCGGCCCCGACGGCCGGGTCGTCCACGCGCTGTACAACGTGAAGGCCACGGGCCACGTCGAGCGCCTGCGGCGCCTCCTGGGCGTCACCGACTGAGGGACCGGCCGGTAGGATCTGAGCTCGCCCCCGAGGAGCGGGGCAGGCGGGCGTGGCGGAATTGGCAGACGCGCTGGATTTAGGTTCCAGTGTCGAAGGACGTGGGGGTTCGAGTCCCCCCGCCCGCACAGCACTGACACGAGGAGACGGACATGGAGCTCAGCCGTCGCGGGTTCATGGGCCTCGGCCTGGCCTCGCTCGGCGTGGGCCTGAGTGGGTGCGGGCGGGAGGCCCCGGCCACGCCTGCCGCGTCCACCCCCACCGTCCCGTCCGCGGCGCCCGCAGCCCCCGCGGTCCCTCGGCCGTTCGTGGTGGGCGCGCCGGGCCGCCCGCTCACGCGTGACCCCGCGGGCGCCTGGGACGCGGAGACCTTCCGCCTCTCCCGCCAGGTGCTCGAGACGCTGCTCGGCGTGGACCCGGACACGGGGGCCCCGACCCCCCAGCTCGTGGAGTCCCACACGGTCTCGGACGACGGCCTCACCCACGAGTTCCGCCTCCTCGACGGCCTGGTCTTCGAGGACGGCGCACCGTGCGACGCCGCCGCCGTGGCCGCCAACGTCATGCGCTGGTCCACGCCGCCGACCCCCGTGGACGGGACCGTCGCGATGCCCTCCCCGTTCGTGTCCGCGTTCGGCGGACACGCGGGGACCGAGGAGACCGCCTTCGCGGGCGTCGAGACGCCCGACGAGCGGACCGTCCGACTGCGCCTGCGCTCCCGCCTCCACCACCTCCCCGCGGCGCTGAGCTCCCCGCCCTTCGCCATCTCCTCCCCCGGCTCGTGGGACCGGACGGTCCGGGTGGGGGACGCCGACGTCGTCACCCCCGCGGGCACCGGGGCCTTCCGCTGGGCCACGGCCGAGGAGGCCGCCGCGCACGCGGCGCGGGAGCCGCCGGCCGCGGACCCCGCCGACGTCACCCTGCTCATGCCCGCCGACCGCCACCGCGGGGACGCGCCCGCCACGGGGCCGGTGGCCGTGCACGCGTGGGGCCGGGCGAGCACCCGCCTGCGGGAGCTGCGCCGGGGCACCGCGGACGTGATCGACGTGGTGGCCCCCAGCCAGCTGCGCCCCCTCGTGGAGGCCGGCACGCAGGTCCTCCCCCGCGATCCCCTGGCCGTGCTCTACCTCGGGATGAACCTGGCCCATCCGCAGCTGCGCTCCCAGCATCTGCGCCAAGCCGTGGCCCACGCGGTGGACCGCGGGCGGCTGGCCTCCAGCGACGTCTTCCTCGAGGGCACCGCCCAGGCCCACGACCTCGTTCCGCCGGCCCTCGGCGTCGGCGACGAGGAGGCGGAGCACCACGACCTCGATCCGGACCGCGCCGAGCGTCTCCGGGAGATGTCCGGGTACGCGGGCGAGCCCCTCGAGTTCCTGTACCCCCTGGCCACGGGGCGCCCCTCCCTGCCCGAGCCCGAGCGCGTCTACGCGATGGTCGCCGCGGACCTGGGCGCGGTGGGGATCACGGTGACCCCCGTGCCGGTCCCGGACGACGAGGACTACCTGCGGGCCGTGGTCTCCCGGCCCACCCGGGCGTTCCACCTCATGGGCCGCGGCGGCGCCTACCGCGACCCCCACGCGTTCCTCGAGCCGATCGCCCGCTCGGGCCGGGCCGAGACCAACTACGACAATCCCCGGGTGGTGCGCGACCTCGCGGCCGCCGCCGCGGAGCCCGACGACGACCGACGCCGCGAGCTGCACCGCGGCGTCGTGCGCGCGATGGCCCTGGACCTGCCCGCCCTGCCGCTCGTCTACCCCATCTCCGCGCTGGCCACGGGGCCCAGGGTGGCCTCGTACCCGACCTCCCCCCAGCTCGACGAGCCCTTCGCGCGCATCGGCGTCACGGACGCCTGACCCCCTCGGCCCACGCACCCGGAGCGGGGGCGTCCGGTAGTAGAGTGGGCCACCGCGGCATCGACCCGCGGCCCCCCGCAGAACCGAGGGACCCGCGGTGCCCCACCACCGTCGATCTGTCCCAGGAGTAGACCGTGTCCACCACCTCTTCCACCACCCACGACGTCGTGTTGATCGGCGGCGGCATCATGTCCGCCACCCTCGGCGTGATGCTCCAGAAGCTCGAGCCCACGTGGTCCATCGCCCTGTACGAGAACCTCGACCAGGCCGGTCTGGAGTCCTCCGACCCGTGGAACAACGCCGGCACGGGCCACGCGGCCCTGTGCGAGCTGAACTACTCCCCGATGGGCAAGGACGGCCGGGTGGACGTCACCAAGGCCCTCGGCATCAACGAGCAGTTCATGCTGACCCGCCAGTTCTGGTCCGCCCTCGTGAAGGACGGCACGCTCAAGGACCCGAAGTCCTTCATCAACCCGCTGCCGCACATGTCCTTCGTGTGGGGCGACGACCACGCCGACTACCTGCGCAAGCGCTACGAGGCCATGTCCGCCGAGCCGCTCTTCGCGCAGATGGAGCACACCGAGGACCCGGCGACGATCGCCGAGTGGGCCCCTCTGCTCATGGAGGGCCGCCCCGCCGGCCCGCGCGTCGCGGCCTCCCGCGTGGCCGGCGGCACCGACGTCGACTTCGGCTCCCTCACCCGCCAGCTCGTGACGAGCATGGCCTCCCACGGCGCCGAGGTGCGCTTCGGCCACAAGGTGACCGGCCTGGAGCGCGGCACCGACGGCCGCTGGGAGGTGGCGGTCAAGAACAAGGCCGCCGGCTCCACCGTCACGGACCGCGCCCGCTTCGTGTTCGTCGGCGCCGGCGGCGGCGCCCTGCACCTGCTGCAGAACTCCGGGATCCCCGAGGCCAAGGGCTTCGGCGGCTTCCCCGTGTCCGGCCAGTTCTTCCGCTGCACCGACGACGCCGTGGTGAACCGCCACATGGCCAAGGTGTACGGCCAGGCCGCGGTGGGCGCCCCGCCCATGTCCGTCCCCCACCTGGACACCCGCTTCGTCAACGGCAAGCGCTCCCTGCTGTTCGGCCCCTACGCCGGCTTCTCCACCAACTTCCTCAAGACCGGCTCCTACCTGGACCTGCCGCTCTCCATCCGCCCGCACAACCTGCCGGTGATGCTCGACGTGGCGAAGGACAACATCCCGCTCACGCAGTACCTCGTCTCCGAGGTGCTGAAGCCGCGCTCCAAGAAGGTGGACACGCTCCAGGAGTTCTACCCGGAGGCCGAGGGCTCCGACTGGGAGCTGATCACCGCCGGCCAGCGCGTGCAGGTGATGAAGAAGAAGGGCCGCTTCGGCGGCGTGCTGCAGTTCGGCACCGAGGTCGTCACCCACGCGGACGGCTCCCTCGGCGGCCTGCTGGGCGCGTCCCCGGGCGCCTCCACCGCCGCCCCCATCATGGTGAAGCTGCTCGAGCGCTGCTTCCCCGCCAAGATGGGCGCATGGGACTCCACCCTCAAGGAGCTCATCCCGTCGCTGGGCCACACCCTCAACGAGGAGCCGGAGCTGCTCCGCGAGGTCACCGAGGCCACCGCGTCCACGCTGCAGCTCGGCTGACCGACCATGGGAGCGCTCGCCCGGTTCTCACTGTCGCAGCGGGCGCTTGTGGCGCTCATCACCGTGTTCGTCGCGGTGTTCGGCGTCATCTCCGCCGGTCAGCTCAAGCGGGAGCTCATCCCGTCCCTCGAGCTGCCCGTCATCTCGGTGTCCACCACCTACCCGGGCGCGAGCCCGGAGGTGGTGGACGCCACGGTGGGCGAGCCCCTCGAGACGGCCCTGCAGGCCGTCGAGGGGCTCGAGTCCTCCCAGTCCACGTCGCGCTCCTCCTTCAACGCCGTGCAGCTGCGCTTCGAGTACGGCACGGATCTCAACCGGGCGCGCTCCCAGGTGGACCGCGTGATCTCCAACCTCGGCGCCCAGCTGCCGGAGGAGACCGAGACCACCTCCTTCGCGGGGTCGGTCTCCGACTTCCCGGTGGTCTTCCTCGCGCTCTCCGGGGACGAGGACCTCAACGAGCTGCGCCGCCGGGCCGAGGACGTGGTGGCGCCCCGCCTGCAGAAGCTCGACGGCGTCCGCGGCGCCCAGGTGATCGGCGGCACCGAGGAGTACGTCTCCGTCGTGCCGGACCAGCAGGCCCTCGCCGCCGCCGGGATGACCACCCAGGACATCACCACGGCCCTGGAGGAGAACGCCGGCCTGTTCCCCATCGGCCAGGTCACGCAGGACGGGATCACCTATCCGGTCCAGGCCGGCTCCCCGGTCGAGTCCCTCGAGGAGCTCTCCCAGGTGACCGTCACCCCCGGCTCCGGGTCGGACTCCGGGTCCGCGGGCGAGACCTCCGGCGCCGGGGGCGGCGGACCGCCCGCCCCGGGCACGACGACGCCCGATGAGGCCACCGCCCCCGGGACCGGCGCGGCGCCGGCCGCCCCCGCAGCCTCCTCCGCGGGCACCCCCCGGCCGCTGTCGGAGGTCGCCGAGGTGAGCCTCGCCGCCGAGGACCCCACCTCCGTGACCCGCACCGACGGCGCGGACACGCTCTCGCTCTCCGTCACGGCGATCCCGGACGCCGACCTCGTGGCCGTCTCCCAGGCGGTGCGCGACGCGATGCCGGAGCTCGAGTCCCTCCTGGGCGGCGGATCCCACCTCGCGGTCGTGTTCGACCAGGCGCCGTTCATCCAGCAGTCCATCGACAGCCTTCTCGTGGAGGGCATGCTGGGCCTGGCCTTCGCGGTCCTCGTGATCGCCGTCTTCCTCCTCTCGGCCCGCTCCACGCTCGTCACGGCCGTGTCCATCCCGCTCTCCCTGCTGGCCGCGCTGATCGGCGTGAGCGTGGCCGGCTACTCGCTGAACACCCTCACCCTCGGTGCGCTCACCATCTCGATCGGCCGCGTCGTGGACGACGCGATCGTCGTCGTCGAGAACATCCGGCGGCACCTGAGCCTGGGCGAGGACCGGCGCACCGCCATCCTCGAGGGCACGCGGGAGGTGGCCACCGCGGTCACCGCCTCCACCCTCGTCGCCGTGGCCGTGTTCCTGCCCATCGGGTTCGTGGGCGGCCTGGCCGGCGAGCTGTTCCGCCCCTTCGCGGTCACGACGACGATCGCCCTGCTCGCCTCCCTCCTGGTGGCGCTCACGATCATCCCGGTGCTGTGCTGGTGGTTCCTGCGCGCCCCGCGGCGTGCCGCGGACGCTCCGCGCCAGGCCGCCGACGCCCGTCCGACGGCGCACCGCTCGTGGCTCACGGACGCGTACCGCCCCGCACTGCGCTGGACCCAGCGGCACGCCAAGGCCACCCTCGCGGCCGCCGTCGTGCTCCTGGCGGGCACCGCAGCGCTGCTGCCCCTGGTCCCCACCAACCTGCTCGGCGACTCCGGACAGAACTCCTTCGTGGTCACCGCTCAGCAGAGGCGGGGCACCTCGCTGGAGGCCACCGCTGCGGCGGCCGAGAAGGTCGAGCAGTCCCTGATGGCCACCGAGGGCGTGGAGACCGTGCAGTTCACGGCGGGCGGCCAGGGAAGCTTCTTCGGTGCCGGCGGCGCCGCGGACAGCGCCCAGTTCACGGTCGTCACGGACGAGGACGCGGACCAGGAGGCCCTGCAGGACACCGTGCGGCAGGGCCTGGCCGCGCTCGAGGGCGTGGGCGAGGTGTCCCTCTCGAGCCAGCAGGGCCCCGGCGGCTCGCAGGACATCGACGTGTCCGTGCGCGCGTCCTCGCCCGAGGCGCTCGACGAGGCCGCGAACACGGTGGCCGAGCGGCTGCGCGGCGTCGAGGGGGCGCGGCAGGTCACCACGCCCGCCTCGGACACCCGCCCCACCTTCCAGGTGGACGTGGACACCCAGGCCGCCGCCGAGCGGGGCCTGACCGAGGAGGCCGTCTCGGGCCAGGTGGCCGGTGCGCTGCAGGTCCTGCCGGTGGGCGACGTGCGGTTCGGCTTCCAGGAGTACACGGTGCGGCTGGGCGACCCGGAGCCCGTGGAGACCCTCGACGAGCTGCGCGCCGTCCCGGTGCAGACCCCGCAGGGACCCGTGCCGCTCGAGGAGCTCGCCGCGGTGTCCCAGCGCGAGGTGCCCGCGAGCGTCACCTCCTCCAACGGCGAGCGCACCGCCGTGGTGAGCGTGGAGCCCGAGGGGCAGGACCTCGGCGCGGTCTCCCGGGGCGTGGGCGAGGCCCTCGACGGCCTCGAGCTGCCCGAGGGGGCCACGGCCACCATCGGCGGAGCGGCCACCCAGCAGGAGCAGACGTTCCGGGACCTGGGGCTCGCGCTCCTGGCCGCGATCGCGGTGGTGTACGTGGTCCTGGTGGCCACGTTCAACTCGCTGCGCCAGCCGCTCGTGCTGCTCGTGTCCATCCCGTTCGCCGCCACGGGCGTCGTCCTGGCGCTGCTGGTCACGGGGACCGCGCTGGGCCTGCCCACCATGATCGGCGTGCTCATGCTCATCGGCATCGTGGTGACCAACGCGATCGTGCTGATCGACCTCATCAACCAGTACCGGCGGGACCACGCCATGCCCCTGGACGAGGCCATCGAGCTCGGCGCGCTCAACCGCGTGCGCCCCGTGGTGATGACGGCGCTGGCCACGGTGCTCGCCATGATGCCCACGGCGCTCGGGATCACCGGCCACGCGGGCTTCATGTCCCAGCCGCTCGCCGTGGCCGTGGTGGGCGGCCTGGTCTCCTCCACGCTGCTCACGCTCGTGCTGGTGCCGGTCCTCTACCGCATGATCGAGTCCCGGGGCGAGCGGCGCCGCGTGGCCGAGCTCGAGGAGCGCCGGGCGGCCGAGGCCGAGGAGCGGGAGCGGATCGACGCCGAGCGCCGTGCGGCGGAGGCAGAACGGGCCGCGGCCGGGCAGCGTGCCGGCCAGGCCGGGGTGCCGGGGGCCGACGGCTCGTCGGCAGCGGGGTCCTCGGCCGGGGCGGGCTCCTCGGCCTCCGGCGGCGGACGTCGCCGTGGCCTGCCCTCTCGCCTCCGGACGGGGCTGGCCGGGATGGCCGGACGGCGGCGCCGCCGGGCCTGAGACGCCACCGTGCCCGAGTCGCCGCGCGACGGCGCAGGACGAGGGGTCGACCGCTGCGCGGTCGGCCCCTCGCCCGTCGGGCGGCCCCGTCAGGTCCCGTCGTGGACGGCGAGGCTCGAGCCGCGGCGGTCCTTGCGGACCTCGAGGCGCACGCCGATCTCCTGCTTCATGCGGTCCACGTGGGAGACGAGCCCCACCGTGCGCCCGCCCGAGCGCAGGGAGTCCACGACGTCCAGCACGTCGTCGAGCGTCTCGGAGTCCAGCGAGCCGAAGCCCTCGTCCACGAAGAGCGTGTCCAGCTCGATGCCGCCGGACTCCGCCTGCACCGTGTCCGCGAGGCCCAAGGCCAGGGCCAGCGAGGCCATGAACGTCTCCCCGCCCGAGAGCGTGGAGGGGTGCCGCGTCTCGTCGACGTAGTGGTCACGGACCACGAGCTCCAGGCCCTTGTTGCCGCGGCCGCCCACGGCGTCCGAGTACTCGATGCTGTACCGGGCATCAGTCATGGCCAGCAGGCGCTCGGTCGCCGCCGCGGCGACCTCCTCGAGCCGACCGGCCAGCACGTAGCTGGTCAGCGGCATCTTGAGGCGGTTCTCCCCGCCCCCGCGCACCAGCGCGAGCAGCTGCGTGACCGTGCGGTGCTCCTCGATGAGCGCCGCGGAGCGGCCCAGCACGTCGGTCAGCGCCGCGGACTGACGGCGCACCGTCGCCACCAGGGTGTCCAGCCTGCCGACGGCGGTGGCCCGCTCCGCGCTGGCCGCCTCGGCGGCGGCGAGGCGTTCGGCCGCGGCGGCGCTCTCCTCCTGGGTCGGGGCGGCGGTGCCGGCCTCGGCGAGGGCACGGCCCTCGGCGACGAGCTCGGTGGTTCCGAGCTCGGCCAGGCGGGCGCCCTCCTCGTCCCACGCGCGCACCCGAGCGGTGAGGGCGCTCGCGTCGTCGTCGTCGAGCCGTGCCTGCGCCGCCGCCTCGGCACCGGTGAAGTCCTCCGCGGCGAGGGCGGCGGCGAGGGCCTCCGCGGTCTCCGCGCGCACGGCGGCGGCACGCGCCTGCGCCTCGGCCGCGTCGGCGAGGGCGCGCAGGGCGCGGCGGGCGCCGCCGACCTGGCCGCGCCGGACGTCCAGGTCCTCGGCGTCGGCCTGAGCGGCCTCGACCGCGGCCCGCAGCTCGAGGAGCCGCTCGGCGCGCCGCGCCGTGGCCTCCTCGAGGCGCTCGGCCTCGAGCGCGAGGGCGGCGTCCGCCGACTCCGCCGCGGTCTGCGCCGTCTCGAGCTTCGTCAGGGTCCGGCGGTCCGCGGCCAGGGCCTTGGCGACGGCGGCGAGGTCGGCCTGCTCGGCCTCGGCGGCACCCAGGGCCGCCTCGGCCTCCTCCACGCCGAGCCCGCCGGCGGCGTCCCGGGCCTCTCTCAGAGCGGACTCGGCCCGCTCCCGGGCGGCCTCGGCCTGGGCGGCCGCGGCGCCGGCGCGGTCCCGTGCCTTCTCCGCGGCGGCGACGTCGGCCTCGGTCACCGAGGTCGCGGCTGCGGGCGCCGGACGCGGGTGCGCCGGGGACCCGCACACCGCGCACGGCTCCCCCGCGACGAGCTGCTCCGAGAGCTCGGACGCCGCCTGCTCGTAGCGCGAGCGCAGCAGCCCCACGTGCTTCTCCGCGGCCGCGCGCTCCCGCGCGACGAGCCTCTCGTGATCGACGCGGGCCCTCTCGGCGGCGGCACGACGCTCCTCCGCCAGTCCGGCCGCGGCACGCCGCGTGCGGGCCTCCTCCGCCCGGCGGTCGACGGCCGCGCGGGCGCCGAGCCGGGCCCCACCCGACTCGACGGCCTCCCGCGCGGCCGCGATCGCTGTGGCACGCGCCTCTCGCTCGTGAGCCCCCGCCGCACGTTCCCCGTCGATCGCCTCGCGCCGGGCGCCGGCGGCGGCCTGCTCCTCCTCGAGCCTCGCCATCCGGGCGCGGTCCTTCACGGCGGCCTCGACGGCGTCCGCCGCGCGGTCCGCCCGCTGCAGCGCGGTGCGGGCGACCGACACCGTGGCGCCGGCGACCTCGTCCTGCTCGCCCTCCCCGGACGCCTCGCCGAGCCACGAGGCGGCCAACGGCTCGGCGGCGACCCCGGCCGCCGCCGTGGCCGCGCGCTCGCCCTCGGCGTGCTCCGCGTGCTCGGCGCGCCGGGCACGCGCGGCCGCGGCGAGCACGCGGCCCGCCCGCTCATGGGCGAGCACCGCGGCACGGCCCTCCCCGGTCTCCCGCGCGGAGGCCTCGTGCACGGAGAGACGGTCCGACCATCCGGCCGCGGCCGCGAGGGAGGCCGCCGTGCGCTCGAGCGCGCGCACGGCGGCGCGGGCGTCCCGCTCCGCCGTGTGGGCCGCGGTGAGTCCGGCTCCGGCCGCCTCCCGCGCGGCATCGGCCCGCCGCACGGCGAGGTCCAGGAGGCCCTCGTCCGTCTCGGGGTGCGGCTCGGGCGCGGGCCAGTCCTCGCCGAGCTCCTCGCGCATCGCGTCGCGCAGCTGGGCGCGCGCGGCGTCGGCGATCGCGGCGTCCGCGGCGACGGCTCCGTCCAGGCGGGAGGCCTCCCCCTTGAGATGCTCCTCGACGCCGTCGAAGCGCTGCGTGCCGAAGAGGCGGCGCAGCAGGGCCCGGCGGTCGTCCGACGTGGCGGTGAGGAACTGCGCGAACTGGCCCTGGGGCAGCAGGACGACCTGCATGAACTGATCGGCGTCCAGGTGCATGACGGAGGCGATCAGCTGGCCCACCTCGTCCGCGCGGGTCAGCGGGGCGCCCCACTGCCCCTCCGCGTGCTCGCGCAGGGACACCGCGGCCTGCGTGGAGGTCAGGCCGTCACCCTTCTTCTTCTTCCGCAGGTGCTTCGGGGAGCGGAGCACCTCGAAGCGGCGGCCCTGCACCGAGAACTCCAGGAGCACCTCGGGCGTCACGGCCCCGGGCTCGCGCAGCGTGGTGACGAGGGACTCGGGCGAGCGGCCGCCCGGCACCGAGCCGTACAGGGCATAGCAGAGCGCGGCGAGGATGGTGGACTTGCCGGCGCCCGTGGGGCCGTCGAGCAGGAAGAGGCCCGCGGCGTTCAGCGCGGCGAAGTCGACGTCCTGGCGGTCCGCATAGGGGCCGAGCCCCTGCAGCCGCATCCGGTGGACCCTCATGCGCGCACCTCCGCGAGTCGCGACGCCTCGAGGGCGTCCTGGAGCAGGGCCGCCTCGGCCGGACTGGCCGCGCGCTCCCGCACGTGGTCCACGAACCCGGTGGTCAGCGCGAGGGCTGAGGGGGCCTGGCGGAGCGCGTCCGCGTAGGTGCGCTCGCGCGTCCTCCTCCCGCCCGCGGGCTCGTGCCGGAACACGAGGACGTGCGGGAAGCGCGTCTTGAGGCGCTCGAGGGCGCGCTCGGGCCGCTCGTCGTCGGTGACGGTCGCCTGCACCCAGCGGTCCTCGGCGTGGGCGAACTCGGCCGAGCCCAGCAGCGCGTCGAGGGGCCCGGCGATGACCGCGAGCCGGCGGCCGGCCTCCCAGTCCACGGCCTCGACGGCGCGCACGGCCCCTCCCTCGACCGTGACCAGCCACGCCCCCTTGCGGTGGTTCGCCTCGGAGAAGGAGTAGGGCAGCGGGGAGCCGGAGTAGCGCACGTGATCGGCGAGGCGCTGCCGCCCGTGCAGGTGGCCCAGGGCGACGTAGTCCAGCCCCGCGAACACGGACACCGGCACCTGGCCGAGCGTCCCCACAAGGGCCTCGGGCGTCCCGCCCGGATGCTCGACGTGCTCGCCCTCCCCGATGTCCCGCTCGCTCTCCGAGCCGTGCCCGCCCGCGGCGAACAGGTGCGCCATGACGACGCCCGCGACCGGGCTCGCGCTCTCGGCGCGCCTGGCCTCGAGGTCCTCCCGGATGCGACGGACGGCCTCGGTCATGACGGCCGTGTGGTTCGGCTCCACCTCCCACGCCTGGCCCTGATGGCGTGGCTCGAGGAACGGCACCCCATACACGGCCACCGTCTGCCCGGGCTCCCCCTCGCCGCGCGCGCCGTCGTCGGGCCTCTGCCGCAGCAGCACCGGGCGCGCCAGGTCCGCCACGTCCGCGCGCACGTGGACCCCCGCGGCCTCCATGAGGCCGCCGCCGAAGCCGAGCCGCACCGCGGAGTCGTGGTTGCCGCTGCTCAGGACGACCTCGGCGCCCGCAGCCCGGATCTGCCCCAGCGCGCGATCGAGCAGCCGGACCGCGTC
Organism: Micrococcus sp. NPDC078436; assembly: GCF_040702705.1. Taxonomy (NCBI): domain Bacteria; kingdom Bacillati; phylum Actinomycetota; class Actinomycetes; order Micrococcales; family Micrococcaceae; genus Micrococcus; species Micrococcus sp. NPDC078436. The sequence continues at coordinate 195,153 of NZ_JBFBLX010000001.1, read as the reverse complement.
CGCCGGCGGGAGCGCGCGGTCGTAGACGTCCCCGGCCAGCAGGACGGCGTCCACCCGGTGCTCCCGGACGGTGTCCACGAGGACGTCGAGGACGTGAGCCTGGGCGTCGAGCAGTCCGGTGCCGTGGAAGGAGCGCCCGAGGTGCCAGTCGGACGTGTGGAGGAGCTTCATGCGACCCACTCTAGGAAGACGCCGGACACGGGAGGAGCATCCGGTCCGCCTCGTACGATGAGCGCATGTCCGAGCAGACCTCTGAGCAGGCCCCCACGCCCGCCGCCGCGCCCGCCCTCCCCGCCGACGAGCACGCCCGCCGCGTCCTCGCCCTCCTCGCGGCCGGCGCGGCCGGAGACGCGCTCGGCGGCGTCGTCGAGTTCACGCCGGCGTCCGGCATCACGGCGCAGCTCGGCCCCTCCGGCGTGACGGACGCGGTCACGCTCATGGCGCTGGACGGGGCCCGCTCCCTCCCGATCACGGACGACACCCAGATGACCCTCTACGTGCTCGACGGCCTCCTCGAGTGGATCGAGTGGCAGAACGCCGGCCAGGCCTCGGACGCGGCCGCGTGCGTGTGGCTCGCATGCCTGCGCTGGTACGCCACCCAGCGCGGCTCGCTGCCCGAGGGCGCCCCGCCGGTGCCCGGCCGGTGGATCGACGAGCACGAGGAGCTGCGCGTCCAGCAGGCCCCGGGCAACGCGTGCCTGTCAGGGCTGGCGGGTCCCGGCATGGGCCTTCCCGGGGACCCCCACAACCCGGAGTCGAAGGGGTGCGGCACGGTGATGCGCTCGGCCCCGTACGGCATGGTCCCGGGGCTCGAGGACCACCACGTCGCCTCGTTCGCGCGCCAGGGCGCCGTGCTCACGCACGGCCACCCCACCGCGTGGGTCAGCGCCGCCGCGCACGCGCTCGTGATCGCCGCCCTGCTGCGCGGCGCGACGCTCCCCGACGCCGTCGCGCACGCCCGCGCCTGGGTGGAGGACGCCGGCGAGGACGGCCTGGAGACCGCCGCCGCGCTCGAGGCCGCGGAGCGCCTCGCGCAGGCGGCCTCCCGCGACGACGGAGACCTGGGCGCGCCCGGTTCGCTGCCCCTCGCGCTCGGCGAGGGCTGGGTCGCCGAGGAGGCGTTGGCCATCGCGGTCTTCGCGGCCCTCGTGGCGGACCGGGTCGCGGACGGTCCGGAGGCGGCGCTCGCGCTCGCGCTGCGGATCGGCGTGAACCACGGCGGCGACTCGGACTCCACCGCCTCCCTCGCCGGCCAGCTGCTCGGGGCGCGCCACGGCCTGGCCGTCTTCGGTGCGGAGGCCGACGTCGACCCGGCCTCCGACGCCGCGGCCGCGTGCGTGCCCGCGTGGATCGCCGAGCGCGGCGTGGTGATCGAGGCCGCGCGCCGCTGGAGCGCCGCCACCACCTGAGCGTCCGGCCCTCCCCCACGGTCCGGTGCGCCGAGTCAGCGGGCGGGGCCGGGCCAGTTCTCGTCGAGCATCTGCAAGAACTCCGCCTCCGTCACGAGCGCGACAGGCTGGCCCGCCGCACGGCGGCGCAGGGCGTCCTTCGTCTTGCGGTGCGTGACGGCGGGGGTGGCCGCCGCCGGGGTGCCGCCCAGCACGTCGGACGCCTCGAAGCCGTCGCCCACCACGAGCATGGTGGTCTGCGCCGAGACGCGACTGGCGGTCTGCGCGCCGAACGCGGCCGCCCGCTCCTTCGCGGCCTGACGGGACATCCCGATCCCGCCGGTGAACACCACCGTCTGGCCGAACAGCGGGTGGGAGGGGTCCGCGTCCGGGTTCGGCACGGGGTTGGCCCCCTCCTGCGGCCAGCGCATGAAGTCGGGCATCTCCCGTTCGTCCCGCAGGGGCACGAGCGCGTCGAACACGCCCGCCGTCAGGCGCGCCTGACGGGTCGCCCGGGACTCCTCACCGACGCCGTGCGGGCGCCCCTCGAGTCGGCCCACGGCGAGGCCGTGGTCGCGCACGAGCGCGTCGATGCGCCGGACGGACGGGGCCGCCGTCGTGCCCGTCTCCGGTGCCTGCTCCGTGCCCGGCGACCGCCGGGCGACGTCGATGAGGATGGCCGCGCAGGCCTCGGCGTCCGCGAGCGCGTCGTGGTGGCGGCCCGGCGTGAACCCCGCCTCGCGCGCGGCCGAGGGCAGGGCGTAGGAGGCCAGGTCGTAGGCCCTGCGGGCCAGCATCAGGCTGCACGCGTAGTCCAGCGTGGGCACGTCGCGGCCCGAGACCTCGAGGGCGGACTCGATGACGCCGAGGTCGAACCGGGCGTTGTGGGCCACGAGCACGTCGGCGCCGACGAACGCCGCGAGGTCGTCGAAGACCTCCGCGAAGCGCGGGGCGCCGCCCACCTGGTCCGGGGTGATCCCGTGGATCCGCACGTTGCGCGGGTCGAAGCGGTCGAAGCCGGCCGGCGGGCGCACGAGCCACGAGGCCCGCTCCACCATGCGGCCGTCCCGCACGCGGACGAGGCCCACGGCGCACGGCGAGCCCCGGAAGCCGTTGGCCGTCTCGAAGTCGATCGCGGTGAAGTCCAGTCCCGCGTGCCCCGCCACGGGGACCCCCGGGCCGCCGCTCACGAGCGGGCGGCCAGGGCGTCCACCAGGTACGGCAGGAGCGCCCGGAACGCGTGGCCGCGGTGGCTGATCGCGTTCTTCTCGGCGGAGCTGAGCTGGGCCGTGGACTCGTCCCGGCCGGTGGGGCGCAGGATCGGGTCGTAACCGAACCCGCCCTCCCCGACGGGCGCGCGCAGCAGGGTGCCGCGCAGGCGGCCGTGCTCCACGTGGGTGAAGTGGATGCTGTGCACGCCCCGCGCGTCCGGCGTACTGGGCACCGCGAGCGCCGCGGCGCACACGAACTCGGCGCCGCGGTGCGCATCCGGGACGTCCGCCAGCTGCGCGAGCAGGAGCTCGAGGTTGGCCCGGTCCTCCCCGTGGGCCCCGGACCAGCGGGCGGAGAAGATGCCGGGCGCCCCGCCGAGCACGTCCACGGCGAGACCGGAGTCGTCCGCCACGGCGATCAGGCCGGTGTGGGCCGCCACCGCGCGAGCCTTCTTGAGGGCGTTCTGCTCGAAGGTGACCCCGTCCTCCACGACGTCCGGGGCGCCCACGGCGCCCGCGTCCACGACGGCGGCGTCCACGTCCAGGCCCGGCACGGCGCCGGCGAGCAGCTGGCGCAGCTCCCGGACCTTGCCGGCGTTGCGGGTGGCGAGCACCACGCGGGCGCCCTCGGGCACCCGGGTCGTCTCCCCTGCGCTCACGCGTCGGCCCCGGCGGCGTGCGCGGCGAGGGTCTGCGCCTGGATGCGGGCGAGCTCGGTAGTGCCCAGGAGCGCGAGGTCGAGGAGGGCGTCCAGCTCGGCACGGTCGAAGGGAGCGCCCTCGGCGGTGCCCTGCACCTCGACGAAGGTGCCCGAGCCGGTGACCACCACGTTCATGTCCGTCTCGGCCTTGACGTCCTCCACGTAGGGCAGGTCCAGCATCGGCGTGCCGTCGATGATGCCCACGGACACGGCGGCCACGGAGTCCTTGAGGACCGTGGCGTCCTTGCGCAGGATCCCCTGGCGCTGCGCCCAGCCCACGGCCTCGGCGAGCGCCACGTAGGCGCCGGTGATGGCGGCGGTGCGGGTGCCGCCGTCGGCGTCCAGCACGTCGCAGTCCAGGACGATCGTGTTCTCCCCCAGGGCGTCCAGGTCGATCACGGCGCGCAGCGAGCGGCCGATCAGGCGGGAGATCTCATGGGTGCGCCCGCCGATCTTGCCCTTGATGGACTCGCGCTGGTTGCGCTCGGAGGTGGCGCGCGGGAGCATCGCGTACTCGGCGGTGACCCAGCCGGTGCCCTCGCCCTTGAGCCAGCGCGGCACACCCTCGGTGAAGGAGGCCGTGCAGAGCACGCGCGTGTCCCCGAACTCGATGAGGGCCGAGCCCTCGGCCTGCCGGGACCAGCCCCGCGTGATCGTGATGGGACGCAGCTCGTCGACGGCGCGGCCGTCCTGGCGGGAGTTCGGTGCGGGAACGCTCATGCCCCTCAGTCTAGGCGCGCCCTCAGACGCCGTAGCTCAGCCCGGAGACCGCGACGGCGAGCGGGCCCTCGTACGTTTCGCGTGCCTCGGCGGCGGCCCGCTGGGGGTCGTTCCACACGGGCAGGTGGGTCAGCAGGAGGCGGCGGGCACCCGCCTCGGTCGCCATCCGCCCGGCCCGGCGGCCGGTCAGGTGGACCCCGTCGATCCCGTCGTCGCGGCCCTCGTGGAAGGCCGCCTCGCACAGGAACATGTCCGCGTCCCGCGCGGCCTCCACCAGCCCCTCGCACGTGTCCGTGTCGCCCGAGTACGTGAGCACGCGGGTGACGACGGCGCCGGTGGCGTCCACCTCGTCGGCCTCCACGCGCAGGGCATAGGCCTCGTCGATGGGGTGGCGGACCGGCACGGGGGTGATGCGGAACGGGCCGAAGGAGACGGTGCTCCCGGCCTGCCACACGCGGAAGTCGAAGTCCTCCCGCATGCCCGGATCCGGGTCCATCCCGTAGGCCTCGGCGAGCCGGTCGGCGGTGGCGGCCGGGCCGTAGACGGGCACGCGGCCCGCGGTCCAGCCCTCCGGGTTCCAGCGGATGGCCACGTGCAGGCCGCACAGGTCCATGCAGTGGTCCGGGTGCAGGTGGGAGAGCATGACCCCGTCGAGGTCCTCGAGGCCGATGTAGCGCTGGAGCACGCCGAGCGAGCCGTTGCCGAGGTCCAGCAGGATCCGCCACGTCCGCGGGGTCACGCCGTCCTCCGCCACGCCCTGGGCGGAGACCAGGTAGCACGAGGCCGGCGAGCCGGGGCCGGGGAAGGAGCCGGAGGCCCCGATGATGGTCAGCTTCACGGCGTGCCCCTTCGTTCGGAGTCCAGACGGGCGATCAGGTCGGGCGTCAGCTGCGCGAGCGCGGCCGTGGGGTAGCGCTCCCGCACCGTGTCCATGCGGGCCACGGACTCCACCTCGGGGCCGAGGAAGCGGCGGGCGAGCGCCTGGAAGTGCCGGGGGTCGCCCGTGGACATGAACCGGTGGGAGGCGGACTGGCCGGAGCCGGCCGCCGAGTGCGGGTGCTCGATGCCGTGGCGCACGAGCGCCCGGTACAGGTCCTTCGCGGTCTCCTCGGCGGAGGAGACGAGGGTGACGTCCTCCCCCATCACGAGGGACAGGGCCCCCGTCAGCAGGGGGTAGTGGGTGCAGCCGAGCACGAGCGTGTCCACCTCCGCCGCCTTGAGCGGGGCGACGTACTCCTCCGCGGTGGCCAGCAGCTCGGGGCCCGTGGTGATCCCGGCCTCCACGAACTCCACGAACCGCGGGCACGCCGCGCTCGTGACGCTCAGGTGCGGCGCCGCGGAGAAGGAGTCCTCGTAGGCGCGGGAGCCCACGGTGGCCTGCGTGCCGATCACGCCGATCCGCCCGTTGCGGGTGGCGGCCACCGCGCGGCGCACGGCCGGCTGGATGACCTCCACCACCGGGATGCCGAGCCGGCCCGTGTAGCGCTCCCGCGCGTCGCGCAGCACCGCGGCCGAGGCGGAGTTGCACGCGATGACGAGGGCCTTCACGCCCGCGTCCACCAGCTCGTCCATGATGCCGAGCGCGAGCGCGCGCACCTGCGCGATGGGCCGGGGGCCGTACGGGGAGTGGGCCGTGTCCCCCACGTAGAGGATGGACTCGTGGGGCAGCTGGTCCATGATCGCGCGGGCCACGGTCAGACCGCCCACGCCGGAGTCGAACACGCCGATCGGGGACGCGGCGTCCGCGTGGGGCCGGCTCATGCGTCCTCCCCGTCCGTGCCCTCGGCGGGCAGCTCGGTCAGCATCTCGTCCATGAGGGTCTCCAGGAGCCACGAGGTGAAGTTGTAGAGCAGCGCCATCGTGGACTCGACGTCCTCGGCGCGGCGCCAGTCGTCCACGGCGTGCACGCGCCGGGCGTCCTCCTCGGTGGCCACGCCCAGGCGCGTGGCGAGCACGAGGCGGACGTCGTTCAGGGCCCGCGCGAACGCGGGCGCGTCGGCGTGGGGCAGGGTGACCTGCGTGGACTGGAGGGCCGCGAGCGCCCGGCGCGCGTCGTCGAGCTTGGCGGCGGTGAGCGCGTCCTCGGTGAGCGCGCGGTGCTCCGCCTGCTCGTCCGGGTCCGCGTCGGCCAGGGCCTCGGGCAGCAGGCGGGCGACGGCGGCGTCGGTCGGCGCGGCGCGGCGCGGCCGCGGGTCGGCGGAGAGGTGGAGCCCCGCGACGAGGTCCCAGAACGCGGTGTCCTCCTCGGAGAGGCCGGCCGCGGGGCCCGCCTCCTTCCCCGTGGAGTCCGCGGCGGCAGCCTGCTCCGCCGCGGGGGCGTCGGAGGCTGCCGCGGCGCCGGCGGCGGGGTGCTCGGCCGAGGCGACGTCGGCGTCGTCGTGGGCACGGACCTCGTCCTGGCGGTTCTCCAGGAGGGTGACGACGTCCCTGACGAGGCCGCGCAGCAGGCGGACCTCCGGCTTCTCCAGCTGCGCGACGTAGCCGCGCCGCGTCCAGCGGAACCTCTGTGCCATGGCCCTCCTCAGTCCTCTGCCTGCTCGAGCGTCGCCCACAGGCCGAACCCGTGCATCGCGTTCACGTGGACCTCCGCGCTCTCCCGCGAGTCGGTGGACACCACGGAGCGCCCGCGCTCGTGGACCTCGAGCATGAGGGCCTCGGCCTTGGCGGCCGAGTAGCCGAAGTGGGAGCGGAACACGTAGGCCACGTAGCTCATCAGGTTCACGGGGTCGTTCCACACCACCGTGTTCCACGGGCGGTCCGCGCCGAGGTCCTCCCGGGGACGCTCGAGCAGGGCCGTGTCCGTGCCGGAGGCGGGGGCATCGGGGGCGGGCATGCCGTCCAGTCTACGGACCCGCGCCCCTGGCGGGGCCGCCCGCCCCGTTCGGTAGGGTGGCCGCGTGAGCGAGACCACCGCGAAGAGCCCCCGCCCCGCCGCCTCCGTGGAGGCCTGCGTGGACGACTGGCGCATCCCCACCGCCCTCATGACGGACCAGTACGAGCTGACCATGCTCCAGGCGTCGCTGAAGGCGGGCACCGCGCACCGGCGCAGCCGCTTCGAGCTGTTCACCCGCCGCCTGGGCGACGGCCGCCGCTACGGCGTGGTGGCCGGCACGGGCCGCGCGCTGGAGGGACTGAGCCGCTTCCGCTTCGCCACCGCTGAGCTGGACCACCTCGCGGACAACTCCGTGGTGGACGACGCCACGCTGTCCTGGCTCGCGGACTTCCGCTTCTCCGGGGACATCACGGGCTACGCCGAGGGCGAGGCCTACTTCCCGCACTCCCCGCTGCTGCAGGTGGAGTCCACCTTCGCCGAGGCGTGCATCCTCGAGACCTACCTCCTCTCCATCCTCAACTACGACTCCGCGGTCGCCTCCGCCGCCTCCCGCATGACCGCGGCCGCCGGCGGCCGCCCGTGCATCGAGATGGGCTCGCGGCGCACGCACGAGGAGTCCGCCGTCGCCGCCGCCCGCGCCGCGGTCATCGCCGGCTTCGCGGCCACCTCCAACCTCGAGGCCGGCCGCCGCTACGGGATCCGCACCGTGGGCACGGCCGCGCACTCCTTCACGCTCCTGCACGACTCGGAGCGCGCCGCCTTCGAGGCGCAGGTGGACGCCCTCGGCGCCGCCACCACCCTCCTCGTGGACACCTATGACATCGACGCCGGCGTGCGCACCGCCGTCGAGGTGGCCGGGCCGGACCTGAAGAACGTCCGCCTCGACTCCGGCGACCTCGTGCAGCAGGCCCACCACGTGCGCGAGCTCCTCGACGAGCTGGGCAACACCGAGACCGGGATCCTGGTCACCTCCGACCTGGACGAGTACGCGATCGCGGCGCTGCGCTCCGCGCCCGTGGACTCCTACGGCGTCGGCACGCGGCTGGTCACCGGCTCGGGCGTGCCCACCGCCTCCATGGTCTACAAGCTCGTCTCCCGCCATGACGACGACGGTGCGTGGGTCGACGTCGCGAAGGCCTCCTCCGGCAAGGCGTCCCTGGGCGGCCGCAAGGAGGCCGCCCGCCGCCGCGACGCGCGCGGCCGCGCCGTCGCCGAGCTCGTGGGTGTCAACCGCGGCCCCGACGCGGACGCCGACGACCGTCCGCTCATCCAGGAGTTCGTCCGTGACGGCGAACTGCTGCCCGGCTGGACCGGCCCCGAGGCCGTGACCCGCGCCGCCGAGCGCCACGCCGCCTCCCTGCGCGAGCTGCCGCCGAGCGTCGCGCGGCTGCAGTCCGGCGAGCCCGCGATCCCCACCCTCATCCAGGAGCACTGACATGCCCGACCTCACCCGCGCCCTGATCATCGTCGACGTCCAGAACGACTTCTGCGAGGGCGGATCGCTCGCCGTCACGGGCGGCGCCGCCGTCGCCGCGGCGATCAGCGAGCACCTGGACGAGCACGTGGACCGCTACACCGCCGTCGTCGCCACGCGCGACTGGCACGTGGATCCGGGCACGCACTTCGCGTCCGAGGGCGAGGAGCCCGACTTCCGCGCCACGTGGCCCGTGCACTGCGTGGCCGGCACCCGCGGCGCCGAGCTGCACCCGGACCTGGACGCCGAGTACGTGGAGGCGGAGTTCCTCAAGGGCGCCCGCACCGCAGCGTACTCCGGCTTCGAGGGCTTCCTCGGGGAGCCCGACGCCGTCCGGTCCGGTGACGAGGCCGGCGCCCCGGCCGGCCCCCACGGCGCGACCCAGGGGGCGGCCCGCGCCGTCGCCGAGGGCGCTCCGGGCCTGGACGAGTGGCTGCGCGATCAGGAGGTGGAGGCGCTGACCGTCGTCGGCCTCGCCACCGACCACTGCGTGCGGGCCACCGTCCTGGACGCTGTGGACGCCGGCTACGAGGTGACGGTGCTGACCGACCTGTGCGCGGCCGTGGACGAGGCCGCAGGCCAGGCGGCCCTCCACGAGATGGAGGCCGCCGGGGCCGTGCTGGAGCTCGCCGAGGAGCTCTGAGCCGGATGGCCCGGGACGACGCGCCGGACACGCGCGCCTGGGACCGCCCCGTGCGCCGGGTGACGGAGCACCCGCTCTCCCCCGCCGACCGGACCGTGTGGCCTGCCGACATCCCGGCGGTGCGCCACCTGCTGGACCACGGCCTCGACCTCGGCGACGCCACCGTGATCGTCGGGGCGAACGGGGCGGGGAAGTCCACGGTCGTCGAGGCGATCGCGGAGGCGTTCGGCCTCAACGCGGAGGGCGGCACCCGCAACGTGTTCCACGAGACGCGGCGGACCTCCTCCGACCTCGCCGAGCACCTGCAGCTCGCGCGTGGGGCGGGAGCGCCCAGGGGCGGCGTGTTCCTGCGGGCCGAGAGCATGTACGGGCTGTTCACGTACTTGGAGTCCACGATTCCGGGATCGACCCTGCACCTGCGCAGCCACGGCGAGGCGTTCCTGCAGTTCTGCGAGGAGCGTGCCGGCGTGCGCGGCCTCTGGATTCTCGACGAGCCCGAGTCCGCGCTGTCCTTCGAGAGCTGCCTCGCGCTCCTGGTCCACCTGCGGATCATGGTCGAGGCGGGATCCCAGGTCGTCCTGTCCACGCACTCCCCCGTGCTCGCGGCGCTGCCAGGAGCCCGGATCCTGCTGCTCGACGAGGACGGCGTCACGCCGACGGCCTACGACGACCTCCCGTTCGTCCGGCACCACCGCGCGTTCCTCGCGTCTCCCGAGCGGTACCTGCGCCCCCTGCGCTGACGTCCGAGCTGGGCGCCCGCGGTCGAGCCGAGCCGCATCCAGCCGACCGAGACGTCCAGACGGCCCTGGGTGAGGACGGCTCGGTCCGGCGGTCCGCCCTGTCCGGGCCGCCTCCGGCGGCTCACCTCCGCCCGACGAACCACCCGCGGATCGTGGACATCCGCTTCTCCAGCTGGTCCTGGGACGCCTGGGCCACCGCCGGGCCGCCGCTGACCTCGCGGAGCCGGTTGTGGATCACGCCGTGCGGGGTGCCCGAGCGCGCGGACCACGCCGACACCAGCTTGGACAGCTCGGCGCGCAGCTCCTTCATGCGCCGGTGGTCCACCACCTCAGCCGGCTCCTTCGGCTCGGCGGCCTTCGGGCGGCGCTGGACCTGCTCCGCCTGGCGCTGGCGGAGCAGGGCGGAGACCTGGTCGGCGTCGAGCAGGCCGGGGATGCCGAGGAAGTCCTGCTCCTCGGCCGAGCCCACGGCGCCGCCGAGGCCGAATTCGCCGCCGTCGAAGAGCACCTTGTCGAAGCTCGCCCGGGACTCGAGCGCCTCGAACTTGGCGCCCGTCAGGGAGTCCGACCCCTTCTCCTCCCGGTTGGCCTGCGCGATGAGGTCCTCCTCGGGGGCGTCCTCGAGGTCCTCCACCTCGACGGCGCCCTCGCGGCGGTCCAGAGCGTGGTCCCGCTCGAGCTCCATCTCGTTGGCCAGGAGCATCAGCTGCGGCACGGAGGGCAGGAAGACGGATGCGGTCTCCCCACGGCGCCGCGATCGCACGAAGCGGCCCACGGCCTGCGCGAAGAACAGCGGCGTGGACGTGGACGTCGCGTAGACGCCCACGCAGAGTCGGGGCACGTCCACGCCCTCGGACACCATGCGCACGGCCACCATCCAGCGCTCGTCCGAGGCGGCGAACTCGTCGATGCGGTCCGAGGCGCCCTTGTCGTCCGAGAGGATGACGGCCGGCTTCTGGCCGGTCAGCGCCTCGAGCTGGGCGGCGTAGGCGCGGGCGTCGTCGTGGTCCGAGGCGATCACCAGGCCGCCGGCGTCGGGCACGTTGCGCCGCACCTCGGTGAGGCGCTGGTCCGCGGCCTTGAGCACGGAGGGGATCCACTCGCCCTGGGGGTCCAGCGCGGTCCGCCAGGCCGATGCGGTGATGTCCTTCGTGGCGGCCTCGCCGAGCTGGGCCTCCATGACCTCGCCCGTCGAGGTCTTCCACCGCATCTGCCCCGAGTAGGCCATGAAGATGACCGGCCGCACCACGTTGTCCCGCAGCGCGGGCCCGTAGCCGTACGTGTAGTCCGCCTTCGAGCGGGAGAGCCCGTCGGGCCCGTCCACGTACTGCACGAACGGGATGGTGGAGGTGTCCGAGCGGAAGGGGGTGCCGGTCAGCGCGAGGCGGCGCGTGGCCGGCTCGAACGCCTCCCTGATGCCCTCGCCCCAGCTCAGGGCGTCGCCGCCGTGGTGGATCTCGTCGAGGATCACCAGCGTCTTGGCGGCCTCGGTGCGGTTGCGGTGCAGCACCGGCTTGTTGGCCACCTGCGCGTAGGTCAGCGCCACGCCGCGGTACTCGGCGCCGTGCCGTCCGTCCGCGTTCTTGAAGTTCGGGTCGATCGCCAGGCCCACGCGCGCCGCGTTGTCCGCCCACTGCCGCTTGAGGTGGTCCGTGGGCGCGACCACGGTCAGCCGCTGCACCACACCGGCGTCCATGAGGATCTTGGCCACGCGGAGCGCGAAGGTCGTCTTGCCCGCACCGGGGGTGGCGACGGCGAGGAAGTCCTGCGGGGAGGCCGAGAGGTACTTCTCGAGGGCCTCCTGCTGCCACTGGCGCAGCTTGGGGGCGGTGCCCCAGGCTGCACGCTCGGGCAGGGCCGGGGGCAGGTCCTCGCCCACGTGGAAGAGATCGGGCTGGACGCCGGCGGACGGGACGGCGCCGGACGCGTCGGAGTCTGCAGGGTCAGGCCCGCCGAAGAGGGTGCCGCTCATCGACGAGCGGCCTCAGCCACGCCCGCGACCGCCGAAGAACCCGCGCTTGCCGCCGCCCGAGCCGGAGTCGCCGTCGCCGTCCTGGGGATCGCGCAGTCCCTCGTAGATCTCCTTGCACGTGGGGCACACGGGGAACTTCTCCGGGTCGCGGCCCGGCACCCACACCTTGCCGCACAGCGCGATCACGGGCGCGCCGGACAGGGCGGACTCCATGATCCTCTCCTTGCGCACGTAGTGCGCGAATCGCTCGTGGTCGCCCGGCTCGATGTCCTGGAGCTGCTCCTCGCGCTCCAGGACGGAGGTGCCGCCGCCGGCGGGCGCGAAGGGGTCGTTCAGGTCGGGTTCGCCGGTCACACTCATGCGGCCCATCCTAGCCAGTCGGTCAGAACGCCTTCACGGCCTGGAAGGTCTCGGCCTGCGCCCGGTCGTACCAGCGGGCGCCGAGCCGAACGCCCAGCCAGAGCAGCAGCGCGCCCCACGCGAGGCCCACCGCGAGCGCGACCCAGGACCACACGGGCTCCCGCGTCACGGAGAACACGATCGCGGGGACGAGCATCGGCAGGGCCATGGCCGCCGAGGCCAGGAGCGCGCCGAACTGCACGACCATGGTGCGGACCATCGCGCCCTGCGGCTGCTGGAACGGGCTGTCGCCGGGCTTCGGCACCGGGTAGACCCAGCGCGCGGAGACGAGCGCGGCGAGGCCGCACACGGAGCCGAGGAGACCGAGGGACAGGCCCAGCACGGCGGGCAGCGCGCCCCAGTCCCCCGCTGCGGCGCACGTGGCCACGGCCACCACGACGACGAGCGGGACGCCCCAGCCGAGCATGCCCATGAGCCGCCCGATCCGGTCGTCGATCCCCTTCACGCCGGCGACGACGTGCAGGTGGAACGCCGTGTGGTCGTAGGCGATGTCCGCCGAGAGGGAGTAGGCGAGCGCCCACGCCGTGATGGGCGCCATGGCCAGGAACACGGCCGGTCCGGCGCCGTCCTCGCCGATGCTGCCCGTGAACCACAGGAGCACGGCCATGAGCGGGATGGTGATGAGGCCGGCCATGTAGCGCGGGTCCGTGAACCAGTAGTGCTGCGCGCGGGCCGCGATCGCGGTGCGGGGGCCCGTGGCGGGGCGCCCGAGCCAGCGCAGCGGACGCGGGTCGGCGGCGGCCGCCTTCGCCTCACGCGCCGGCCCGCCCCCGACGCCCACGGGTCGCACCGTGCGGCGGACGGCCAGGTGCCACAGGGCGAGGGCCAGGGCGCACCAGAGGAGGGCGACGGCGAGCCGCACGGCCGCCAGCCCCCAGCGTCCCTCGGCGGCGGCCCAGGCGGCGGCCACCCCGGCGCCGAACGGCGTCCAGGAGGCGGCCTCGGCCACGGGCGGCGCGCCGGCCATGAGCGTGTCGAAGGACTCGGCGGCCTGGGCGAAGGCGATGCCGCCGAGCATGAGCGGGATCATGAGCAGCACGGAGACCGTCTCGCGCACCCGGCGGCGGCCGGCATAGGCCGAGATCATCCCCGTGACGCCGTAGCCCAGGGAGACGGCGGTGACCGCGCTGATGACGGCCCCGACCAGGCCGAAGGCGAGCGCGGCCGGCTGGTCCCGCCAGGACGCCGCGACGCCCAGGGTGACGATCAGCGTGGCGATCCCGACCGGCGTCGTGAAGGCGCTGAGGAGCAGACCGCGGACGAGCGTGCCGACGGGCACCGGGTAGACGAGGAAGCTGCGGGGGTCCAGAGTGGCGTCCACGCCGGTGACGAGCGGCGGCAGCACGAGCCACAGCAGGACGACCACCGAGGTGGCCAGGACGGTGAGCACCCCGCGGAAGGCGACGTCCTCGCCCGGCAGGCCCACGGTGAGCCCGACGACGAGGAAGACCGCCGCCCCGAGGATGTACAGCGCCCCGATGATGCTCATCACGAGCGTGAACAGGGAGCGGCGCCACTGGTTGACGGTGAGCGCCCAGCGCAGGCGGACAAGGGTGGCGGCCATGCCGTTCACAGCCATGCGAGGCCCTCCCCCGTGTGGCGCCCGCCGACGAGGTCCACGAAGCGCTCCTCGAGGTCGCGCCCGGCGCGGACCTCCTCCACCGTGCCGGTGGCGCGCAGGGTGCCGTCGGCGATGACGGCGACGTGCGTGCACATGCGCTGCACGAGGTCCATCACGTGGCTGGAGACGATCACGGTGCCGCCGCGGCCGACGTAGTCGTTCAGGATGTCGCGGATGTTCGCGGCGGAGACGGGGTCGACGGCCTCGAACGGCTCGTCGAGCACCAGGACGTCCGGGGCGTGGACCATCGCGGCGGCCAGGTTGACCTTCTTGGTCATGCCCGCGGAGTAGTCCACGACGAGCTTGCGGCCGGCGTCCTGCAGGTCCATGACGCGCAGCAGGTCGGCGGTGCGCTGGGCCACGGTCTCGGCGTCGAGGCCGTGGAGCAGGCCCGCGTAGGTGACCAGCTGCGCGCCGGTGAGGCGGTCGAACGTGCGGACGCCGTCGGCGAGCACGCCCACGCGGCGCTTGGCCTCGAGGGGCTGCGCCCACACGTCCACGCCGTGGATCCAGGCCTGGCCGTGGTCCGGGCGGAGCAGGCCCGTGGCCATGGACAGCGCCGTGGTCTTGCCCGCACCGTTCGGGCCCACGACGCCGAAGAACGAGCCCGCCGGAACCTCCAGGTCCAGGCCCGCGAGGGCCGTCCTGTCCCCGAATCGCTTGGCCAGCGCCCGGGTGACGAGGGCGAGGTCCGGGTCAGGGCTGTCGTGGGCGCGGCGGAGCGGAGGCTCGGGGGCGGCGATCATGCCGCCGACGCTAACAGCGCGCTGACAGGCTTCGCCTCCGCCCTGGGGATGATCTCGCCGGCCCCTCCTCCCCCACCTGGCGGAGCCGCGGGGCGCTCAGGACACGCCCGCGGGGCGTCGCCGCGCCGTGACGCTCAGTACAGGGCGGCGGCGAGGCGGCGGCGCGAGGCCTGCACGCGCGGGTCGTCCACGCCCACCACGGTGTAGAGGTCGACGAGGTGGGAGCGCACGTCCTCGCGCGCCTCGCCGTGATGGCCGGCGATGAAGCGGACCAGGCGGGCGAACGCGTCCTCGACGTGGCCGCCGAGCACGTCGAGGTCCGCCACCGCGATCTGCGCGGCCGCGTCGTCGGGACGCTCGGCCGCCCCCGCGCGCACCGCGGCGGCGTCCGCGTCCTGCGTGCGCAGGAGCAGCTGGGCGGCGGAGCGGCCCTGCAGGGCGACGGCATCCGCCGGGTTCTCGGCAAGCGCCCGTTCCCACGCGGCGACGGCGGCGGGCATGTCGTCGGCGGCGAGCGCCTCGTGGGCTGCCCGGTGCAGCGGCGGCACGGGGGGCGCCGCCGGTGCCGGCTCGCCGCCCGCGCCGGGACGCGCGTCCGCGACCGGAGGCACGGTGCCGGACACGCCGTTCTGGCGAGCGACCTCGAGGATCTCGCCCAGGAGCTGGGCG
This sequence comes from Micrococcus sp. NPDC078436, assembly GCF_040702705.1. Lineage (NCBI taxonomy): Bacteria > Bacillati > Actinomycetota > Actinomycetes > Micrococcales > Micrococcaceae > Micrococcus > Micrococcus sp. NPDC078436. The sequence goes on along the minus strand of NZ_JBFBLX010000001.1, from coordinate 180,016 downwards.
AGGGTCTCCTCCGGCACTGCCTGGTTCACGAGCGGCACGGGCTGTCCGGCCACCACCGCGAGGACGGCCGGGCCCGCGGGCAGGCCGATGGCCTGCAGCAGCCCGGGGTCGGCCACGACGTCCAAGCGCGCCATGACGAGGCGGCCCGCCTGGGCGTCCACGGCGTCGGCGAACTGGGTGTACAGGGCCTCGCTCGTCTGGTCCCCCGGGACGTGGAGGTGCAGGAGGACGGGGACCTGCGCGGAGAGCTGCACGAGCTGCTGGAACATCTGCTGGTCCGCCTGCGGGATCACCCACGAGCCCTCGGGCATCGCGTCCGGGCTCGGTCCCGCCGTGCCGGTGCCCGCGGCGGGCCGGGGCGAGCGCAGAGAGGACAGGTCGACAGCCCCGCGCAGGTGGGACGGGGCGGCGGAGGAGGGCTGGGAGGTCACGGTGCACGGTCCTTTCGAGACGGTCTGGGATCCACGGTAGACGCTCGACCGGCCGGGACGCCCGCGGCCGCCTCCGCCGCGGCCCCTGCCGTACCCTGATCCCGTGCATCATCCCGAGGACCAGGCGCCCCAGGCCGCGCCGGACGCCGCCTTGCCCACCGACGGCGCGTCCACGAGCCCGGCCCGTGCCTCCGCGCACCCGTCCACCCCGGCCGGCTCCAGCCCGGTCAGCGCTCCGCCGGAGGGCTCCCCGGTCCGCGGCCGCCTGCGGCTGCGCCCCCTCGCCTGGCGCCGCTCCGGCCCGGCGCCCGCGCCCGGCGACGACGCCGCACAGGACGAGCCGGTCCCGGAGCCCACCGAGGCGACCCCCACGGTCTCGTTCCGATCGCCGGTGAGCACCGGTTTCCTGCTCACGACGGGCGTCCTGCTCGCCCTCGCCGTCCTGGGGTTCCTGGCCACCAACCAGCAGCTGCTCGTGATGATCATGGCCGCCCTGTTCATCGCCCTCGGCCTGGACCCCATCGTGCGCCGCTTCGAGCGATGGGGAGCCCCCCGCTGGGCCGGAGTCCTCGTGGCCGCCCTGGGCCTCGCCGCCGTCGCGGCCGCCTTCATCTCCCTGCTGATCCCCACCGCGGTGGAGCAGTCCACCCAGCTCGCGGAGGAGATCCCCGCGACGGTGGAGGAGGTGATGCGCTCGGAGTGGTTCCTCGCCCTCGACGCCCAGTTCCACGTCCAGGACGCGGTGCGCCAGCACACGGACCAGCTCAACGGCGACGGAGCCTCGGTGGCCGCCCTCTTCGGCGGGATCGTGGGCCTCGGCCAAACCGTGCTGAACTCCCTGTTCGTCACGGTGGTCGTGGTGGTCCTGACCCTGTACTTCCTCTCCTCCCTGCCGCACATCAAGCACTGGGCCTACCGCCTGGCGCCCCGCTCGCGCCGCGCGCGTGTCCGTGAGCTCTCGGAGGAGATCACCTCCTCCGTGGGCCTCTACGTCATGGGCCAGACCCTCGTGGCCGCGCTGAACGCCACGGTCGCCTTCATCGCCATGAGCATCGCCGGCACCCCGTTCGCGGCCCTGCTCGCGTTCTTCGCCGCCATCATGGCGTTCATCCCGCTCGTGGGGGCGATGATCGGCGGGACGGTCATCACCCTCATCTCGCTCCTGGACTCGTGGCAGTCCGCCGCGCTGTTCGCGGCGATCTACTTCGTCTACCTGCAGGTCGAGGCCTACGTCGTCTCCCCTCGCGTCATGTCCCGCGCGGTGGACGTGCCCGCCGCCGTCGCGGTGATCGCCGTGATCGCGGGCGGCACCCTGCTCGGCGTGCTCGGGGCGCTCATGGCCATCCCGACGGCGGCCGCCCTGCTGCTGATCGTCCGCGAGGTGTTCATCCCGCGGCAGGAGACCCGGTGACCGGGACGATCCTCAGCGGCTGGCCCTCGTGCGCCAGCACACGGGGTGCCAGTGGCGCCGGTCCTCTCCGGCGTCCGCGTCTCCCATGATCCAGTCGGAGCGCCACGCCACGAGGTGGGCCTGGCCCTGGCGGATCACGCGTCCGCAGCCGGGGCAGGAGTAGTCCTTCACCGCGCGCCACGCGGGGATCTGGCGCACGTGCCAGCCGCCGTCGCTGCCGCTCTCGTGCGCGTAGCCCGGGTCCAGGCCGAGGCGCTCCTCGAGGGGATCGACCCGGCCGGGACCGGGGCGGGAGCGTCGTGAGGCGTCCCCCGACCCCGCCCGCTCGCCCCGGCGCGGAGCGGACGAGCGGCGCGGGCGGTGGGAGCGGGGCATGCGTCCATGCTGGCACAGCGCCGTCCGCCGCGGCGCCGAGGGACGGGCCCGCCCCTAGACTGGACCGGTGCGCCTCGTCATTGCCCGCTGCTCCGTGACCTACGAGGGCCGCCTCAACGCCCACCTGCCCTCCGCCACCCGCCTCCTCATGGTGAAGGCGGACGGTTCGGTGCTGGTCCACTCCGACGGCGGCTCCTACAAGCCCCTCAACTGGATGAGCCCGCCGGCCACCCTCCACGTCGAGGAGCCGAGCGAGGAGCAGGCGGCCCAGGGCGTCGTCGCCGTGTGGCGCGTCCAGGCGAAGAAGTCGGACGACCGGCTGCTGGTGCTGCTCGAGGAGATCCTCTCGGACGTCTCCCACGAGCTCGGCGTGGACCCGGGGCTCGTGAAGGACGGCGTGGAGGCGGATCTGCAGCGCCTGCTCGCGGAGCAGATCGAGCTGCTCGGCGACGGGCACACGCTCGTGCGCCGCGAGTACATGACGGCCATCGGCCCCGTGGACATCCTGGCCAAGGGCCCGGACGGCACCGTGGCCGTGGAGCTCAAGCGCCGCGGGGACATCGACGGCGTGGAGCAGCTCACCCGCTACCTCGAGCTGATGAACCGCGACCCCCTCCTCGCGCCCGTGCGCGGCGTGTTCGCAGCGCAGCAGATCAAGCCGCAGGCCCGCACCCTCGCCGAGGACCGCGGCATCCGCTGCGTCACCCTCGACTATGACGCGATGCGCGGCGTGGACGATGCCGAGTCCCGCCTCTTCTGATCCGGCGCCCCCGACGGGCCCGCTGCGCTCCGCCTGCGCGCCGTGGGTGGCCGCGGACCCCGGAGCGGACCCGGTGGAATGGCTGGTGACGTGGGCGGAGGCTCCGGAGGCAGGACCAGGCGACGACGGCGCGCGCCTCGTGTGGGCCGGCCCCGCCGAGGCGGCGCCGCGCGAGGTGCTGGCCGCCGCGGCGGAGGCGGGCGTGAGCCGGGACGCCGTGCGCGTGACCGGACCGCTCCTGGACCATCACGTCCACGGGGGCGCCGGGGTGGACCTGGCGACCTCTCCCGTCGGAGACGTGGCCGCCTGGCTCGAGCGCGGGCGCCGCGCCGGGGTGGGGACCGTGATCGGCTCGCTGCCGGCGCTGCCCGCCGCGGACCTGGCCTCCGCCCTCGACCGGCTGCGGCCGCTGTGGGAGGAGGGCTCGCTGGCCGGCGTGCACCTCGAGGGCCCGTTCCTCTCCCCCGCCCGCGCCGGCGCCCACGACCCGGCCGCGCTGTGCACGCCCGCCTCGGCCGCCGGCCACGCGGTCCGTGCGGCGCTGCGTGGCCGGCCGCGCGGCCTCGTGCGCACCATGACGCTGGCCCCGGAGCTCGCCGGGTCGGCCGCGCTGGAGCGGGAGCTGGCTGCGGCCGGGACCGTGCCGTGCCTCGGCCACACCGACGCGGACCTGCCCGCGGCGAGGGCGGCGCTCGACCGGTGGGAGGCGTTGCGCCGGAGGACGGAGCGGTCCGGCGGACGGGCTCCGCGCCCCGTGGTCACCCACCTGTTCAACGCGATGCGCGGCTTCCACCACCGCGAGCCGGGACCGCTGCCGCTGCTCCTGGACGCCGCCCGCCGGGGGCGGCTCCGCCTCGAGCTCATCGCCGACGACGTCCACGTCTCCCGCCACCTCGTGGACCTGCTGCTGGGCGATCCGGCCCTGGCCCCGGCCGTGTGCCTCGTCTCCGATGCGGTCGCCGCGACCGGCGCCGCGCCGGGAACGCGGCACCGCCTCGGCCCGCGCACGATCCACGCGGGCCACGACGCGCCCCGGCTGGGGCGCACGCCGGCGTCGACCGGAGCGGAGGAGGCCCCGCTCGCGGGCGGCCGCCGGTCCCTCGCGGACTCCGTCGCGGCGCTGCTGCGCCGCGGTCTCGACCCCGACGCCGTCCTGCGGGCGGCGACCCACGTGCCCCGCGAGAGCCTCGGCGCGGAGGCCTGCGACGGGGACGACCCGGCGCGGGCCGGCGTCGTGGTGTGGGGCCCCGCGGGGACGCGGACCGTGCTCGTGCGGACGCCGGAACGGGTCACGCCGGCAGGATGAGGCCCTCTCCGTTCAGCGGGCCGACCGGGGTCAGCGGCGCGTGCGGGGGGTGGACCCGTCGCTGCGCCACCACAGCTGCGCGGCCTGGGACGGCCCGGCCTCGCACCACGCGCGGAGGGCGCCGGCGTCGGCCTCGTCCACCGTCAGGCGGACCGGCTCGCTGCCCCCGTGGACGTCGAGGACCGTCTGACCCTCGGGCGCCGCATCCGGCACCCGGTCCATCTGGAGCGCCCAGCGCTCCCCCCGCCACGCGAGCGGGCCGGCGGGCATGAACCCGTTGAACACCAGGACGCGCTCGTCGTAGCGGCCGATCACCCGCCGGGGCCGTCCCCGACCGGTGACCGCGATCCCCGGGAACGACCCCGGCGCACGCAGAAGGGCCCGGTGCCGCACCAGTCCGGCGACGGCCAGCAGTCCGAGGACTGCCAGCACGCCGACCAGGACGATGAGCACCGGGCCCCTCATGGTCGTGCCTGGACCGCGCGGCTCAGACGGCTGCGGCGTCGCCCAGGCGGGCGGACGTCGCGGCGATCACCACGCGGTCGTGGTCGACGGAGAAGAACCCGCCGTTGGCCTGCGCGGTCACGGTCCCGCCGTCGGCGGTGCGCACCACGACCTCGCCGTCGCCGAGCACGGCGAGCAGCGGGGTGTGGCCCGGCAGGATGCCGATCTCACCCTGGTAGGTGCGCGCCGAGACGGCCGACGCCGCGCCATTCCAGATGGACCTCTCCTCGGAGACGATCTCCACCTCGAGCTCAGCCATGACGGATCAGCCCTCGGCCTGGATCTTGGCCCACTCGCGCTCGACGTCGTCCAGGCCGCCCACGTTGTAGAAGGCCTGCTCGGCGACGTGGTCGAGCTCGCCGTCGGCGATCGCCTTGAAGCCCTCGACGGTGTCCTTGACCGGCACGGTCGAGCCCTCGACACCCGTGAACTGCTTGGCGGTGTAGGTGTTCTGCGAGAGGAACTGCTCGATCTTGCGGGCGCGCGCCACGGTGATCTTGTCCTCCTCGCCGAGCTCGTCCACGCCGAGGATGGCGATGATGTCCTGCAGCTCCTTGTTCTTCTGGAGGATCTGCTTCACGCGGATGGCGGTGTCGTAGTGGTCCTGGCCCACGTACTGCGGATCCAGCAGGCGCGAGGTCGAGGCCAGCGGGTCCACGGCGGGGTACAGGCCACGGGACGCGAGGTCACGGGTCAGGTTGGTGGTCGCGTCGAGGTGCGCGAACACGTTCGCCGGGGCAGGGTCGGTGTAGTCGTCCGCGGGGACGTACACGGCCTGCATCGAGGTGATGGAGTGGCCGCGCGTCGAGGTGATGCGCTCCTGGAGCACACCCATCTCGTCCGCGAGGTTCGGCTGGTAGCCCACGGCCGAGGGCATGCGGCCCAGCAGCGTGGAGACCTCGGAGCCGGCCTGCGAGAAGCGGAAGATGTTGTCGATGAAGAGCAGCACGTCCTGGTTCTGCACATCGCGGAAGTACTCCGCCATGGTCAGGGCCGAGAGGGCCACGCGCAGGCGCGTGCCCGGCGGCTCGTCCATCTGGCCGAACACCAGGGCGGTGTCCTTGAGCACGTCGGCCTCGTCCATCTCGACCCAGAGGTCGTTGCCCTCGCGGGTGCGCTCGCCGACGCCGGCGAACACGGAGGTGCCGCCGAAGTTGCGGGCCACACGGGTGATCATCTCCTGGATGAGCACGGTCTTGCCCACGCCGGCGCCGCCGAACAGGCCGATCTTGCCGCCCTTGATGTAGGGGGTCAGCAGGTCGATGACCTTGATGCCCGTCTCCATCATCTCGGTGGAGCCCTCGAGGGAGGCGAAGTTGGGGGCCGGGCGGTGGATCGGCCAGCGCTCGACGTCGCCGAGCTCCGAGGTCGGCATGTCCAGGGTCTCGCCGAGCACGTTGAAGATGTGGCCCTTGACCGCATCGCCCACGGGGACGGAGATGGGGGCGCCCGAGTCCAGCACGTCGGCGCCGCGGACGAGGCCGTCGGTGGACTGCAGGGAGACGGCGCGGACCATGTTGTCGCCCAGGTGCTGGGCGACCTCGAAGGTCACGGTGCGCTTCTGGCCGTTGAGCTCGATCTCGGTGGTCAGGGCGTTGTAGATCTCGGGCATGGCGTTGCCGGGGAACTCGGCGTCGATCACGGGGCCGATGACCCGGGCGACGCGCCCGGTGGCGCCACGGGCCGGGGTGCCGGTGCCGTGGTCGGTGATGGTGGCAGTCATCTCTCTCACTTCTATCGTGTGTGGATGGCGGGTCAGTCGAGCCGAGGGAAGGCTCAGGAGTTGTTGAGCGCGTCCGCGCCCGCGATGAGCTCGGTGAGCTCCTGGGTGATCTCGGCCTGTCGGGCGTTGTTCATCAGGAGCGTGTACTCCTTGATGAGGCTCGAGGCGTTGTCGCCCGCCGACTTCATGGCCCGCTGACGGTTGGCGAGCTCAGAGGCCGCCGACTGGAGCATGGCGTTGAAGATGCGCGACTCGATGTACTTCGGCAGCAGGGCGTCGAGGACCTCCTCGGCGTCCGGCTCGAACTCGTAGAGCGGCAGGACCTCCTCCGCGGTCGCGACGTCCTCCTCCACGACCTCGAGCGGCAGGAGCCGCACGACGTGCGGGTTCTGCTTCACGAGGGAGACGAACTCGGTGAAGACCACGTGGATCTCGTCCACGCCGCCCGCCGCGGTGTCCGTGAGGAAGGCCTCGACGAGCGTCTCACCGATCTCGGTGGCGCGCTCGGCGACGGGGGCGTCGGTCTGGCCCGTCCACAGGCGCTTGTACTCGCGCCCGCGGAAGTCCATGTACGTCTGCGCCTTGCGGCCGACGACGTAGATGTCGACCTCGCGGCCCTCCCCGTGCAGACGCGTGAGCAGCTGCTCGGCCTTGCGCAGCACGTTCGCGGAGTATGCGCCGGCGAGGCCGCGGTCCGACGAGAGGATCAGCACGGCCGCCCGCGTGGGGTTCGGGGACTCGGTGGTGAGGACGTGGTCGATGTCGTGCTGGCTCGACACGGCCGAGACGGCGCGGGTGATCGCGTTCGCATACGGCAGCGACGCGTTGACGCGCTCACGGGCCTTGGTGATGCGGGACGTGGCGATCAGCTCCATCGCCTTGAAGATCTTCTTCATCGACGAGGTCGATGCGATCTTCTGACGGTAGACCCGGATCTGGGCTCCCATGGTGATCCTTTCCCTGGCGGGAGGGCGGCCCGGCGTCGTCCCCGTGGGGGGCCCGACGCCGGACCGCTGACCTCACCGACCTTCGGTCAGCGCTTCTGCTTGGTGATCTGCTCCTGCGCGACCTGGTCCTGGCCGATCGCGGCGTGCTTCTCGTTGTCGGCGACGCCGTGGCCCGAGACCTGGAAGCCCTTCTTGAAGTCCGCGATCTCCGCCTCGAGGGAGGAGAGGGTCGCGTCTTCGAGCTTGCCCGTGGCGGCGATGTCGCCGAGCACGGTGTCGCGGCGGCGCAGGTGATCGAGGAACTCCCGCTCGAAGCGGAGCACGTCCTCCACCGGCACCTCGTCCAGGTGGCCCTTGGAGCCGGCCCAGATGGACACGACCTGCTCCTCGACCGGGTACGGCGAGTACTGGGGCTGCTTCAGGAGCTCCATGAGGCGCTCGCCGCGGGCGAGCTGGCGGCGCGTGGCCGGATCCAGGTCCGAGGCGAACATGGAGAACGCCTGCTGGTCGCGGTACTGCGCCAGGTCCAGCTTCAGCGTGCCGGAGACCTTCTTCATGGCCTTGACCTGCGCGGCGCCGCCGACGCGGGACACCGAGATGCCCACATCCACGGCGGGACGCTGGTTGGCGTTGAAGAGATCCGACTGCAGGAAGATCTGGCCGTCGGTGATGGAGATGACGTTGGTCGGGATGTACGCCGAGACGTCGTTCGCCTTGGTCTCGATGATCGGCAGGCCGGTCATGGAGCCCGCACCCAGCTCGTCCGAGAGCTTGGCGCAGCGCTCGAGCAGGCGGGAGTGGAGGTAGAACACGTCGCCGGGGTAGGCCTCGCGTCCCGGCGGACGACGCAGGAGCAGGGACACGGCGCGGTAGGCCTCGGCCTGCTTGGAGAGGTCGTCGAAGATGATCAGCACGTGCTTGCCGCCGTACATCCAGTGCTGGCCGATGGCCGAGCCGGCGTAGGGGGCGAGGTACTTGAAGCCGGCCGGGTCGGACGCCGGGGAGGCCACGATGGTGGTGTACTCCAGGGCGCCGGCCTCCTCGAGGGTGGCGCGGACGCCGGCGATGGTCGACGCCTTCTGGCCGACGGCCACGTAGACGCAGCGGACCTGCTTCTGAGGATCTCCGGTGGCCCAGTTGGCGCGCTGGTTCAGGATGGCGTCCACGGCGATGGCGGTCTTGCCGGTCTGGCGGTCGCCGATGAGCAGCTGACGCTGGCCGCGGCCGATCGGGATCATGGCGTCGATCGCCTTGATGCCGGTCTGGAGCGGCTCGTGCACCGACTTGCGCTGGGTCACCGTGGGGGCCTGCAGCTCGAGGGCACGGCGGCCCTCGGACTCGATCGGGCCCAGGTCGTCCATGGGCTCGCCCAGCGGATCCACCACGCGACCGAGGAAGGCGTCGCCCACCGGCACGGAGAGGATCTCCCCGGTGCGCTGGACCTCCATGCCCTCGCGGATGTGCTGGAACTCTCCGAGGACGACGACGCCGATCTCGCGGCTGTCCAGATTCTGGGCCAGGCCCAGGATCCCGTTCTCGAAGCGCAGCAGCTCGTTCGCCATGACGGAGGGGAGGCCCTCCACACGCGCGATGCCGTCCGCCGCGGAGATGACGCGGCCGACCTCGGTGCGCTCGGTGCCGGACGGTTCGTAGGATGCCGCGAAATCGTTCAAGGCATTGCGGACGTCGTCGGCATTGATGGTCAATTCGGCCATCTGCAGTCCCTGCTCTCTGTGCTTGGTGATCATCGACGTGACGATGATGCGGTGGTGTGTTCTGCGGTGCGTCCGGGGCCGACCGAGGGGTCAGCCGGCCATCCGGCGCTGGAGGTCGTTGAGACGGCTGGCCACGGAGGCGTCGATCACGTCGTCGCCCACCTGGACCCGGATGCCCCCCACCACGGCGGGGTCGACCGTGACGTCTACGACGAGGTCGCGGCCGAAGGTCCGGCGCAGCCCGTCTGCGAGCCGCTCCTGCTGGACCTGCCCCAGGGGACGGGCGACCGTCACCTCGGCGATCCACTGGCGCTGACGCTCGGCGACGACGTCCGCGTGCGCGCGGACGGCCACGGAGGGCTTGACGCCACGGGGAACCGTGACGGCGCGCTCGACGAGCAGCTGCCCGGCCGGGCTGGCGGTGCTGCCCAGCAGGCGACGGGCCAGCGCGGCCCGCGCCTCGACGGGGGCCTGCCGGTCGGTCAGTGCGCGCTGCACCTCGTGCGACTCCTCGGTGAGGCGGTTGAAGGCCAGCAGCTCGCCCGAGAGGGCGGACAGGCCGTCATGGCCGCCACGCGCGGACTCGGCGGCCGCGGCATGCGCGGCCACCGTCTCCAGCGCATCGCCGAAGTCACGTTCCGCCGACCAGCGGCGGCCGGCCAGGTCCTTGAGGACCTGCAGAGCACCGGGGGTCGCCCGGGTGCCGAACAGGGAGTCCACGAGGCCGTGACGGCGCTCGGTGCTCCAGGCGGGGTCGGTCAGGGCACGCCGCAGCGCCCCCTGCTCGTCCACGACGTCCAGCGCGCTGAACAGCTCGCGTGCCAGGGCGACGCCGCCCTCGTCCAGCACCGGACCGACAGCCTGCAGAGAGGCGGTCAGGGAGTCCCTCGATGCACCCGTCATCATTCGGCCACACCCGCGCTCTGGTGCCGATCGAGATCAGCCAGGAAGCGGTCGACCACGCGCTGCGCGCGCGCATCGTCGTTCAGGGACTCGCCCACGATCTTGCTCGCGAGCGTCGTGGCCAGCGTGCCGACCTCGCCCTTGAGCTGCGTCGCGGCCTGGGCGCGCTCCGCGGCGATGTGGGCCTGGGCCTGCTCGGAGACGCGGTTCGCCTCGGCGACGGCACGCTCGCGGGCCTCGGCCACGATCTGGGTGGCCTCGGTGCGAGCCTCCTCGCGGATGCGGTTCGCCTCGGTGCGGGCGTCCGCCAGCTGGGACTCGTAGTCCGCCATCATCGCGTTCGCCTCAGCCTGGGCCTTCTCGGCCTTGGCGAGACCGCCCTCGATCGCCTCGACGCGGTCCGTGTAGGACTTCTCGAGGGTCGGGACGATGAACTTGATGACGATGAACATGAGCAGGGCGAAGCCCACCGCGACGACGAGGATCTCCCACGGATTGGGGATCAGGGGGTTGGCCCCCTCGGCCGCCGCGAGGATCAGTCCATTGCTGATCATGTTTCAACCATCCTTCGGTCGTGTGTCCTACAGGGCGTGAGGTGCGGACGACGTGGACACGGCGTCCCGCCCCGTGCGGTGCAGGGGATCAGAGGACGAACGCGAAGACCAGGCCCAGGATGGCGAGGGCCTCGGCGAGGGCGAAGCCGAGCAGCGCGATCGGCTGCAGGATGCGCTGGGCCTCGGGCTGACGGGCGACGCCGTTGATGTAGGCGGAGAAGATGAGGCCCACGCCGATGGCGGAGCCGATGGCGGCCAGGCCGTAGCCGATGAGGTTGAGGGAGCCCGAGATTTCCATGGTGTTCCTTTCACGGTGCCGGGGAGCCGGCAGGGTTGTGGAGGTAAGTCCGCCCGGGCGGCGCCCGTGGGGCGCTCCGAGTGGTCGGGTGGCGGCGAACCGCCGGACCGTGGCGACGATCTCGGATGAGGTCGCCGCCCGGCTGGTCAGTGGTCGTTCGCGTCGATCGCGCCCTGCACGTAGATGGCGGTGAGGAGCGTGAACACGAACGCCTGGAGGTACATGATGAGCAGCTCCAGGAAGTAGAGGGCCACGGAGCCGAGGATCACGAGGATGCCGGTCCCCTGCAGCGCGAGGTTGTGCGTCTGCGTGATCAGGAAGGCGGCGCCCGCGCCGGCGAGCATGACGATCATGTGGCCGGCGAGCATCGTCGCCATCAGACGCAGGGAGTGGGTCAGCGGACGCACGAGGAAGTTGGAGATGAACTCGAGCGGCACGAGCAGCGGGAGGATCCAGCCCGGCACGCCGCTGGGGACCACGGCGAGCTTGAGGTAGCGCGGGCCGTGGTGGCGCAGGCCGACGCCGATCCAGATCACATAGACGATGAGCGCGAGGCCGTAGGCGGCGCCGGCGTGGGAGAAGGAGGGCAGCTGCAGCAGCGGGATGGCGCCGAACAGGTTGTTCACCAGCACGAAGAAGAAGAGGGCGAACAGCAGGGGCACCCACTGCTTGAAGTGCTTCTCCCCCAGGATGTCCTTGGCGATGGAGTTGCGCACGAAGGAGTAGCCCGACTCGGCGAGCCACTGGGCCTTGCCCGGCACCAGCTTCGGGCGGCGCATCGCCCACGCGAAGAAGCTCGTGATGAGGACGACGCTCAGGAGGACGAGCAGCATCTGCTTGCCGAAGCCCGTGCCGTAGTGACCCATCCACGGGAAGATCTCCGGGAGGTGGCCGTCACTGATGGACGGGGGCACGAATTCCTTGGTGGCCAGCACGAGGGGTAGCACGCGGTTCCTCTCCGAAGTGATGCGTCGACTGGACGGCGGCATCGCCCCGTGCCGCGCTCGAGACCCGCGTCGATGCGGGGCTGAGAGGCGGTGCCGGAGGCGAGAGGCGGCACGAACATGCCGTCGAAGTGTTCGCTGGCAACGATACCAAACGGCGGCCCTTGTTCCGTACCGCACACGCGGCCCGCTGGCCAGGCGTCATGCACCGTCGATCGCGCCCTCCGCGGCGGGCGGACGGCCGGAGGCGCCGCGGCTCAGTCCGCGTAGATGGAGCGGCGCGTGCGGGCGAAGACGAGCACCTCGGCGGCCTGCCACGCCACGATCACCACGAGGGCGGCGACGGCGGCCGGCGTCGCCTCGAGCCACCCCGGCCGCGGCGCCATCCCGACCAGGATGCCGAACACGGCGATCTTCACCACGAACATCCCGATGCTCACCGGGAGCACGGCCTCGCGGGCGTGGTCCCACGCGAGCGCCGTCGTCGCGCCGGTGACCGCGGAGAGCGCCAGCACGATCCCCCCGCCGGTGAGGACAGAGGGCACGCCGCCGGGCCCGGAGAGGGTCAGGAACGCGAGCGCGGTCAGCGCGAGGGCGGCGCCGGCGCCGCACACGCTCCACCAGAGGATCCCCCACCACCCCGCGCGGTTCTCCCAGCGGCGGCGTGGTCGGGCGGTGCGGGCGGTCATCGGACCTCCTGGTCGGGGCGGGCGTCACGACGACGGCGCGCGAGGGGCCGCAGCGTGAGCCACCCGGCTGCGGCGAGCGCGAGGGCGAGCACGGGGAGGACGATCGCGTCGTCCACGAAGTTGAGGGACACCACGCCCCAGGCCACGAGGAAGGCCCACAGCCACAGCAGCCAGACCGCCTGCGCGTGCGTGTACCCCCCGTCCACCAGCTTGTGGTGCAGGTGGCCGCGGTCCGCGGAGAAGGGGCTCGTGCCGCGGGCCGTGCGGCGCAGCACGGCGAGCACGAGGTCGGCCAGCGGCAGGGCCAGCACGGCGAGCGGCAGGAGGATGGGCATGTAGGCCGGCACGTTGCGGAAGCGGAGCCCGGCCAGGGAGTCGAGGTCCGCGGTCACGGCGACGGCGGCCGAGGCCATGAGCAGGCCGAGCAGCAGCACGCCCACCTCGCCCATGAAGATGCGGGCCGGATGGTGGTTGGACGGCAGGAAGCCGATGCACGTGCCGATCAACAGGGCCATCAGCAGCGTGGCGAGGTTCGAGTAGTCGAACTGGTCGATCGTGCGCGTGAGCAGGTAGGAGTAGACGAAGAACGCCGACCCGCCGATGAGGGCCATCCCGGCGGCCAGCCCGTCCAGCCCGTCCACGAAGTTGATGGCGTTCATGGTGAGCACGATGGCGAACACCGTGAGCCCGACCTGGACCGTCGGACTGCCCACGGGGATCCATCCCACCGGCATGGCCTCGATCCGGATCCCTCCGAACGCCACGGCGAGGGCCGCGGCGCACTGGCCGAGCAGCTTGATCCACCAGCGCAGGTCCCACAGGTCGTCGGCCATGCCCACGAGGATCACGATCCCCACCGCGACGAGCAGTCCGCGCACGGCGGCATCGTCGGTGAAGATGCCGTGGAAGAAGGGGACGGTGCCGGCCGTCGCGAGGCCGATCAGCACCGCGGCCGCCATCGCCACGCCGCCCAGCTTGGGCACGGGGGCACGGTGCATGTCCCGCTGGCGGGCGGGCGTGTACACGTGCGCCGCGGTGCCCACGCGGCGCACGAGCGGCGTCAGTGCTGCGCACGCGACGGCGGTGACCACCACCACGAGGAGGTAGGCGCGCATGGGCGGGGCTCAGGCCTCGCGGGTGTCGGACGCCCCGGGCTCGGCGGCGGTCGGCGCGGGCTCGGCCGATTCGACCTCGGCGGCGGTCGTCGCAGGGCCGTCGGCGCCGCCGGTGCCCTGCGGCGTCAGCATGGCCTCCGGGACGGGCGGCTCCTCGCCCTCCGCCAGCAGGTCCGGCACGATCTCGCGCAGCTCCTCGAGCGGGACGGCGCCCTGCCGGGCCACGCGGAACGGGGTCACGGTGCAGTCCACGATCGTGGACGGCGCCTGCTCGGCGCGGTCCCCCGCATCCAGGTACAGCGCGACGGACTCCCCGAGCATCTCCTGCGCGGCCACCGCCGTGGTGGCCGCGGGCAGGCCGGTGCGGTTGGCGCTCGAGACCGCCATGGGCCCCACGGCGTAGAGCAGCTCGCGGGTGACGGCGTCGTCCGGCACGCGCAGTGCCACGGTGCCGCGTGTCTCCCCCAGGTCCCACGTCAGGGTGGGCTGGGACTTCAGGATCAGGGTGAGGGCGCCGGGCCAGAAGCGATCGGCGAGCTCCTCGGCCTCCGCGGGGACGTCGTAGGCCAGCCCCGCCATCACCTTGGCGTCCGCGATGAGCACGGGCGGCGGCATGGTGCGCCCCCGGCCCTTGGCGGCGAGCAGCACGGCCACGGCCAGGGGGGAGAAGGCGTCCGCGCCGATCCCGTACACGGTGTCCGTGGGCAGGACCACACACGCGCGGTCGGCGAGGACCTCGCGGGCCCGGGCGATGCCCTGTTCCAGCGCGGCGGGGTCGGAGACGTCGAAGAACTCACTCACGGCGCCCATTCTTCCACTACTGTCCCGCGGGACGGGCCCCGGCTCGCCCCGCCCGCCGCGGGACGGTCCGTGCGCACGGCGCCGATCCAGCGGTCACGGCCGGTCAGGTCCTGGTGGACCCGCACGTCGGAGAACGCCCCGGAGTCGAGGAGGGCCGCCGTCAGCGCGGCCCCCTGGGTCTCGTGGTGCTCCATCGCGAAGACGCCGCCCGGGCGCAGCAGGACGGCCGCGCGTCCGGCGATCCCCAGCGGGAGGCGCAGCCCACGGTCGTCTCCCCCGTACAGCGCGCGGGGCGGGTCCGCCAGCGCCTCGGGCTGCACGGCGAGCTCCGCCTCCGGGACGTAGGGAGGGTTGGACAGGACCACGTCCACGACGCCGGCCAGGTCCTCCCCCGCCAGCAGCGCGTCCTCGTGGCGCAGGTCCACGCCCCACGGCTCGAGGTTGCGCCGCGCCCACGCGTGGGCGGCGTCGTCCAGCTCGACGGCGGTGACCGCCACGTCCCGCCCGTGCGCGCGGGCCCACGCGGCGAGCGCGGCGGCGAGGGCGCCCGAGCCCGTGCACAGGTCCACCGCGCGGGCCGGGCGGTCGAGGGCCCTGAGCGCGCGGACGCCCTCGGCGGCGAGGAGCTCCGTCTCCGGCCGCGGCACGAAGACGCCGGGACCCACCGCGAGGTCCACCCCGTGGAAGTGCGCCACGCCGGTGATGTGCTGGAGCGGGTCGCGCCGCACGCGCCGGGCCACGGCGAGCTCGAAGCGCCGGGCCTGGTCCTCGCTCGGGCGCGCGCCGGCGAAGACGCGGGCGAGGGCCACGCCGCGGTCGGCCTCCATCACCGGGGCCAGGAGGGCCTCGGCGTCGGCGCGTGGGGCCTCGACGCCGGCCTCGGCCAGACGGGCGACGGCGACCCGCAGCAGCTCGGACCACTCGGGGAGCGCCCCCGTGTCGCGCGGCGCGGTGCTCACGCCCCCTCCCCCAGGGCGGCGAGACGGCGCTCCTCGTCGAGGGCGATGCAGGAGGCGACGACGGCCTCGAGCTGGCCGTCGAGGACGGCGTCGAGGTTGTGCGCCTTGTACCCCGTGCGGTGGTCGGCGATCCGGTTCTCCGGGAAGTTGTAGGTGCGGATCCGCTCTGAGCGGTCCATCGTGCGCACCTGGGCGGCGCGCGCGGCGGAGTCCTCGGCCTGCTGCTCCGCGCGCTGCCGTTCGAGGAGCCGGGAGCGCAGCACGCGCAGCGCCGCCTCGCGGTTCTGGATCTGCGACTTCTCGTTCTGCATCGAGACGACGATGCCCGTGGGCACGTGGGTGAGCCGGACCGCCGAGTCCGTGGTGTTCACGGACTGACCACCGGGGCCCGAGGAGCGGAACACGTCCGTCTTGACGTCGTTCGGGTCGATCTGGACCTCATCCGGGGCGTCCACCTCGGGCAGCACGAGGACGCCGGCGGCGGAGGTGTGGATGCGCCCCTGCGACTCGGTGACGGGCACGCGCTGGACCCGGTGCACGCCGCCCTCGAACTTCAGCCGGGCGTAGACGCCCTCGGCCGGGTCCGTGGCACTGCCGCGGATCGCCACGTGGACGTCCTTGTAGCCGCCGAGGTCCGAGTGGGTGGCGGAGAGGACCTCGGCCTTCCAGCCGCGGGACTCCGCGTAGCGCAGGTACATGCGCAGCAGGTCGCCGGCGAAGAGGGCCGCCTCCTCGCCGCCCTCGCCGCCCTTGATCTCCAGGATCACGTCGCGGGCGTCGTCCGGGTCGCGCGGGATGAGCAGTCGGCGCAGCCGCTCGGCGGCCTCCGCCTCGGCGGCCTCGAGGCCGGGGAGCTCCTCGGCGAACGCCGCGGCGTCGTCGCCGCCCTCCCCCGCGAGCTCCCGCGCGTCGGCGAGGTCCGCCGCCGCGACCGTCCACACCTCGTGCGCGGCGGCGACCGCGCCGAGCTCGGCGAAGCGCCGGCCCAGGCGTCGGGCGAGCGCCGCGTCCGCGTGCACGGCGGGATCCGAGAGCCGGCGGGTCAGCTCGCGGTGTTCGTCCAGCAGCGTCTGAACGGAGTCGAACACGTCGGTCAGGCCTCTCGTCGTCGGAAGGATGGGGCGCCGTCGTCCCTCGGGGCCGGCGCGGCGCCCCACCACGACGGCCCCGCCCCGCGCCGGTCAGGTCGCGGGACGGGGCCGAGGCGGTCACGCCGGGATCAGTCGTCGCCCTTGGCGCCGGGCGTGTTCTTGGAGACCATCATGAGGAACTCCGCATTGGACGCGGTGTCCTTGATCTTGTTGGTCAGCAGCTCGAGGGCCTGCTGCTGCTCGAGGCCCGAGAGCACACGACGCAGCTTCCACATGATCTTGATCTCCTCGGCGGAGAGCAGGGCCTCCTCGCGGCGCGTGCCGGACGCGTTGACGTCCACGGCCGGGAAGATGCGGCGCTCGGCGAGCTGGCGGGACAGGCGCAGCTCCATGTTGCCGGTGCCCTTGAACTCCTCGAAGATCACCTCGTCCATGCGCGAGCCGGTCTCGACGAGCGCGGTGGCCAGGATGGTCAGCGAGCCGCCGTTCTCGATGTTGCGGGCGGCGCCGAAGAACTTCTTCGGCGGGTACAGCGCGGAGGAGTCCACGCCGCCGGAGAGGATGCGGCCCGAGGCCGGTGCCGCCAGGTTGTATGCGCGGCCCAGGCGGGTCATGGAGTCCAGGAGCACGACGACGTCGCGGCCCATCTCCACGAGGCGCTTCGCGCGCTCGATGGCGAGCTCGGCCACGGTGGTGTGGTCGTCGGCCGGGCGGTCGAAGGTGGAGGCGATGACCTCGCCGGCCACCGAGCGCTGCATGTCGGTGACCTCCTCGGGACGCTCGTCGACGAGCACCATCATGAGGTGCACCTCGGGGTTGTTCGTGGTGATCGCGTTGGCGATCGACTGCAGCACCATGGTCTTGCCCGCCTTGGGCGGGGAGACGATGAGGCCGCGCTGGCCCTTGCCGATGGGGCTGACCAGGTCGATCACGCGCGGGCCCACGAGCTTGTGGTCCGTCTCCAGGCGCAGGCGCTCCTGCGGGTAGAGCGGCACGAGCTTGGCGAACTCCACGCGGTCCGGGTTCTCCGTGGCGGGCACGCCGTTCACCGTGGTGATCTTGGCCAGCGCATGGAACTTCTGGCGGTTGCCGCTCACGCTCTGCGAGGGCTTCTCGCCCTCGCGGGGGGCACGGATCGCACCTACGACGGCATCGCCCTTGCGCAGGCCGTAGCGCTTGACCATGGCCAGCGAGACGTAGACGTCGTTGTTGCCGGGCAGGTAGCCCGAGGTGCGCACGAACGCGTAGTTGTCCAGCACGTCGAGGATGCCGGCCACGGGCTGCAGGACGTCGTCCTCGGCCAGCTCGACCTCGTCCACCTCGGGGTTGTTGCGGCCCCGGCGGACACGGCCGCGCTCGTTGCGATTGCGACGATTGCGGCGCCCGCCCTCGTCGTTGCGGTCCTCGCGGCGGGAACGGCCGGAGCCGCCCTCGGAGCGGTCGCGGCCGCCGTCGTCGCCACGGTCGTTGCGATCCCGGTCGTTGCTGCGGTCACGATCGCGGTCCCCGCCACGGTCACGATCGCGGTCGTTGCGCTCGCGGTCCCCGCCACGGTCACGATCGCGGTCGTTGCGCTCGCGGTCCCCGCCACGGTCACGATCCCGGCCTCGGCCACGTCCGCGGCCGGAGTCCTCGCGGGTGCCCTCACGCCCGCCGCGGTCGTCCTCGCCGGAGGCCGAGGAGTCCTGCTCGCCGCGCTCGGCGGCGCGGTCCTCGCCGGAGGCGGCGTCGGCGTCCTCGGAGCGGCCGCGGGCGTCCTCGTCCCCGGCGCGACGGCGGCCACGGCCCCGACGCTCCTGGCGGGAGTCATCGCCGCGGGTGTCGTCGGCACGGGTGTCCTCGCCGCGGGAGTCGCCGCCACGGGCGGTCTCCACGGCATCCTGCTCGGCGCGCTCGGCGACGGGGGCCGTCTCGACGGAGCCCGAGGACTCCGCGCGGCGGGAGCGGCGGCGGGCCGGACGCTCGGCGGGGGCCTGCTCGGCGTCGCCGGAGGCGGCGGGAGCGGCGGCCGGCGTGTCAGCGGGCTTCTCGACCGGCTTCTCCGCGCGGGCCGCGGCATCGCGGTCGGCGACGGAGCCGCCGCGCTGATGGTCGGAGATCGCGGTCACGAGGTCCGACTTGCGCATGCGCGAGCCGCCCGTGATCCCGAGCTGCGAGGCCAGGGCCTGCAGCTGCGCGAGCTTCAGCGAGGCAAGGCCTCCGCCGGTGGTCGGCGTGGACTGTTCCGTGGATTCGGTCACGAAGGTTCCTTCTCCCTCGACAGCAGCTTCGGGGGCGCGGTGCGCGGTGAGGCTGCAGTGTGCGTCCGGCCGGGCACGCAGTGGTGCCCTGAGAACCGGGTCTGATGGTCTTCCCTGGGGTGGCCCCTCCCCGGCTCGCGCGCAGTCACTGCGTGGCGGAGCGGAGGAGCCGGAACTCGACCGGGCCGGGAGGCGGGGTGGCGACGCGCTCCGTGGATTCCACGGAAGCGGGGTGCCGCGTCCACTCAGCCGGCGGCGGGCTGGCGCGCGATCCTCACGAGGATCCCGCACCGGCGACGAGGCCGTGGGCCGGCCAGGTCAGCCGCGGTGGAGTGCTTCCACCCTAGCACCCTCGGTGGCCACGCCCGGCACCAGCACGCGCCACGCACGGCCCGTCTCCGCCGTCAGCGCACGGGCCGCGGCGGCCGCCTCCTCCCCGGCGCCAGCGCCGTGGGCGAGGACGAGCACGGTGGGACCGGCCCCCGAGACGACCGCGGCGTGGCCGCGGGCGCGCAGCCCGGCCACGAGGGCCGCGCTGTCCGGCATCGCCGCGGCGCGGGCGTCCTGGTGCAGCCAGTCCCGCGTCGCCGGCAGGAGCAGTTCGGGCGCAGCGGCGAGCGCGTGGACGAGCAGCGCCGCACGGCCCGCCTGCGCCGCCGCCACCGCGTGCGGCACGGTCGCGGGGAGCGCGGCGCGCGCGGCGCGCGTGGAGAGCTGCACGTCCGGGATCGCGATGACCGGAGTGAGGTCCGGGTGCAGGGTCAGGGGCGCCGTCTCGAAGCCGTCGCCCTCGTCCCGCGTCCATGAGACGGAGGCGCCGCCCGCGAGGGCGGGCGCCACGTTGTCCGGGTGTCCCTCTCGCCGGGCCGTGGCGTCCAGCAGCGCCGCGGTGGGCAGCCGCTCCTCCTCCGGCAGCAGCGCCTCGGCCGCCACGCACGCCGCCACCACGGCCGCCGCCGAGGACCCGAGCCCCCGCGCATGCGGGATCCGGTTGACGGCGCTCAGGCGCAGCCCCGGCGCCCGGAAGCCGCGGAGCCCGAGGTGCTCGTGGGCCAGGCGAAGGATCAGGTGGCTCCCGTCGGTCGGGAGCGTGCCCGCCCCCTCCCCCGTCACGGATGCCCGGTCCGGGCCGTCCACGACGCTCAGCCGGACCTCGTCCCTCAGCTCGACGGCCAGGCCCAGGGAGTCGAAGCCGGGACCGATGTTGGCCGACGTCGCCGGGACCGCGACGACGGACTCGGCACCGACGGGGAGCTCACGCAGCGCAGCCATGCGCTCAGGCGAGCCCGAGGGCGTCGGCCACGGTCACGACGTCGAACGGCACCGAGCGGGGCGTGATGTCGTCGCCCTCCGCCGTCTTGAGGGCCCACTGCGGGTCCTTCAGGCCGTGGCCCGTCACGGTGATGACCCAGGTCTTGCCCGCGGGGACGTCCCCGGCGGCGTGGTGCTTGAGCAGGCCCGCGACGCCCGCGGCGGAGGCCGGCTCCACGAAGACGCCCTCCTTCGAGGACAGCCAGCGGTGCGCCGCGAGGATCTCCTCGTCCGTGACCGAGTCGATCAGGCCGCCGGAGGCGTCACGCGCCGCCGTGGCCATGTCCCACGAGGCGGGGTTGCCGATGCGGATGGCGGTGGCGATCGTGTCCGGATCGGTGACGGGGTGGCCGAGCACGATCGGGGCCGCGCCGGCGGCCTGGAAGCCCCACATCACCGGGGTCTTCGTGGCCACGGCCGGCAGCTCCTCGTCCGAGGTGCCCGGGTGCGGGTTCACGTAGGGGCGGGCGTACTCCTGGTAGCCCTTCCAGTACGCCGTGATGTTGCCGGCGTTGCCGACGGGCAGCAGATGGTAGTCCGGGGCGTCGCCCAGGAAGTCCACGACCTCGAAGGCACCGGTCTTCTGGCCCTCGATGCGCGCCGGGTTCACCGAGTTCACGAGGAACACGGGGTAGTTCTCGGACAGCTTGCGGGCCACGTCGAGGCAGTCGTCGAAGTTGCCCTGCACCTGGAGGAGCTCGGCGCCGTGCGCGACGGCCTGGGACATCTTGCCCATCGAGATCCGGCCCTCGGGCACGAGGACAGCGCACGTGATGCCGGCCTGGGCCGCGTAGGCCGCGGCCGAGGCGGAGGTGTTGCCGGTGGACGCGCACACCACCGCCTTCGCACCGTTCTCCACGGCGGCGGTGATGGCCATGGTCATGCCGCGGTCCTTGAACGACCCGGTGGGGTTCATGCCCTCGAACTTGACGTGCACCTCGCCCTCCACGAGCGCGGAGAGGTGCGGCGCGCGGATGAGCGGGGTGCCGCCCTCCCCCAGCGTGATGACGCGGGTGTCCTCGGTGACGGGCAGGCGGTCGGCGTACTCGCGGATGACTCCGCGCCACTGGTGGGCCATGGTTCAGTTCCCTTCGACTTTCAGGACGGAGACGACCTCATGGACGGCGTCCAGGGCGGCGAGCGCGTCCACCGTGGCGTCGAGGTCGCGCTGGCGCGCTCGGTGGGTGATGAGCCGCAGCGAGGCGCCCGGGGCGGCGGCGCGGTCGGACTGCACCTGGCGCAGGGTCTCGAGGGACACGCCGTGCTCCTCGAACACCGCGGCCACCCGCCGCAGCACGCCGGGCTCGTCCGCCACGTGCAGCACCACCATGCAGGAGGTGCTGGCCTCGGCGGCGTCGAGGGCGGGGAGCTGCGCGACGGGGGTGCGCAGCCGCGCCGGGCCCCCGCGCACGATGCGCTGGGCGATCGAGACGACGTCGCCCATCACGGCGGACGCGGTGGGCGCCCCGCCCGCGCCGGGACCGTAGAACATCAGCTGGCCGGCGTTCTCCGCCTCCACGAACACGGCGTTGTACGCGCCCCGCACGGAGGCGAGCGGGTGCTCGCGGGGAAGGAGCGTGGGATGCACGCGCAGCACGGCGCCGGACGTGCCGTCCTCGGCGGTGGCCCGCTCCGCGATCGCCAGCAGCTTGATGACGTAGCCGGCGTCCGCGGCCGCCGCGTTGTCCTCCGCCGTGATCGCGGTGATGCCCTCCACCGCGACGTCGTCCAGCGTGTAGGGCGCGCCGAAGGACAGCGTGGCCAGGATCGCCGCCTTCGCGGCGGCGTCGAGGCCGCCGACGTCGGCGGTGGGGTCCGCCTCCGCGTAGCCCAGGCGCTGCGCCTCGGCGAGGGCGTCCGCGAAGTCCGCGCCCTCGGTGTCCATGCGGTCCAGGATGAAGTTCGTGGTGCCGTTGGCGATGCCCATCACGCGGGTCACGGTGTCGCCCGAGAGCGAGTCGCGCAGGGGGCGGAGGATGGGGATGGCGCCGGCCACGGCGGCCTCGAAGCTCAGCTGCGCGCCGGTCTCGGAGGCCAGGGCGAACAGCTCCTCGCCGTGCTGGGCCAGCAGCGCCTTGTTGCCCGTGATCACGGAGGTGCCGGCGGCCAGGGCGCGGCGGATGAGGGTGCGGGCGGGCTCGATGCCGCCCATCAGCTCGATCACGATGTCCGCGCCGTCCACGAGCGCCTCGGCGTCCGTGGTGTACAGCGCCGGGTCGGCCCGCCAGTCGCGCTCGGCCCCGCGGGAGCGCACCGCGATGCCGGTGAGCTCGAGCGGGGCGCCCACGCGGTCGCGGAGCGCCTCGGCGTCCTCGGTCAGGATGCGCGCCGCCTGGGAGCCCACGGTGCCGCCGCCCAGCAGGGCGACCTTGAGGGCGGCGGGGCCGGATGCCGCAGGGGCGTCCTGTGCAGGGTTCGTCATGCTCGGGTCTCCTCGTTGTGGGGATCCGCCTCGCGGGCGAAGAGGTCGTCCTCGGTCTCGCGCCGGATGATCACCCGGGCGGCGCCCTCGCGCACGGCGACGACCGCCGGGCGCGGCAGCGCGTTGTAGTTCGAGGACATCGCGTGGGTGTAGGCGCCCGTGGCGGGCACGGCGAGCAGGTCACCGCGGCCCAGGTCGGCCGGCAGGTAGACGTCGCGCACCACGATGTCGCCGGACTCGCAGTGCTTGCCCACCACGCGGGAGAGCACCGGCTCGGCCTCCGAGGTGCGGCGCGCCGAGACTGCGGTGTAGTCGGCGTCGTAGAGCACGGGCCGCGGGTTGTCGGACATGCCGCCGTCGACGGCGACGTACCGGCGCGAGGCCGTCCCGCCGTCGGGGGCGTCCGCGTCCACCGTCTTGGTCACGCCCACGGTGTACAGCGTCAGGCCCGCCGGCCCGGAGATCGCGCGGCCGGGCTCGAGCGAGATGCGCGGGCACGCCAGGCCGAGGCGCTCCACCGCCCTCTGCACGTCCGCCGCGAGGGCGTGCGCGATCTCGGCGGCCGGGCGCGGGGAGTCCACCGCGGTGTAGGCGATGCCGTGGCCGCCGCCGAGGTCCAGCTCGCCCAGCTCCACGCCGTGGCGCTCCTTCACCTCGGCCAGGAACGCGAGGACGCGCTCGGCGGCCAGGCCGAAGCCGTCCGCCTCGAAGATCTGCGAGCCGATGTGGCAGTGCACGCCCAGCAGCTCGACGCCCGGCGCCGCCAGGGCGGTCTCCACGGCGACGGCGGCCGGGGAGCGCCCGGCCGCGTTGCCGTCCGCGTCCTGCACGGACGGGGCGAGCGAGAGGCCGAACTTCTGGTCCTCGTGCGCGGTGGCGATGAAGTCGTGCGTGTGGGCGTGCACGCCCGGCGTCAGGCGCAGCATGACCGGGGCGGTGCGGCCCGTGGCCTCCGCGAGCGCGGCGAGGTGCGTCAGCTCGTCCACCGAGTCCACGATGATCCGGCCCACGCCGACCTCGAGGGCACGGCGCAGCTCGGCGTCGGACTTGTTGTTGCCGTGCAGGCCGATGTGCGCGGGGTCGACGCCGGCGCGCAGGGCGATGGCCAGCTCTCCGCCCGAGGCGGTGTCCACGCGCAGCCCCTCCTCGGCGGCCCACCGGGCGGTGGAGACCGTGAGGAAGGACTTGCCGGCGTAGTACACGTCCGCTCCCCCGCAGAGCTCGCGGAACGCGGCGTCGAAGCCGTCGCGGAAGGCGCGGGCGCGAGCACGGAAGTCGTCCTCGTCGATCACGAGCAGCGGGGTGCCGAACTGCTCGGCGAGCGCCGAGGCGGCGATCCCCTGCACCGTCAGCTCGCCGGAGGCGTCGCGGTCCACGCCGGCGGCCCACAGGACGGGCTCGAGGCGGTCCGGATCCCCGGGCGCAGGCAGCCAGGCGGGGGCCAGCGGGGAGGCGGCGAAGGCGCCGTCGTTCGTCGTCGCCACCCGCGCGCTCACATCGTCTCCGGCGCGGACACGCCGAGCAGGCCGAGGCCGTTGGCCAGCACCGTGGTGGTGGCGTCGTTCAGCCACAGGCGGGTGCGGTTCAGCGTCTCGACGGGACGGGGCGTGCCGTCGTCGGTGGGCAGCGGCACGATCCGGCACGCGGCGTACCACGCGTGGTACGCGCCGGCGATCACCTCGAGGTGCCGGGCCACGCGGTGCGGCTCCCGCAGGCGCGCCGCGGACGCGACGACGGCGGGGAACTCCGCCAGCTGGGCCAGGAGCTCGGACTCGGTCTCGTGGGTGAGCAGGGCGCCGTCGAACTCCGTGCGCTCCACGCCGTGGGCCACGGCCGTGCGCGCCGCGCCGCGGGTGCGGGCGTGGGCGTACTGCACGTAGTACACGGGGTTGTCGTTGGTGTTCGAGCGCAGCTTCTCGGGGTCGATCGTGATGGGCGAGTCGGCCGGGTAGCGCGCCAGGTCGTAGCGCAGCGCGTCCTTGCCGAGCCACTCGACGAGGTCCTTGAGCTCGATGATGTTGCCCGCGCGCTTGGAGAGCTTCGCTCCGTTCACCGAGATGAGCTGGCCGATGAGGATCTCGATGTTCTTCGCGGCGTCGTCGCCGGCGGCGGAGGCGATCGCCTTGAGGCGGTTCACGTAGCCGTGGTGGTCGGCGCCGAGCAGGTAGACCTTCTCCTCGAAGCCGCGGTCCCGCTTGTCCAGGTAGTAGGCGGCGTCGGCGGCGAAGTACGTGGGCTCGCCGTTCGCGCGGATGAGCACGCGGTCCTTGTCGTCGCCGAAGTCGGTGGTCTTCAGCCACACGGCGCCCTCGCGGTCCTCGATGTGCCCCTGCTCGCGCAGACGGGCGACGGCGGACTGGATGGCGCCGGACTCGTGGAGGGTCCGCTCCGAGGTGAAGACGTCGAAGTGCACGCCGAACGCGGTGAGGGTGTCCTTGATGTCCTGCATCTGCAGCCGGTAGGCGGTCTCGCGGACCACGGGGCGAGCGGCCTCGTCCGTCAGCTCGCGCACATCCGGGTGCTCGGTGAGGACCGCGTCGGCGAGGTCCTTGACGTAGCCGCCCGGGTAGCCGCCCTCCGGCACGTCGCGGCCGTGGAGGCGCGCGAGGACCGAGTCGGCGAAGACGTTCATCTGGTTGCCGGCGTCGTTGACGTAGTACTCGGCGGTGACCTCCGCGCCCGAGGCGCGCAGCAGGCGGGCGATCGCGTCGCCGAGCGCGGCCCAGCGGGTGTGGCCGATGTGCAGGGGGCCCGTGGGATTGGCGGAGACGAACTCCATGTTCACCACGTGGCCGGTCAGCGCCGTGTTCCGGCCGTAGGACTCGCCGGCCTCGACGATCTGGCGGGCCAGCTCGCCCGCGGCGGCGGCGTCCAGGGTGATGTTCAGGAAGCCCGGGCCGGCGACGTCCACGGAGGCGATGCCCTCGGCGGCGGCGAGGCGCTCGGAGAGCAGGGCGGCGAACTCCCGCGGGGCCATCCCGGCCTTCTTGCCCAGCTGGAGGGCGACGTTGGTGGCCCAGTCGCCGTGCTCGCGGCTGCGGGGTCGCTCCACCTTCACGCGCGCGGGGGTGATCTCCTCCCGCAGCGCGGCGGGGAGGTCACCGGCGTCGACGGCGGCGTTGAGGACGGCGGACAGCAGGGCGGAGAGGTCTTCGGGCTTCACCCGGGCAAGTCTAGTTTGGCGGCGGGCGCCGTCCGTGCGGGTGAAGGCGGGAGACCCGCCGGGCCGGCCGGACCCATGGTGTAGTGTTGGGGAGTCCGCCGCGCGATCGACTCAGCCGCGCGTGCGCACCCCCGCCTCCGTAGCTCAGGGGATAGAGCGTCTGCCTCCGGAGCAGAAGGTCGTAGGTTCGAATCCTATCGGGGGCACCAGCCACGGGCGGCCACCACACGGTGGCCGCCCGTCGTCGTCCCCGCCCCGCCGGCATCGTGAGAACCTGGAGCAATGCCCCAGGTCACATCCGCCAGCCCAGTCCCGACCCCGACGTCGGAGCCCGCGTCCGCCCTGCGCCCCACCTCGGCGCTCGGGATCGCGGCCACGTTCATCGGCACCACGATCGGCGCCGGCTACGCCTCCGGCAACGAGATCCTGCAGTACTTCGTGAGCTTCGGGCTCTGGGGCGGAACGGGGGCGCTCATCATCGCGGGCGCCCTCTTCTTCCTGCTCTCGGCCATCGTGCTGCGCCTGGCGCAGACGCTGCGCACCACGGACATCCACCGGCTCGTGAACCCCACGACGTCGCGCATCCCCACGTGGTTCGCGGACCTGTGCATCACCACGTCCCTGCTCGGCACGCTCGTGATCATGCTGGCCGGGGCCGGCGCGGCGGTGCAGACCTCCTTCGGCCTGCCGCACCTCGTGGGGTCCCTGCTCATGGCGGGCGTCTGCGTCGTCACCGTGCTGGCCGGCATCAGCGGACTCGTGAAGGTCCAGGGGATCGTGGTGCCCCTGATCATCGTCGTCGCCGTCGGCGTCGCGTGGTGGGGGCTCGCGCACCCCGCTCCCCCCGTGGCCGACGTCGCCGCGCTGGTGACCTCGTCCCCGCTGATCAACCAGTGGTGGGTCTCCGGCATCCTCTACGTGGCGTTCAACGTCCAGCTCGCCTACGCCGTGCTGGCCCCGATCGGCAAGGAGAGCTCCTCGTCCGGCCGCACCCTCGTCGCCGGCGCCGGGCTCGGGGCGATCGGACTCGTGGTCATGGCCGGCGCGATCATGGTCGCGATGAGCGCCCACGCGGACCTCATCGGCCGCGCCGAGCTTCCCATGGTGGAGCTCGCCGCCATGATCGGCGGCTGGGCCGCCCTCCTGTACACGGTCATCCTCCTGCTCGCCCAGTTCACGACGGCGGTCTCCTGCCTGTACGGCGGCGTGGAGCGCCTGAAGATGCTCAGCAGCCTCCAGGCCGTGCCGGGCTGGGCGATCGCCGTCGCGACGGCGATCGCGGCCACCCTGCTCTCGAGCGTCGGCTTCTCCCAGCTCGTGGGCACCGTCTACCCCGTGCTCGGCTACGCGGGCATCGTGATCGTGGTGATGCTCGTCATCACCGGGATCATCGAGCGGACCACGGTCCGCCGCCGGGCGGCGCGGGCCGCCCGCACCTGAGCCTCGCCACGGCGTCGACGCTCAGCCCCCCTCCCGCTCCCACGCCGCGTACCCGCCGGACAGGGAGAGCACCCGGCCGGTCAGCTCGGGTCGGGCGGCGACGATGAGGTCCCGGGCCTTCGCGGAGCGCACCCCGGCGGCGCAGTGCAGCACCCAGCGTGCCGGCTCGCCGTCCCCCGCGCGCGCCAGGCCTGCCGCAGGATCCCGTTCGATCGCCCCGAGCGGCACGTGGACCGAGCCCTCGATGGCGCCGAGCCGGCGCTCCCAGTCCTCGCGCACGTCCACCACCACGACGTCGCCGCCCGGCTCGGCCAGCGCCCGCGCCAGCGCCGCGGCCGAGACCGCCTCCCCCGCCGACGGGGCCGCGCAGCCGACGTCGCCGCGGACGGCCCGGTGCGCGTCCAGCGAGGTCACGGGCGAGCGGTCCGGATCCGGGGCGAGGGCCAGCGTGGTGAACCGCATGGTCAGCGCGTCGACGGTCAGGAGGCGCCCGAGGAGCGTCTCCCCCACGCCGGCCAGGTGCTTGATCGCCTCCGCCGCCATGAGCGTGCCGATGATCCCCGGCAGGACGCCGAGCACCCCCGCCTGCGCACACGTGGGGACATCGCCGGGCTCCGGCGGCTCGGGGAACAGGTCGCGGTAGACGGGGCCGTGGCCGGCATGGAACACGCTCACCTGCCCGGAGAAGCGCAGGATCGCGCCCCACACCACCGGCATGCCGAGGATCTCGCACGCGTCGGCCACGAGGTAGCGGGTGGCGAAGGTGTCCGTCCCGTCGACGACGAGATCCACCGCGCCGACCAGCTCCAGCGCGTTCTGCACCGTGAGGCGCTCGCGGTGCTCCACGACGCGCAGCTCGGGGTGCAGCGCGCGCATGCGGGCGGCGGCCGAGGCGGTCTTCGGCCGCCCGAGGACGTCCTCGCCGTGGATGACCTGGCGGTGCAGGTTCGAGCGCTCGACGACGTCGTCGTCGATCACGTGGACCTCCCCCACCCCGGCCGCGGCCAGGTAGGTGAGCACGGGCGCACCGAGGCCGCCGGCTCCCACCACCAGCACGCGGGAGCGCAGCAGCGCGAGCTGGGCCTCGGGGCCGAAGCCCTCGAGGGCGATCTGCCGGGAGAAGCGCTCGAGCTGCGTGTCGGCGAGCTCGTCGAGGCCCTGCGGCGCGCGGCGCGCGCGGGGGTCCGCGGCGCTCACCTCACCACCACCCCGTCCGGTCGTCGCCCTCGCCCACGGGGGCGATCCGCCCGGCCATCGGCGAGGACGCCGTGGCGAGCGCACGCGGCGGGATGCGCCCGGCGTGGGCGGCCTCCCAGCCGGACTCGACCGCGAGCGCGAGCGCCCGGGCCATGCGCGCCGGATGCGCGGCGCGCGTGATGGCGGACGCGGCCAGGACGGCGTCGCACCCGGCCTCCATCGCGAGGACCGCGTCCGAGGCGGTGCCCACGCCGGCGTCGAGGATGATCGGCACGGACGCGCGCTCGCAGATCAGCTCGAGGGAGTGGCGGTTGAGGATGCCCAGGCCGCTGCCGATCGGCGAGCCGAGCGGCATGACGGCGGCCGCGCCCGCCTGCTCGAGGCGCCGCGCGGCCACGGGGTCGTCCGAGGTGTAGGCCAGCACGGTGAAGCCGTCGGCGACGAGCCGCTCGGTGGCCTCGAGGGTCTCGACGACGTCGGGCAGCAAGGTGCTCTCGTCGGCGATCACCTCCACCTTGACCATGTCCGTCTCGAGCGCCTCGCGGGCCAGCTGCGCGGTGAGGACGGCATCGCGCGCCGTGTGGCAGCCCGCCGTGTTGGGGAGCACCGCGATGCCGAGACGGTCCAGCAGCGGGATCACGCCCGAGCCCCCGCCCACGGCGTGGCGGCGCATGGCGACTGTCGTGAGCGTGGTGCCCGAGGCGACCAGGGCGGCCTCGAGCGCGGCGAGGTCCGTGATGCCGCCCGTGCCCATGATGAGGCGCGAGCCGATCTCGCGACCGCCGACGGTGAGGGGCGGGACGACGTCCGGTGCTCCCCCGCGCTCAGCCACCCTGCACCGCCGTCACGATCTCGAGACGCGCACCGGCCTCGGGCACGGTGGCGTCCCAGCGGGAGCGCGGCACGACGGCCTCGTCCACCGCGACCGCGACGCCGAGCCGTCCGCCGTCGGCGGCCGTGCCATCGGGGCGGATCTCGCGGCCGGTCAGCTGCGCGACCACCGCGCGGAGGGAGAGCGGCGCGTCGAACGCTCTCACCTCGCCGTTGACCGTCAGGGTGTGCGGGCTCATGCGGGGACCTCCTGCGTGGGGGCGGGGGACGACTCGGCGGACGGCGCCGAGATGGCGAAGCGGTCGGGGCGGACGAGGTCGAGCAGCCCCTCGTCGTCGGCGGTCCAGGCGGGGCCGGCCCCGCCTGGCCTGCCCGGCTCCCCCGCCGCCCGGCGAACCAGCTCCAGCGCGGCGTGCGCCGACCACGCCGCGAGCAGCACCCCGTGCCGGTGGTGGCCGGTGCAGACGATCACGCGGGGCGCATCCGGCAGCGGGCCGAGGAACGGGGCGTCGTCGGGGCTGCCGGGGCGGGCGCGCGTGGTGACCTCCTCAAGCAGGCAGTCCCGGATGGCGGGCAGGATGCGGGCGGCGTCCTCGAGGAGGTCGAGCACGGCGCCGGCGGGGGTGCCGGCCTCGCGGTCCTCGCGGCTCGTCGCGCCGAGCACGAGCCCGCCGCCCGCGCGCGGGACGAGGTACACGGGCCGTCCGCCCACCAGAGCGCGCACGGTCCGGCTGAGCAGGTGCTCCTCTCCCGGGGCCAGCAGGGACGCCGGCACCCGCAGGCGCAGGATGTCCCCGTGCACGGGGCGCAGCGGCAGGGGCAGGGCGGCGGGGTCGCCCCCGAGCGCGGCGTGGCCGAGCCCCGCGGCCAACACGGCGACGTCGGCGGTGATCGGCTGCGCGGTCCCGGCACACCCGGCGGTGGTCACCTCCACCTCCTCGCCCACCTGGTGCACCGTCACGGCACGGGCGGGGACCAGGTGCACGCCGTCGTCGGCGGCGAGGCGCGTCAGGGCCGCGGCACGGGCCCGGCGGGGGTCGAGCTGATCGTCGTCGGGGGCGTCGAGGGCGCCGGCGAGGGCGGGTGAGAGGGCCGGCTCGGCGCGGCGCAGCGCCGCGACCGTCACCGGGGCGACGGGACGCGGCAGCCGCAGGGCGGTGCCGGGCTCCGCGGCGGGGGCCTGATCCGCGCCCGCGGCGTCGACGGACGAGAGCGTCTCGCGCCAGCGCCGCGCGTCGGCGGGCTCGGCGCCCACGAGCCACGCACCCTCCACGCGGTGGCCCGCGGAGGCGCCACCGGCCTCGATCCGGGCGACGAGGTCGCCGGTGAGCGCCCAGGACCGGGCGAGGAGCGCGCCGAGCCCGGACTGCGAGTACTGGGTCTCCCCGAGCGGGGCGAGCATGCCGGCCGCGGCGTGGGTGGCGGCGTCGCCGGCGGCGGGCGCGTCCAGGTCCGGGGCGATCACGGTCACCTCGTGGCCGGCGTCCCGCAGGCGCACGGCCGTCGCGAGGCCGACGATCCCGGCCCCCACCACCACGCAGCGCATGGGCTCCTCCTCACGGCGGCATGATCCGCATCGAGTCTGATGGTCGGCGCGCCCCGCGCGTGCGCGGACTGCGTCCCTCTCAGCCCGCTGTGGCGCGGGCTCCCATGGATGCCGCCCAGCATACGCCCGGTGGGCGGACGTGGCAGGGTGGGCGCATGCCGCACCGCCCCGCCGCCCTCGCCACACGCGCCGAGCGCGCCCGCCGCCTCGCGGGCGCCCGCCTGTACGTCTGCACGGACCTCTCCCGCCACGTCCGCGACGACGGCGCCCTCGACGCCGGCGCGTTCGCCGCCTTCGCGGCCGCGTGCTTCCGCGGCGGCGTGGACGCCCTGCAGGTGCGAGACAAGCAGGTCGAGGTGGGCGTCGAGCTCGAGGCCCTGGCGATCGTGGTGGAGCTGGCGCGCGAGCACGGGGCGCTTTCCGCCGCGAACGACCGGGCCGACGTCGCACTCCTGGCCGGCGTGGACGTGTTCCACGCGGGCCAGGACGACCTGACGAGCACGCAGGCGAGGCGCGTGCTCGGCCCCGAGGTGCTGCTCGGGCGGTCCTGCCGCACCGAGGAGCAGGTGCGCGGGGCCGCGGCCGATCCGGAGCTGGACTACTTCTGCACCGGGCCGGTGTGGGAGACGCCGACCAAGCCCGGCCGGGCCGCCGTGGGGCTCGCTCTGCCGCGGTTCGCGGCGGAGATCACCGCCCCCGGCGGCGAGGCGGCGGGACGTGTGTTCTTCGCGATCGGCGGGATCGACGAGGACCGTGTGCCCGCGGTGCTGGGCACGGGCGCCGAGCGGATCGTGGTGGTGCGGGCCGTGACCGGCGCCGACGATCCGGAGGCGGCGACGCGGAGTCTGCGTGCGGCGGTCACGGGCTGACGCTGCCGCGCCCGGGTGGGAGCGGCGCGGCAGCGCCGCGTGGACGACCCCCGCCCTCGCCACGGGGTCATCGACCGTGACCATGACGCGGTCGTGCTCCTGCGTCTCGTCGAGGGGGACCTCCAGGAGCGGCCTCGTCGAACTCCCTGGGTCTGCCCATGGTTCGAGGGGAGCCATTCCAGAACGATCAGTCCCGATCGCCCGCCCCCCGGTCCCGATGGCTGTGGTCGAGCGGGCCGTGCCAGCGGTCGGTGCGCCGGCCGACGTCGAGCCGCTCCCCCGCCGCGATGGCCTCCGCGAGCCACGGCTTGGCCGTGCGCAGGGCGTCCTCCCAGGCCGTCCCGCCCGCGGCGAGCACCGCGAGCGCCGAGGAGAGCGTGCAGCCCGTTCCATGCGTCGACCGGGAGGAGACGCGCGCGCCGCGCACCTCGGTGACCCGGCCTTCGGGGCCGATCACGGCGTCCGGGACCCCTTCCGCGAGGTCCGCGGCATGCCGGAGGTGGCCGCCCTTCAGGACGACCGTCACACCGTGCTCCGCGGCGAGGCCGCGGGCCAGCTCCAGGGCGTCCGCCCACCGCGCGGGGACGTCCGCGCCGGTCAACGCCGCGAGTTCGGGCAGGTTGGGCGTGACGACGTCCACCGCTGCGAGCAGCGGCGCCCACCCGGCGGGCACGGCGGCGTCGGAGAGCGCGTCCCCCGAGCTCGCCACCATCACGGGATCCAGCACGACGCGCGGGGGCCGGACCCGCTCGAGCCAGTCGCGGACGGCATCCCGGAGCTCGGGCGAGCCGAGCATGCCGATCTTCACGGCGTCGAGCCCGATGTCCGCGGCGACCGAGTCCAGCTGGGCGCGGACGACGTCGACGGGCAGCGGATGCACCGCCTGCACGCCCTGCGTGTTCTGCGCCGTGACGGCCGTGATCGCGGTGAGCCCGTAGCCGCCCCACGCCGCGATGGTCTTGAGGTCGGCCTGGATGCCGGCGCCGCCGCCGGAGTCGGAGCCGGCGATGGACAGGACGCGGGGCACGGACCGGCAGTCGGGGGCGCTCATGCGGCCCAGGGTGCCACGTCCGGCGCCCCCGCCGTGCGGTTCGACACACGCGGCCCGGATGGTCTAGCGTCCGTGGCATCCCCACGGGGGCCCCTGGCATGGGGCTGAGATCGGACTGACGCCGTCCGACCACCGTCTGAACCTGTCCGGGTCATGCCGGCGAAGGAAGAAGGAGACACGGCCATGGCCGTTTCCGAGCGCACCGCTCCGCCCACCGCCCCTGCCCCCGCCGAGGCCGCCGCGTCCGAGTCCGCCGAGGCCGGCGCCGCCGTCGTCGCGGAGGAGAACTACCCCACGCACCGCCTGGGCTTCCTCGAGGACCCCGAGCACGGCATCCGCGTGCCGGTGACCCGCGTGCACCAGGACGACTCCCCCGCCGGCACCCCGAACGAGCCGCTCACCGTGTACCGCACCATGGGCCCGGGCGCCGACCCCACCCGCGGCCTTCCGCCCCTGCGCGCGGAGTGGATCCGCACGCGCGGCGACGTCGAGGAGTACGCGGGCCGCGAGCGCGACCTGCTCGACGACGGCCGCTCGGCCGTGCGCCGCGGCGCCTCCACCCAGGAGTGGCAGGGAGAGACGCGCGCACCCCTGCGCTCGGTCGAGGGCCGGCGCGTGACCCAGATGCACTACGCCCGCCGCGGGGAGATCACCCCGGAGATGCGCTACGTCGCCCTGCGCGAGGGCGTGGACGTGGAGCTGGTGCGCTCCGAGGTCGCGGCCGGCCGCGCCATCATCCCGACGAACGTGAACCACCCCGAGTCGGAGCCGATGATCATCGGCAAGGCGTTCGCCGTGAAGGTCAACGCGAACATCGGCAACTCGGCGGTGACGTCGTCGATCGCCGAGGAAGTCTCGAAGCTGCAGTGGGCCACCCGCTGGGGCGCGGACACCGTGATGGACCTGTCCACGGGCGACGACATCCACACCACCCGCGAGTGGATCCTGCGCAACTCCCCGGTGCCGATCGGCACCGTGCCGATCTACCAGGCCCTCGAGAAGGTCGGCGGCGACCACCAGGCCCTGACCTGGGAGATCTTCCGCGACACCGTGATCGAGCAGTGCGAGCAGGGCGTGGACTACATGACCGTGCACGCCGGCGTGCTGCTGCGCCACGTGCCGCTGTCCGCGGACCGCGTCACCGGCATCGTCTCCCGCGGCGGCTCGATCATGGCCGGCTGGTGCCTGGGCCACCACAAGGAGAACTTCCTCTACGAGCACTACGACGAGCTCTGCGAGATCTTCGCGCGCTACGACGTCGCGTTCTCCCTGGGCGACGGCCTGCGGCCGGGTTCCGTGGCGGACGCCAACGACGCCGCCCAGTTCGCCGAGCTCGACACGCTGGCCGAGCTGACGGAGCGGGCGTGGGCGTACGACGTCCAGGTCATGGTGGAGGGCCCCGGCCACATCCCGCTGCACCTGGTGCGGGAGAACGTGGAGCGCCAGCAGGAGCTGTGCAAGGGGGCCCCGTTCTACACGCTCGGCCCCCTCGTCACGGACATCGCCCCGGCGTACGACCACATCACCTCGGCCATCGGCGCCACGGAGATCGCCCGCTACGGCACGGCGATGCTCTGCTACGTCACGCCCAAGGAGCACCTGGGCCTGCCGAACCGCGACGACGTGAAGACGGGCGTGATCACCTACAAGATCGCGGCGCACGCCGCCGACGTCGCCAAGGGACACCCGGGCGCCCGCGACCGCGACGACGCGCTGTCCAAGGCCCGCTTCGAGTTCCGCTGGCGCGATCAGTTCGGCCTGGGCCTAGATCCGCAGCTCGCCGAGGAGTACCACGACGAGACGCTGCCCGCCGAGCCGGCCAAGACCGCGCACTTCTGCTCGATGTGCGGGCCGAAGTTCTGCTCGATGCGCATCAGCCAGGACATCCGCTCCGAGTTCGGCACGGCCTCGGACCAGGCGCGGATCGCGGAGGCGGGCATGGCGGCGAAGTCGCAGGAGTTCCTGTCCCAGGGCGGCTCCGTGTACCTGCCCCAGCCGACCGTGCGCTCGGGCGGGGAGCCGGTGCCCGCGGCGGAGTGAGTGCCGGCGCGGGGGCGGCCCGGCCGTCCTGACCGCCCTGGCGGCGTGCGCGAGAGCACCGCCTGGTCCACGTGCTGCGCCGCCGCTCCTGCACCGGCGCCCGCACCGGGGAGCGCGTCCACCGGCGGCCTCCCCGGCTGACGACCCGTGCCATCGCTCCCCTAGCCTGGCCGCATGGACACCGACACCACGCACGGGACCCGGACTCCCCCCGGCGCCGAGTCCCCCGCCCTGGTCATCGGCGACGGCGGCCGGGCCCGTCCCGCCTGGGCCGCCGCCGACCCCCTGCTGCGCGCCTACTACGACGAGGAGTGGGGCGTCCCCGTCACGGACGAGGCGGGCGTGTTCGAGCGGCTCGTCCTCGAGGCGTTCCAGGCGGGCCTGAGCTGGCGGACGGTCCTGGCGAAGCGGCCCCGCTTCCGCGAGGCCTTCGTCGGCTTCGACCCGGACGCGGTCGCGGCCTTCCGCGAGGGCGACGTCGCGCGGCTCATGTCGGACGCCGGCATCATCCGCAACCGGGCGAAGATCCTCGCGGCCGTCGCCACGGCGCGGGCCGTCGTCGACATGCGGGCGGACGAGTTCACGCCCCTGCACGCCGCCTCGCCGGGGGCCGGCCCCGGATGGCAGGGCGAGGGCGACCGTCCCGTGCGGGGCGTCGCCGGGCTGGTCTGGTCCCATCAGCCCGCCGAGTCCCCGCGCCCGGAGACGCCGGCGGACATCCCGTCCACCTCGGACGAGTCCCGCGCCCTGGCGAAGGAGCTCAAGCGGCGCGGTGCGCGGTTCGTCGGTCCGACGACATGCTTCGCCCTGATGGAGGCGGTCGGCGTGGTGGACACCCACCTGCTCGGCTCCTGGCGAAGGGGCGCGTCCGGCGTCTGGGGCTGAGCGGAGGAGAGGAGGCAGGATGGCAGGAGAACCCGACGTCGCGGTGCGGCGCCGGCCTCGATGAAGGAGTCAGCATGACCGCGTCCCAGACCGCCTCCACCACGTATCGCACGATCAACCCGGCCACCGGGGAGCTCGTCCAGGAGTTCGAGCCCGCCACGGACCAGCAGGTCGCCGAGGCCCTCGACGCGAGCCAGGCCGCCTACGAGTCCTGGTCCGCGAAGACCGTGGCCGAGCGCGCGGCCGTGGTGAAGCGCATCGCCGAGCTGCTCGCCGAGCGTGCGAAGGACATCGCGACGCTCATCACCACGGAGATGGGCAAAGCCCTCGGCGGGGCCGTGGGAGAGGTCCGCTACAGCGCCCAGATCTTCGCCTACTACGCGGACGGCGCGGAGGAGATGCTCGCGGACGAGCCCGTCAAGGACTTCTCCGGTCAGGAGGCGTTCATCCAGAAGCTGCCGCTCGGCCCCCTGCTGGGGATCATGCCTTGGAACTTCCCCGTGTACCAGGTGGCCCGCTTCGCCGCACCGAACCTGGTCCTCGGCAACACCATCCTGCTCAAGCACGCCGAGATCAACCCCCAGACCGCTCAGCTCCTCGAGGACCTGTTCCGGGAGGCCGGACTGCCGGAGGGCGTGTACCAGAACCTCTTCGCCACCCACGATCAGGTCTCCACGATCATCGCGGACCCGCGGGTGCAGGGCGTGTCCCTCACCGGCTCGGAGCGCGCCGGCGCGGCGGTGGGCGAACAGGCCGGCCGCCACCTCAAGAAGTGCGTGCTGGAGCTCGGCGGCTCCGATCCGTACATCGTGCTCTCCACGCCGGATGTCCGCGCCGCCGCGCGTGACGCCCTGCGGACCCGCCTGGGCAACTGGGGCCAGGCCTGCAACTCCAACAAGCGCATGATCGTGATGGACGACATCTACGAGGAGTTCGTCGCCGAGCTCGTGGCCGAGGCCCGCAAGCTCGTCCCGGGCGACCCCGCGTCGCGTGACGCGGGCATCTACGGCCCCCTGTCCTCCGAGTCCGCGGCGGACGGCCTCGCGGAGCAGGTCGCGGCGGCCCGCGCGGGCGGTGCCACCGTGCACGTGGGCGGCGAGCGCGTGGCGGGTCCGTCCGGCGGCGGCTTCTACGTCTCCCCGGCCGTCATCACGGATGTGGAGAAGGACAACCGCGTGTTCCGCGAGGAGCTCTTCGGCCCTGCGGCCGTCGTCTACAAGGTGTCCTCCGCCGAGGAGGCGGTCGCCCTGGCCAACGACTCGCAGTACGGCCTGGGCGGCGCCGTGTTCTCCACCGACCTCGAGGAGGCGAAGGGCGTGGCCGATCGCCTCGCCGTGGGCATGGCGAACGTGAACCAGTACGCCCCGGCCGGCCCGAACCTGCCGTTCGGCGGCGTCAAGCGCTCGGGCTTCGGCCGGGAGCTCGGCCCGCACGCCGTGGACGAGTTCGCCAACAAGCGCCTCTACACGGTGCAGGGTCCGCTTCAGGGCTGACCCTCACCGGCCGGGAAGATCCTCATGCCCGCAGGCTCTCGAACGCGCCGAGGGCGGGGCACCGGCCATGCACACGGCATGGCGGGCGCCCCGCCCTCGGCGGAACGGTCAGCGAGAGGTCAGGCGGTCGGCGCGGCGGTGGAGCCGGCCGGGCCGCTGTTCGCCACGGCCGGACCGGAGCCGGTGACCGGCTCGCGGCCCTGCACGATGTCGATCGCGCCGGTGAACTCACGCTCGATGTGCGCCTGGACGTGGCGCGAGCGCTGGGTGAACAGCGAGACGAGGACGCCCGCGATCAGCGCGGCGACGAAGCCGGGCAGGAGCTCGTAGAGGCCGAACCAGCTCCACGTGTCCGCGGAGGCCTCGGACCAGGACCACGCCACGGCGGCGCCGACGACCATGGCGGCCATCGCGCCCCACGAGGTGAACTTCTCCCAGTACAGGGCGAGCAGGATCACGGGGCCGAACGCGGCGCCGAAGCCGGCCCACGCGAAGGACACGAGGTCGAGCACGGAGGAGTCCGGGTTCAGCGCGAGCAGGCCGGCGATCAGGGCGATCACGAGCACACCGAGGCGGCCCATCCACAGCAGCGTCTTCGGGGAGGCGGTGCGCCCGCCCACCTTGAACAGGTCCTCCACGAGAGCGGAGGAGCACACCACGAGCTGCGAGGACAGGGTGGACATGACGGCGGCGAGCACGGCCGCCAGCACGAGGCCCGCGATGAACGGGTGGAACATGATGGAGGAGAGCACGAGGAACACGGTCTCCGGGTCGGCGAGCGTGGTGCCCGGGTTGGCCTGGAAGTACGCGATGCCCACGAGCGCGGTGAGGACGGCGCCGAACACGGAGAGCGTCATCCACGTGATGCCCACGCGCCGGGCGACGGTCGCATCCTGGGCGGTGCGCAGCGCCATGAAGCGCACGATGATGTGCGGCTGGCCGAAGTAGCCGAGGCCCCACGCGAGCGAGGAGAGGACGCCGATCAGTGTCGCGTTGGCGAACAGCGAGAAGTGGTCCACGGGGTCACCGGCCGCCGCCGAGGCGGCATCGGCGGCACGCAGGCCCTCCACGACGGCGTCCCAGCCGCCCATGGAGATGATCACGACGATCGGCACGATCACCAGCGCGAGGAACATGAGGATGCCCTGGGCCACGTCGGTCAGGGATGCGCCCAGGAAGCCGCCGAAGAGGGTGTACAGCACGGTGATGCCGGCCACCACGATCATGCCGGTGAGGTAGTTGATGCTGATGCCCTCGGCGTAGAGCGAGTCCGGCCCGAAGGTCGACTCGATGAACTTGCCGCCGGCCACCATGCCGGAGGACACGTAGAACGTGAAGAAGACGAGGATGATGAGGCCGGCCACGATGCGCAGGATGTGCGTGCGGTCCTTGAAGCGGTTCTCCAGGAAGGAGGGGATCGTCACGGAGTTTCCGGAGACTTCGGTGTAGGAGCGCAGGCGCGGGGCCACGACCTTCCAGTTCACCCAGGCGCCGACGACGAGGCCGACGGCCATCCAGCCCTCGACGAGGCCGGCGGCATAGATGGCGCCGGGCAGGCCCATGAGCAGCCAGCCGGACATGTCCGAGGCGCCGGCGGAGAGAGCGGCCACCGAGGGCTTCATGTTTCGCCCGGCCAGGAGGTAATCGTCCAGGTCGGAGTTCTGTTTCGAGGCGTACAGGCCGATCGCCACCATGGCGGCGAAGTACAAGCCGATTGCCAATAACAAATAGATCGTGTTCATGTCCATTATTCCAGAGTTCCACAGATCGTCCCTGAACCCCAGCCGAAAGTCCGTGTGACAGAATGCCCGGCTCACGGCGATGACGAGGCCCACACCCGCGGGGACGTCATCCCTCCGCGGCGAACACCCCGCGCGGCGCCGACCGGCCTCCGTAGACTGGTCCGGCCATGACCGACTCCTCACGCCCCGGGACCCCCGACGCCGCCCCCACCGCGCCCGTCGACGCCCCCGGCAGCACCCCCACCTCCCCCGCCCCGCGCGAGCTCTCCTTCCCCGAGCACCTGCCGGTGGCGGAGCGCCGCGAGGAGATCATGGCGGCCATCCGCGACCACCAGGTGGTGATCGTCGCGGGCGAGACCGGCTCCGGCAAGACGACCCAGCTGCCCAAGATGTGCCTGGCCCTGGGCCTCGGGGACGCCGGGACGATCGGCCACACCCAGCCCCGCCGCCTCGCCGCCCGCTCGGTGGCCGAGCGCATCGCCGAGGAGATCGGCGAGCCGATCGGCCAGACGGTCGGCTACCAGGTGCGCTTCACGGCGCAGACCTCCAAGCAGACCCGGGTCAAGGTCATGACGGACGGCATCCTGCTGGCCGAGATCCCCCACGATCCGCTCCTGAAGCGCTATTCGGTGATCATCATCGATGAGGCGCACGAGCGCAGCCTCAACATCGACTTCCTCCTGGGCTACCTCCGGCAGCTGCTGCCGCAGCGCCCGGACCTGAAGGTGATCATCACCTCGGCCACGATCGACCCCGAGTCGTTCGCGCGTCACTTCGGCCGACCCGCCACGGACGCCGAGCGCGCCGAGCGCGTGGCGGACGGGGTGCCGGAGGAGCAGGCCGACGTCGTCCCCGCCCCGGTCATCGAGGTCTCGGGCCGCACGTTCCCGGTCGAGATCCGCTACCGGCCGCTCACCGACGAGCCCTCCCCCGACGATCCCGACGACGACGCCGACGACGCCGCGGAGACGCGTGACCCCCTCGACGCGATCGGCGATGCCGTCCTTGAGCTGGCCGCGGAGCCGACCGGGGACATCCTCGTGTTCCTGCCCGGCGAGCGGGAGATCCGCGACGCCGCGGACCACCTGGCCGGCGTCGTCGCAGGCTCGAAGCGCCTCGCCGGGACAGAGATCCTGCCCCTGTTCGGCCGCCTCTCGATGGCCGAGCAGCACCGCGTGTTCGGCCGCGCGGCGTCCGGGGTGCGCCGGCGGATCGTGCTGGCCACCAACGTCGCCGAGACCTCGCTGACGGTGCCGGGCATCAAGTACGTGATCGACACGGGCACGGCCCGCATCTCCCGCTACTCGAACCGCACGAAGGTGCAGCGTCTGCCGATCGAGCGCGTGTCCCAGGCGAGCGCCAACCAGCGCTCGGGGCGCTCGGGCCGCACGAGCGACGGCATCGCGATCCGCCTGTACTCGCAGGAGGACTTCCTCTCCCGCCCCGAGTTCACCGACCCGGAGATCCTGCGCACCTCGCTGGCCTCCGTCATCCTCCAGATGATGTCCCTCGGCGTCGCGCGGACGCCCGCGGACGTGAAGGACTTCCCCTTCCTCCAGCCCCCGGACGGCCGCCAGGTCACCGACGGCGCCACCGCACTCACCGAACTCGGCGCGCTCGCCGCCAAGGCGGGGACCATCACGCCGATCGGGCGCCGGCTGGCCCGCCTGCCCGTGGACCCGCGCCTGGGCCGCATGATCCTGGAGTCGGGCGAGCGCGGCTGCGTGCGGGAGGTCATGGTGATTGCCGCCGCGCTCACCATCCAGGACCCCCGGGAGCGCCCCACCGAGCAGCGCGAGGCGGCGGACGAGATGCACCGCCGGTTCGCGGACGAGAACTCGGACTTCTCCGCGATCCTCCGTCTGTGGGCCTACCTGCGAGAGCAGCAGAAGGAGCTCTCCGGCTCGCAGTTCCGCAAGATGTGCCGCCGCGAGCACCTGAACTGGCTGCGCGTGCACGAGTGGCAGGACCTCGTCCAGCAGCTGCGCCAGATCGCCAAGGACGTGGGCGTCACGGTCCAGGCCGGTCCCGTGGACCCGGTGGGCCAGCACGAGGCCGTGCACAAGTCGCTGCTGACGGGCCTGCTCTCGCAGATCGGC
The DNA here is from genome assembly GCF_040702705.1 of Micrococcus sp. NPDC078436. Lineage (NCBI taxonomy): Bacteria > Bacillati > Actinomycetota > Actinomycetes > Micrococcales > Micrococcaceae > Micrococcus > Micrococcus sp. NPDC078436. Next base: position 139,161 of record NZ_JBFBLX010000001.1, on the reverse strand, counting down.
TCCTACGACGAGCGCCGCCGCGAGTACGCGGGCGCGCGGGGCACCCGGTTCGCCGTGTTCCCCGGCTCCGCGCTGTTCAAGAAGCGCCACCCGTTCATCATGGCGGCCGAGCTCGTGGAGACCTCCCGCCTGTGGGCCCGCTCCGTCGCCCGGATCGAGCCGGAGTGGGCCGAGGAGGTGGCGGGCGACCTGGTGAAGCGCACGTACAACGAGCCGCACTGGTCGCGCCGCGCCGGCTCCGTCGTCGCGCAGGAGAAGGTCACGCTCTTCGGCGTCACCCTCGTGCCGGACCGCTCCGTGCGCTTCGGTCGCATCGACCCGGGGCTCTCCCGCGAGCTCTTCATCCGCCACGCCCTCGTGGAGGGCGACTGGCGCACACGCCACCACTTCTTCGCCCGCAACCGCCGCGCCCTCGAGGAGGTCGAGGCCCTCGAGACGCGCCTGCGCCGCCGCGACCTGCGCGTGGGCGACGAGGACCTCTTCGCCTTCTACGACGCGCGGGTCCCCGCGAACGTCGTCTCCGAGCGCCACTTCGACGCATGGTGGAAGAAGGCGCGCCAGGAGCAGCCGGACCTGCTGGACCTCGACGTGGACGCCCTCCTCACGCAGGACGCCGCGGACCTCGACACGGACGCGTTCCCCACGACCTTCCGCTATCCGCTGCTCGGCGGCGACGTGGACCTCGACCTCGAGTACACGTTCGACCCCACGGGCGCCTCCGGCACGGACGGCGTCACGGTGGCCGTCCCGGTCCTCCTCCTGAACCAGGTGGCCCCGAGCCCGTTCGCGTGGCTCGTGCCCGGTCTGCGCGTGGAGCTCGTCACGGCGCTCATCAAGGCCCTCCCCAAGGCCGTGCGCAGGAACCTCGTGCCCGCCCCGGACGTGGCCCGGCAGCTCGTGGCCGACCTCGCAGAGCACGCGGACCCGCTCACGGACGACCTGCCCGCGGCGCTCTCGGCCGCCGTGCGCCGGGTCCGCGGGATCGTGGTGGAGCCGGAGGTCTGGGCGCCCGACGCGGTGCCCCCGCACCTGCGGATGGACTACCGCGTGGTGGACGCCCGCGGCGCCGTCATGGGCGCCGGCCAGGACCTCCCCGCCCTCCAGTCTCGCCTCTCCCAGGCGAACCGCTCGGCCATCGCGGCCCGCCTGGCCGGCACGGACGACTCCGCGAACGCGCGCCCGGGACCCCGCCAGGACGGCCGGGGCTCGGATCGTGGGGGCGCCGACGGTCGCGACGGCGGCCGGGGACGCCGCGGGCAGGGGAAGGACCGTCAGGGTGCCGAGTCCTCCACCCAGGCGGCGGGTCACGGGGACGGTGGGCCGTCGTCGACCGCGCCCGACGCCGGCCGTGCCGCCCCCGCGTTCGCGGAGCGGCATGGACTGACCACGTGGAGCGTGGGCACCGTGCCCCGCAAGATCACCACGGAGGCGGGCGGCCGCGGCCCCGCGATCACGGGCTACCCCGCACTCGTCCCCGAGACGACGCCGGAGGGCCGCCCCGCGGCGGGGCTCACCGTGGCCCGCTCGGCCGAGGACCAGGCCGCGTGGCACCGCGCCGGCGTGATCCGGCTCCTGCTGGCCGCCCTTCCCAGCCCGCAGCGCTACGTGCTGGACCACCTCGACAACCGGGAGAAGCTCGCGTTCACGCAGAACCCGCACGGCTCGGTGGACTCGCTCGTGGCGGACTGCACGCAGGCCGCTGTGGACCGGCTCGTCGGCCCGGAGCTCCCGTTCGGCGAGGCCGAGTTCCGGGCGCTGTTCGACCGGGTCCGCGCCGACCTCATCGACACCGTGTTCGCGGTCACGAAGCTCGTGGAGCAGGTGCTCTCCCGCGCCGCGGAGGTGCGCCGCCGGCTCAAGGGCTCCGTCTCCCTCGCGACGGCGCCGGCGAAGTCGGACGTCAAGGCCCACCTCGAGCAGCTCGTGTTCCCCGGCTTCGCGGCCACCACGGGGTGGGAGCAGCTGCAGCACCTGCCCCGCTACGTGCAGGGCATGCTGACGCGCCTGGACCGCCTCGACGCCGGCGGGCACCTGCAGCGCGACGGCCAGGCCATGGCGGTGGTCCAGCGCCTCGAGGACGACTTCGACGCCGCCGTGGCCGCGCACCGCGCCCGCTTCGCCGGCACTCCCGTGCCGGCGGAGCTCGAGCGCGTGCGCTGGCTCATCGAGGAGCTGCGCGTCTCCTTCTTCGCCCAGGAGCTGGGCACGGCCGTGTCCGTCTCGGAGAAGCGGGTGCGCCAGGCACTGGCCGCCGCCGCCCGGGCCTGAGGCCCGGACGGCACCGGCGGCGTCAGTCCTGCGGGACGGCGGCGGTGTGGCCGGCCGAGCGCAGTCCGTCGCGGATGCGCCGCGCGGCCTCCTCGAGGTCCTTCGGCTCGGGCGAGTTGTCCACGCGGGCCATGTCGTAGTCGTCCATGGAGTTGGACGGCCACACGTGCACGTGCAGGTGCGGGATCTCGTAGCCGGCCACCATCAGGCCGGCGCGCTGCGCACCGAACGCATCCACCTGCGCGCGGCCGATCCGCTGTGCGACCTGCATGAGGTGGGCGAGGAGCCCGGGATCGGCGTCGACCCACTGGTCCACCTCCTCGCGGGGCACCACGAGCGTGTGCCCCTGGGCCAGGGGGCCCGCCGAGAGGAAGGCGACGCACTGCTCGTCCTGCCAGACGAAGCGGGCGGGGAGCTCTCCGGCGATGATGCGGGTGAAGACGCTGGTCATGGGGTGTCCTTCCGGATCTGCGGGGTGGGCGGGCGCACGGCCCGCCGAGGGTCCGCCCTCAGTGTCCGTCAGGAGAGGCCCCCACGGCCACCGGCCGGGCCAGATCGTGGACCCATGAGGACCAGGAGCCGGGGAAGAGCGCCGCCCCGGGATGGCCCGCCACGGTCATCGCGAGGACCTGATGGGCGGCCGTGACGCCGGATCCGCAGTAGACGGCCACCCGGACGTCGTCCCGCACCCCGGCCGCCGCGAAGCGCGCCGCGAGCTGCTCGGGCGGCAGGAGGCGACCGTCGGGGCGGAGGTTCTGCGCGGTCGGCAGACTGTGGGCGCCGGGGATGTGGCCGGCCATCGGATCGAGGGGCTCGACCTCTCCGCGATACCGTTCGGCGGCGCGGGCGTCGAGGAGCAGGCCGCGCTCGGCGATCTCCTCGGCGCCGGCGGCGTCCACCACGGGCATGCGGCCCCACTGGATGGTCGCCGAGCCCGGCGTGGGGATCACCTCGCCCGACTGCAGCGGCAGTCCGGCCTCTCGCCACGCATCCAGCCCGCCGTCGAGCAGCAGCACGTGGGGCAGCCCCCCGTGGCGCAGCAGCCACCAGGCGCGCGCGGCGGCGAGGCCGCCGATGTCGTCGTACACGACCACGGTGTCGCCGTCGTCGATCCCCCACATGCGCACCGTCTCCGCGAAGTCCGCCGGATCCGGCAGCGGGTGACGGCCCTCCAGGGTCCCGGGCGGGCCGGCGAGCCGGCTCGGCAGGGCCACGTAGACGGCGCCGGGCAGGTGGCCGTGGAGATAGCCCTCATGGTCGGTCGCACCGCTGCCGAGCTCGTAGCGGATGTCGAGGAGCACGAGGCGCCGCGGTGCGGGGGCGTCGGCCTGCACGTAGGCGGGGACGGCCGGGACGGGCTCCGCCTCCATCGCGGGCGCCAGTCGGAGCCAGCCGGCCAGCACGTCCACCGTGACGACGGACGCCGCGGAGGCGGGGCGGATCGGGGCCGGGGCGTCGGAGGGAAGGGTGTGCACCCGCACACCATACGTGACGGTCCGTAACGCTCACCGCGCGGCGGACGCCCCGCGACGCGCCCCGTGTGCCCGGGGCACCACGCCGGATCCGGCCCCGCTGATAGCCTGGGACGAGTGCCCAGGAGCCGGTCATCGGCTCCGCGAAGCCCCCCGGGACCGTTCGGATCCGGCCGCGGAAGGAGGACCGTCAGCGTGACCAGCACCGCTCCCGACCCCCGCGCCGGACGCGTGCGCGCCACCCGCCAGAAGGCGGCTGTGGACCGTGCCCTGGACGAGCTCGAGGACTTCGTCAGTGCCCAGGAGCTCCACGCCCACCTCAAGGACGCCGGCGAGCGCGTCTCCCTCGCCACCGTGTACCGCACGCTGCAGCAGCAGCTCGAGGACGGCACCGTGGACGTCCTCCGGCGCGAGGACGGCGAGTCCGTGTACCGCCGGTGCGCCGCGCAGGGCCATCACCACCACCTCGTGTGCCGCTCGTGCGGGGCCACCGTGGAGCTCACGGCCCCGCCCGTCGAGCGGTGGGCGGCCGCCGTCGCCGCCGTGCACGGGTTCACGGCCACGGACCACACCGTGGAGATCACCGGCCTCTGCGCCGCGTGCACGGCGGCCGCGGCGGGCTGAGCCCCTGGGCGCCTAGCGGTGCTCAGGCCCCCCGGCGGGGTCGTCCAGATGCCCGAACACGGGCCGGTGGAGCGCGCCGCGCCCGTAGACCCGCTCGAGGTTCTCCTCCGTGAGCACGTGGGCGGGCACGCCCGAGGCGACCACGCGTCCGCCCATGAGGACCACATGGTCCGCCGCGGCCGCCTCGTCGAGGTCGTGGGTCGTGAACACCACGGAGACCCCCTCGTGCGGCTGCTCGTGGATCAGGTCGTCGATCGTGCGGGCCGAGACCAGGTCGAGGCCGGTGACCGGCTCGTCCAGCATGAGCACGTCATGCTCCTGGGCCAGACCCTGTGCGACGTACACGCGCTGCCGCTGGCCGCCGGAGAGCTGGTCGAGGTGCCGCGCCGCCAGGTCCGTGACCCGCATGCGCTCCATCGCCGCGTCCACCGCGGCCCGGTCGGCGGCCCTCAGGCGTCCGAACCAGCCGAGGGACGGGTACCGGCCCATGGTGACCACGTCCCGCACCGTGAGCGGGACGCCCTGCGGGAACTGGAGGGACTGCATCACGAAGGCGGTGCGGCGGGCCCGCTCGGCGGCGGGCTCGCCGAGCACGTGCACGGTGCCCGCCGCGGGCTCGAGCACTCCCGCGAGCGCCGCCAGGAGGGTGGACTTGCCGGAGCCGTTGGGCCCGATCACAGCCACCACGCACCCGGCGGGAACCGTGAAGGAGGAGGCCTCCACGGCCTGGTGCTCGCCGTGGCGCAGCTCGAGGCCTGCGGCCTCGGCGAGGATCCGGGGGTCGTTCACGAGGTCACGCTCCGGCGGGTCGGGAGGCCGTCACGCGTGCGGCGGGCCGCGGCGCGGAGGCGGCGCCCCCGGGCGGCCTGCACCGCGGCGCGCACGGCCAGGACGAGGAAGAACAGGACGATCGGCACGAGCGCCATGGTGGCGGATCCGGCCGTGCCCCAGTGGAAGCTCAGGATCAGGCCGAGGGTGACGGAGAGGGCGCCGATCAGCATGGAGGCGGCCATCATCCACGGCACGGTGCGCGTGATCAGCGCGGCGGTGGCGGGCGGGCCCACGAGCAGGCCGAACACGAGCACGGTGCCCACGGCCTGGAACGAGCCGATCACGGCGGCCCCGATCATCACGAGCAGGAGCGCGTGCGTGAGCCGGGGGCGCATGCCGAGGGCGCGCGCCTTGGCCTCCGAGAAGCTCAGGGCCAGCAGCGGACGGTACAGCACCAGGCCCAGCACCACGACGGCGGCCGCGATCGCGCCCTGCACCCGCAGCCCCTCCGGCGAGACGCCGAGGGCGTCGCCGAAGAGGATGGCGGTGAGGGAGCCCGTGTAGGAGTCCGAGAGCGAGATGATCACGACGCCGAGGGCCATCATCCCCACGAACAGCAGGCCGATGGCCGTGTCCTCGTTGAGGGTGGTGGCCCGGTGGACGAGCGAGATGCCGGCCATCATGACGGCGGCGGCCACGGCGGCGCCCACGTGCAGGTTCCCGCCCAGCACCACGGCGAGCGCGATGCCCGGCAGGACGCCGTGCACGAACGCGTCCCCGAAGAAGCTCATGCCGCGCAGCACGAGCCAGGTGCCCACCACGGAGCACGTGAGTGCGGCGATGAGCCCGCCGAGCAGGGCGCGCTGCTGGAATCCCAGCAGGAAGGGGTCGGTCAGCCAGTCCACGGGGGTGTCGGTCCTCAGGGTCGGTGTCGGTGGGGCCACGGGCGGTGCCCGCGGCGGGGGACGGGTCAGCCGGCGAGGGCGTCGGCGAGCGTCCGCGCGTTGTGGAGCATGGCGTCGGCATAGTCGGACTCGGCGGAGTCCGCGGGCCCGACGCCGGACTCGTACAGCTCCACGACCGGCAGGTCCCCCGCCTCCCGGGAGACCGCGTCCACGAGGCCCGTGCCCGCTGCCACGGAGGTGAGGATCGCATCCGCGCCGGACTCGCGCACCTGGGAGGCCAGGGCCGCGAGCTCCTGGGAGGAGGGCTCCGCGTCCGTCGATCCGCCCGGGATCACGACGCCGGCCACCTCGAACCCGTACGCCGCTCCGAAGTAGCCGTAGGCGTCGTGGTCGGTGACGAGCGTGCGCCGCTCCGCGGGGACGGCCGCCAGGATCTCGCGCACCTGCCGGTCGGTGTCCTCAAGCTCCCCCTGCACGCGGCGCCCGCACTCGGCGTAGCCGTCGTCGCCGGTGTGCTCGGCCAGGGCGTCGCCCATCACCGACGCGGCCGTGGCCATGCGCGCCACGTCCATCCAGACGTGCGGGTCCTGCGAGCCGTGGGCGTGGCCCTCGTGGGCGTGCTCCTCGGCACTCTCCCCCGCGTGCTCGGCCTCACCGGCGCCGAAGGGCAGGGGGTCCAGCCGAGGTGCCACCTCCACGACGTCGGCGCCGTCCCGCTTCGCATTCTCGAGCGCGGACCCCATGCCGCCCTCGAGGCCGAGGCCGTTGGAGAACACGAGTCCGGCGCGGACCATCTGGGCCACCTGCTCGGAGGACGGGGACACGTCGTGCGGATCGTCGCCCGGGCCCATGATCGTCCCGGACTCCGCGTCGCGGCACGCCGTGACGTCCGCGAGGACCGATCCGAGCTGGGTGGTGGTGGCCACGGCGACGGGCTTCCCCTCCCCCGGGTCGGCGGCCGGGCGGCCGGCCCCCTCGCCGGCCTCGGAGCCGCACGCGCTCAGCCCGAGGGCGAGCACGAGGAGGGGTGCGGCGAGAGTGCGGGCACGGCGGGGAGCGGTCACGGGCGAGGGGTCCTTCCGGGGGGGGCGGCGGCGCCCGACGGGGCGTCTTGTTGCTAACGATTCTCATGTTAGCAGGTCCCGGCGCCCCGCCGCCCGGGGCCCCGCTCAGGCCAGCCGCATCCGCCGTGGGGTTTGCGTGACGTCGTGGATCTCACCCACGAGCTCCTCGAGGACGTCCTCCAGGAACAGCACGCCCACGGTGGTGCCCTCCGTGGTGATCACGCGCGCCAGGTGGGAGCCGGTGCGCTGCATGAGCGCGAGCGCGTCCTCCACCTCGTCGTCGGCGCGCACGTTGGCCAGGGAGCGGATGCGCGTGAGCGGCACGGGACGCTCGTAGGCGTCGGGGGCCACCATGAGCACGTCCTTGAGGTGCAGGTAGCCGGTGTACCCGCCGTCGGGGTCCTCCACCACGAAGCGGGAGAAGCCCACCCGTCCCACGGCCCACTCGAAGGCCTGCGGGGTGACGTCCTCCGGCACCGTGACCACGCGCTCCAGCGGGACCATGACGTCGCCGGCCGTGTAGGAGGAGAACTCCAGGGCGGAGTGCAGCACGCCGGACTCGTCCTCGAGGGTGCCCGAGCGCGTGGACTCGGCCACGATCGACTGGACCTCCTCGAGCGTGAAGGAGGAGGCCACCTCGTCCTTCGGCTCGATCCCGAACGCCCGCAGCACGAGGTTCGCGGCCCAGTTCAGGGACACGATGATGGGGTGGAGCAGGCGGCTGAGCCACACGAGCGGCTGGGCCAGGAGCATGACGGCGCGATCGGCGAACGACACCGCCGCGTTCTTGGGGATCATCTCGCCGAACGTCACGTGGAGGAACGTGACCACCAGGAGGGCGACGACGAACGCGGCGATGTCCGCGACGCCCGCGGGCACGCCGACGGCCTCCATCGGCACCACGAGCAGGTGGTGCAGGGCCGGCTCCGAGACGTTGAGGATCAGGAGCGAGCACACGGTGATGCCGAGCTGGCACACGGCCAGCATCGCCGAGACGTGCTCCATGGCGTACAGGGCGGTCGTGGCCGGCCGGGAGCCTGCCTCGGCGCGCGGCTCGATCTGGGAGCGGCGAGCGCCCATGACGGCGAACTCGCCCGCCACGAAGAAGGCGTTGGCGACCAGCAGGACCACCAGCCAGAGCAGTCCGATCACGTCCTCGCTCATGCGCGGGCCTCCGTCCTGTCCGCGGGCACCGGGTCGAAGCGCACGCGCTCCACCCGCCGTCCGTCCATGCGCTCCACCGAGAGCGATCCGCCGTCGACGGCCACGACGTCGCCCACCCGGGCGATGCGGCCGAGGCGGGCCATCACGAAGCCGCCGATGGTCTCGTAGGCGCCGTCCTCGGGGACGGACAGCGCGGTGATCTGCGCCTGCGCCTCGTCCGGGCGCAGATCGGCCGGGAAGTACCAGCGTCCGGAGGCGGTCTGCAGGACGCCGGGGGTGATCCGGTCGTGCTCGTCGGCGACCTCGCCCACGATCTCCTCCACCACGTCCTCGAGGGTGACGACGCCGGCGGTGCCGCCGTACTCGTCCACCACCACGGCCATCTGCAGGTTGGCCTCGCGCAGCTCCGCGAGCAGCTGGTCCAGGTGGACGGTCTCGGGGACGCGGATGATGTCCGACATGAGGGAGCCGGCCGTGAGGTCGGCGCGGCGCTCCCGGGGGACGGCCGCGACCCTCTTCACGTGCACGACGCCGCGGATGTCGTCCGAGGACTCGCCGATCACGGGGAAGCGGGAGAAGCCGCTCTGCCGGGCGAGCTCCACGACGTGGGAGAGCCCCTCGTCCTCGCCCACGGTCTCCACGCGGATGCGCGGGGTCATCACGTCGGCCGCCGTGCGGTCCGCGAAGCGCAGGGTGCGGTCCAGGAACGTGGCCGTCTGCTGGTCGAGCGTGCCGAGCTGGGCCGAGCGCCGCACGAGCGAGGAGAGCTCCTCAGGGCTGCGGGCGCCGGAGATCTCCTCCTTCGCCTCGATCCCGAAGCGCCCGAGGACGCGGTTGGAGAAGCCGTTGAGGACCGCGATCGCGGGCCGGAAGACGGCCGTGAACACGAGCATGGGCCGCGCGAGCCGACGCCCGATGGGGAGGGGCTGGGAGATCGCCATGTTCTTGGGCACCAGCTCGCCGATCAGCATGGAGAGCAGCGTGGCCGTCACCATGGCGACGACGAGCGAGACGGTGCCCGCGATCGCCTCGGGCACGCCCGCCCCGATCAGGAGCGGGTCCACGAGGCGCCCGATCGCCGGGTCCATGACGTAGCCCGTCAGGAGCGTGGTGAGCGTGATGCCCAGCTGGCACGCGGAGAGCTGGGTGGACAGGGACTTCAGGCAGCGCAGGAGCGGCTCGGCGCCGCGGTCGCCCTGGTCCACCATCCGCTGCACGGTGGGCACGTCGATCGCGATGAGCGAGAACTCGACGGCCACGAAGAATCCGGTGCCCAGGACGAGCAGGATGCCGGCGATCAGCAGGATCCACTCCACGGGGCCTCACCCCCTCCCCGAGGAGTCGGGGTGGGCGTCGAACGGGCGACGCCGGGACTGGAAGGCTCCGATCCGGCCCCGTCCGCGAGCGCGGACGGGCAGGCTGGCACAGCAGTGTCAGGGTGATCCATAGTGCGACCAGTATAGGGGCGGGGCCGCGGGCGGAGAGCCCCCTTCGGGCGTGCCGCGCCGCCTCACCACGAGGCGGCCACGGGCCGGCCCTCGTCGTAGCCGGCGGCGGACTGCAGCCCCAGGACGGCCCGCTCGCGGAACTCCGCCAGGTCCCGCGCACCCGCGTACGTGAGGGCGGAGCGGACGCCGGCGGTGATGGTGTCCAGCAGGTCCTCCACGGAGGGGCGGCGGGGGTCCACGTCCATGCGCGAGGAGGAGATGCCCTCCTCGAACATGCCCTTGCGGGCCTTGGTGAAGGGGTCCTCGTGGCGCGTGCGGTGCTCGACGGCCCGGGCCGAGGCCATGCCGAAGCTCTCCTTGTGGCGGCGGCCGTCGGCGTCGTGCACGAGGTCCCCCGGGGACTCGAGCGTGCCCGCGAACCACGAGCCGATCATCACCGAGCTCGCCCCGGCCGCGAGGGCGAGGGCCACGTCACGCGGGTGCTTCACCCCGCCGTCGGCCCACACGCGGGCACCGGCCTCGCGGGCGGCGGCCGCGCACTCCAGCACGGCGGACAGCTGCGGGCGGCCGACGGCGGTCTGCATGCGCGTGGTGCACATGGCGCCCGGGCCCACCCCCACCTTCACGATGTCGGCGCCGGCGGCCACGAGGTCGTGCACGCCCTCGGCGGTCACCACGTTGCCGGCGACCACCGGCACCCCGGGGTCGAGCGAGCGCACCGCGGCGAGGGCGTCGAGCATCGTCTCCTGGTGGCCGTGCGCGGTGTCCACCACGAGCACGTCCACGCCGGCCTCGAGGAGGGCGGAGGCCTTCTCCCCCACGGCGCCGTTGATGCCGAGGGCCGCGCCCACGCGCAGCCGTCCGCCGGCGTCGCGGCTGGGCATGAAGAGGGAGGAGCGCAGCAGGCCCGCGCGGGTGACCACGCCGCGCAGGCGCGGGGCCCCACCGCCGGTCCCGGACTCGACGACGGGCGCCACGTCGAGGTGGGCGGCGTGCAGGCGCTCGAAGGCCGCGCGCAGCACGTCCGCGCCGGGGTGGGCGCCGGCGTCCCCGCCCAGCTCGTCCGCGGTCAGCGTGAGCGCGGCCGGGTGCATCACGGAGGACGCCGAGGCGAAGCGGTCCACGTCGTCGCAGTCCCGCGGACGGACCAGGCCGAGGAGGCCGCCGTCGGCGTCCACCACCGCGACGACGCCGTGGTTGCGCCGGTCCATGAGGTGCAGCAGGTCCAGGACGGTGTCGTGCGGGCGCACCGTCAGCGCGGTGTCCACCACGGGGTGGGCGGACTTCACGCGGGCGACCGTCTCGGCGATCACGTCGGCGGGGACGTCCTGGGGCAGGATCCCGAGGCCGCCGCGGCGGGCCATCGTCTCCACCATGCGCCGGCCGGTGACGGCGGTCATGTTGGCCGAGACGAGCGGGATGGAGCCGCCCGTCGCGTCGTCCGGGGCGATGTCCACGTCCATGCGGCTCGCGACGTCGGAGCGGGAGGGGACGAGGAACACGTCGTTGTAGGTGAGGTCGACGCTCGGCGGGGTGAGGAAGCGCATGTGGCCAGTCTCCCAGACCGGGACGCGGCCCCTGCCGGACGCTCCGCCCTCGCCCCCGACGGGGCCCGAGCACCTATGATGTTCGGAGGCGCCCGCCAGCGGCAGCACGGGCGCACCGCTCGCGACCGGACCGCTCCCCTGGGCGGTCCCCGTCGGACCATCGCATCACAAGGCTCAGGAAGAGGCGTTGCACAGTGCCAGAACTCACGTCTGATCGGCTCGCGCAGGAGTTCCCCGGGAACGAGAAGCTCGTGGCCGAGATCTACCGGAAGTACCGCGCCGACGAGGGCTCCGTGGATCGTCAGTGGGCACAGATCTTCGCTCGCCTCGAGGCGAGCGCCCCGCAGCAGGCGGCCTCCGCCACGCCGTCGAAGCCCGCCCCCGCGAAGGCCGCCTCGGCCGAGGGCGTCGGCCCGCAGTCCGCCACCGCGCCGTCAGCGAACGCCACCCCGGTCCGCACCGGCGGGGACACCCGCGCCGCGTCCGCGACCGCGACGGCCGCCCCCGCCACCGCCCAGCCGAAGACCGCGCCCGCCAAGACCAGCGCCAAGAAGGCCGCCGCCCAGGCCGTGCCCTCCGAGCCCGCCAAGGACGAGCCCACCGCGGGCGCCTCCACGAAGGAGGAGAAGGCCACCGTGCTCAAGGGCATGGCCAAGGCCGTGGCCTCCAACATGGACGCCTCCCTCTCCATGCCCACCGCCACCACGGTGCGCGACGTGCCCGCCAAGCTGCTCATGGACAACCGCGCCATGATCAACAGCCACCTGGCCCGCACCCGCGGCGGCAAGGTCTCCTTCACGCACCTCATCGGCTACGCGATCGTGCGCGCGCTGAACGAGATGCCCGCCATGAACGTGCTCTACGAGGAGCGCGACGGCAAGCCCACCATGGTGGAGCCCGCCCACGTGAACTTCGGCCTGGCCATCGACCTGCCCAAGCCGGACGGCACGCGCGCGCTCGTGGTCCCCAACGTGAAGGCCGCCGAGACCCTGGACTTCCGCGGCTTCTGGCAGGCCTACGACGACCTGGTCCAGCGCGCCCGCAAGAACAAGCTGACCATGGACGACTACGCCGGCACCACGGTCTCGCTGACCAACCCCGGCGGCATCGGCACGGTGCACTCCGTGCCCCGCCTCTCCAAGGGCCAGGCCGCCATCATCGGCGTCGGTGCCCTCACCTACCCGGCCGCCTTCCAGGGCGCCGCGGAGAGCACCCTCAACGACCTGGCGATCTCCCGCACCATCACGCTGACCTCCACGTACGACCACCGCGTGATCCAGGGCGCCGGCTCGGGCGAGTTCCTCAAGATCATCCACGGCTACCTGCTCGGCGAGGACGGCTTCTACGACGAGGTCTTCCAGTCCCTGCGGATCCCCTACGAGCCCGTCCGCTGGGCCCAGGACGTCCAGGTCAACCCGGACGAGCAGGTCGGCAAGGTCGCCCGCGTGCAGCAGCTCATCCACGCGTACCGGGACCGCGGCCACCTCCTGGCCAACGTGGACCCGCTCGAGTACACGATGCGCACCCACCCGGACCTGGACGTCCGCGAGCACGGCCTCACCCTGTGGGACCTGGACCGCCCGTGGCCCACGGGCGGCTTCGGAGGGCAGTCCACGCTGCCCCTCCGCGCCATCCTCGGCGTGCTGCGGGACGCGTACTGCCGCACCATCGGCGTCGAGTACATGCACATCCAGAACCCGGCCGAGCGCGCCTGGTTCCAGGACCAGCTCGAGCGCCCGTACAACAAGCCGACCCGCGAGGAGCAGCTGCGCATCCTCAGCCGCCTGAACGCGGCCGAGGCCTTCGAGACGTTCCTGCAGACCAAGTACATCGGCCAGAAGCGCTTCTCCCTCGAGGGCGGCGAGTCCCTCATCCCCCTCCTGGACCACATCCTGGGCGACGCCGCGGACGCGGGCATGGACGAGGTGGCGATCGGCATGGCCCATCGCGGCCGTCTGAACGTGCTCACCAACATCGCCGGCAAGACCTACGGCCAGGTGTTCCGGGAGTTCGAGGGCGCCACGCCGAACGGCGCCTCCGGCTCCGGCGACGTGAAGTACCACATGGGCACGGAGGGCACCTTCGTGTCCGACGCCGGCAACAGCACCCGCGTGTACCTCGCCGCCAACCCCTCGCACCTGGAGGCCGTGGACCCGGTCCTGGAGGGCATCGTCCGCGCGAAGCAGGACCGCCTCGACCTCGGCTCGGAGCACCCGGACTCCTTCAGCGTGCTGCCGATCCTGGTGCACGGCGACGCGGCCTTCGCCGGCCAGGGCGTGGTGACCGAGGTGCTCAACCTCTCCCAGCTGCCCGGCTACCGCACCGGCGGCACCGTGCACGTCATCGTCAACAACCAGGTGGGCTTCACGACGCCGCCCTCCCAGGCCCGCTCCTCCGTGTACGCCACGGACGTGGCCAAGAGCATCCAGGCGCCGATCCTCCACGTGAACGGCGACGAGCCGGAGTCCGTGATGCGCGTGGCCCAGCTGGCGTTCGAGTACCGCCAGCGCTTCAACAAGGACGTCGTCATCGACCTCGTGTGCTACCGCCGCCGCGGCCACAACGAGGGCGACGACCCGTCGATGACGCAGCCGCGCATGTACAACCTGATCGAGCAGAAGCGCTCCACCCGCAAGCTGTACGTCGAGTCCCTCGTGGGCCGCGGCGACATCACGCAGGAGGAGGCGGACACCGCGCTGCGGGACTACCAGCAGCAGCTCGAGCGCGTGTTCGCGGAGACCCACGAGTCCAACGCCGACACCTCGGGCACCGGCGGCATCGAGCCCGCGAGCGACCGCGACCGCGCTCCCCAGGCCCCGGCCAAGACGGCCATCTCCCCGGAGACCCTGCGGGCCATCGGCGAGGCGCACCTGGCGACCCCGGAGGACTTCACCGTCCACCCGAAGCTCTCGACCCTGCTGGAGCGCCGCGCCAAGATGGCCGTGGACGGCGGGATCGACTGGGGCTTCGCGGAGCTCGCGGCGTTCGGCTCCCTCCTGATGGAGGGCGTGCCGGTGCGCCTCGCGGGCCAGGACTCGCAGCGCGGCACCTTCACGCAGCGCCACTCGGTGTTCCACGACCGCGTCACGGACGAGGAGTGGACGCCGTTGAAGAACCTCTCGCCGGACCAGGCGAAGTTCTGGGTCTACAACTCGCTGCTCTCCGAGTACGCCGCCCTCGGCTTCGAGTACGGCTACTCGGTGGAGCGCTCCGACGCCCTGGTGCTGTGGGAGGCGCAGTTCGGCGACTTCCTCAACGGCGCGCAGACCGTGATCGACGAGTTCATCTCCTCGGCCGAGCAGAAGTGGTCGCAGAGCTCCTCCGTGGTGCTCCTGCTCCCCCACGGCTACGAAGGCCAGGGGCCGGACCACTCCTCCGCCCGCATCGAGCGCTTCCTGCAGATGTGCGCCGAGGACAACATGCGCGTGGTGAACCCCTCGAACGGCGCGAGCCACTTCCACCTGCTGCGCGAGCAGGCCTACGCCCGCCCGCGCAAGCCGCTGATCGTGTTCACGCCCAAGCAGCTGCTGCGTCTCAAGGCGGCGGCCAACTCGGTGGAGGACTTCACGCAGGGCCGCTTCCAGCCGGTCATCCCGGACGCCGGGGTGGACGCGAAGAAGGTCACGCGCGTGCTCCTGGTCTCCGGCCGGCTGTACTACGACCTCCTGGCCCGCCGCGAGAAGTCCGGCGACGAGACGACCGCGATCGTCCGCGTGGAGCAGCTCTACCCGCTGCCCCTCGAGGAGATCCGCGAGCAGCTCGCCGCCTACGGCGACGCCGAGGTCATGTGGGTGCAGGACGAGCCGGCCAACCAGGGCCCGTGGCCCTTCATGGCCCTCAACCTGGTGCCTCAGCTGGGCCGCGAGGTGCGCCTCGTCTCCCGCCCGGCCTCCGCCTCCACCTCGGCGGGCACGAAGGGCCGGCACGACACCGAGCTGCAGACCCTCCTGGACACCTCGTTCGGCCGCTGAGCCGGCGCGAAAGGACACACCCGTGCAGTCTCGCCAGATCCGGATCGCCGCCGTCGGCGACCACATCCTCGCCGGCGCGGGGGATGCCCGCGCCATCGGGTGGTGGGGTCGCGTGCTTGCCCGCACGTCCGCCCAGGACGTGACCCTCGAGAACTACGTCCTCGCGGTGCCGCATGAGACCACGGAGCAGCTCAACGAGCGCTGGTGGGGCGAGGCCTCGCGGCGGTTCTCCGCCACCACGGAGAATCGCCTCGTGGTGGCCCTCTCGGACGCCGACCTGGACATCGAGGCCTCGTCCTCGGCCCGTTCGCGCCTCAACCTCGCGAACGTGCTGGACACCGCCTCCCAGCGGGACATCCCCGTGCTCGTGGTCGGCCCCACCCCCTCGCTCGACGAGGAGCGCAACGCGCGGCTCGCCGAGCTGAACGCGGCGTACCTGGACGTGGCCGACCGCCGTCGCCACGTGTACGTGGACGCGTTCACGCCGCTCGTGGGCCACGAGCAGTGGCGCTCGGACCTGGCGTCCGGCCAGGGCCTGCCGGGCCAGGCCGGGCACGGGCTGATCGCGTGGCTCGTGCTGCACCGCGGGTGGTACCAGTGGCTGGGCGTCCCGGAGCCCACCGCCTGACGCGCACCGCTCCCGCGGTGTGACAGAATGGACCACTGACCGAAGCCCGCTTCATCGGAGAGGAGACCCCCATGAGCAAGCGTGGACGCAAGCGTCGCGATCGCAAGAAGGGCGGCGCCAACCACGGCAAGCGCCCCAACGCCTGAGCATCGCTCAGCCGCATCGCACGAGAAGGGCCGACCCCCACGGGGTCGGCCCTTCTCGTGCATCGGGGGCGGGTTGCGCCGTCAGCCCCGGTGGTGCGTGGTGGTCACCTGGGTGATGCGAGTCATGATGGTGGCGCGCAGCTGCGCGGGCGCCTTCTCCTGGCAGGACCGCCGCACGGCCGTGCGGATCAGCAGCTCCAGCTCCTGCTGACGGTGGCAGTCGGGGCACTCGTCCACGTGGGCGCGCACCTGCTCGAAGTCCTCCGGCGTCAGGGCGCCGTCGAGGTAGCGGTACAGCTGCTCCATGCGGCGCTCGACCGCCTCGCGGCACTCGCGGCCGCCGTCGTCCTGGGTCATCGCGTGGCCTCCTTCGTGCTCGTCGCCTCGGTGTCCGCCCGGCGGCCCTTGGGACCCATCCCGCGCTCGGCGGCGTAGTCCGTGAGGCGCTCCCGCAGCTGCTTGCGCCCGCGGTGGAGACGGGACATCACCGTGCCGATGGGCACGTCGAGGATCTCGGCGATCTCCTTGTAGGCGAAGCCCTCCACATCGGCGAAGTACACGGCGAGGCGGAACTCCTCGGGGATGGCCTGCAGCGCCGCCTTGACCTCCGAGTCCGGCAGGTGGTCGAGCGCCTCGGTCTCCGCGGAGCGCAGCCCCGTGGAGGTGTGCTCGGCCGCGCGGGCCATCTGCCAGTCCTCCACCGTGTCCGTGTCCGCCTCGAGGGGCTGGCGCTGCCGCTTCCGGTACAGGTTGATGTACGTGTTGGTGAGGATGCGGTAGAGCCAGGCCTTGAGGTTCGTGCCGGGCCGGTACTGGTGGAACGAGGAGTACGCCTTCGTGTAGGCCTCCTGCACCAGGTCCTCGGCGTCCTGCGGATTGCGCGTCATGCGCATCGCGGCCGAGTACAGCTGGTCCACGAACTCGAGGGCGTCACGCTCGAAGCGGGCGCGGCGCTCGGGGTCGGACTCGGCGGCGACGTCGATGCTCGCGAGGTCGTGCTCCGGGGCGTCGGCGGGCCGGGCGATCTGGCGCGCGCTGTCTTCAGTGCTCATCGCCGCCCAGTCTACGGGGGACGGCCGCGGCGCCGACGGCGTCGGTGTGGCCGAGGCGGGCGCGGCCAGCAGTGCGGTGCTCACGGGTGCGGCCTCCTCCCCGGCTCGGGCGGTGCCGGCGGGGTCTCTCCCGCACCGGCCTCTGCTGCCCGGGTACAGCGCGCCCGAGGCGACGCCTATTCCCCCGCCTCGTTCCCCGCGCGCCTCGGTAGGCTGGGCCGGTGACCGAACCCACGCCGCCCCGCCCCTCCGCGCCGTCGGGCGCGCCCTCCTCCACCCCGTCCGTGCCGGACCCGTGGCCGGCGCCGACCACCGCCGGGCCCGTGGTCGGGACGGTGCGCCTGCCGGGGTCCAAGTCCCTCACGAACCGCCTGCTCGTGCTCGCGGCGATCGCGGACGGGCCCTCGGAGCTGCGCGGCGCGCTGGACTCCCGGGACACCCGCCTCATGCGCGCGGCGCTGACGGCGCTCGGCGCGCGCTTCGAGGACGGCGACGACGGCGTCCTGCTCGTACACCCCCTGCCCGTGGGCGAGCCCCTCGCGGGCGAGGTGCACGTGGACTGCGGCCTGGCCGGAACGGTCATGCGCTTCCTCCCGGCGGTGGCCGCGCTGCGCCCCGGACGCGTCGTCCTCGACGGGGACCCGGGCGCCCGCGAGCGGCCCATGGGCCCGCTCGTGGACGGCCTGCGCCAGCTCGGCGTGGGGGTGACCGAGGCCGGGGAGCCGGGCCGGCTCCCGCTGGTGCTGGACACGACGGCCGCGGCCGCCGCCCCGGAGGAGGTCGCCGTGGACGCCGCCGGGTCCTCGCAGTTCCTCTCCGGCCTCCTGCTCTCCGCCGTGCGCCGCCCGGGCGGTCTGACCGTCCGGCACACGGGCTCCCGCGTGCCCAGCCCGGAGCACGTCTCCATGACCGTGGCCGTGCTGCGCGAGCGCGGCGTCCGCGTCGACATCCCCGCCGCGGGGGTGTGGCGCGTACACCCCGGTCCGCTGGCGGGCTTCACCGCCGTCGTCGAGCCGGACCTGTCGAACGCGGGCCCGTTCCTGGCCGCCGCCGTCGTGACCGGGGGGACCGTGACGGTGCCCGACTGGCCCACGGGCACCACGCAGCTCGGCGACCGCTGGCGCTGCATCCTCCCCGCGTTCGGGGCCGACGTGGCCTTCGAGGTCGGGAGCGAGGACCGCTCGCAGGGCGCGCTCACGGTCACCGGCGGCGTCGGAGAGGACGGGGCGCCGCGCGTGACCGGGGCCGGCGAGGTCCCGGACACCGCCGAGCTGGCGCCGACGGTCGCGGCGCTGGCGCTGCTGGCGGAGGGCCCGACGCGCCTGACGGGCATCGCCCATCTGCGCGGGCACGAGACGGACCGGCTCGCGGCCCTCGCCGCGGAGGCCGCCCGCTTCGGCGTCGAGGTCGAGGAGGGCGCGGACGAGCTGGGCTTCCCCGGCCTGGACGCGTCGGGGTCCCTGAGGCCTGCGCTCGCCGAGACCTACCACGACCACCGGATGGCGACGTTCGCCGCCGTCATCGGGCTGCGGGTGCCGGGCACGCGCGTGCACGACGTGGCCACCACCGCGAAGACCATGCCGGGCTTCCCCGCCCTGTGGGCGGCGCTCGTGGGCGGGGAGGAGGCCTGATGGGACGGCGGCTGGACCCCACGGCGTGGGACGAGGCGGACATCCGCGAGCGTCCCTCCAAGCGCGGCACTCGACCGCGCACGAAGGAGCGGCCCGCGCACGAGGACGCGCAGACCGGCATGGTGACGACGGTCGACCGCGGCCGGTACACCGTGGTGCTCCCGGACCGCCTCGACGAGCGGATCACCGCGATGCGCGCCCGCGAGCTGCGGCGCACCCCGATCGCCACCGGCGACCGGGTCGCCGTCGTGGGGGACCTCTCCGGCGACGACGGCACGCTGGCCCGCGTGGTGCGCGTGGAGGACCGGGGCACGGTGCTGCGCCGCTCGGCCGACGACTCGGACGAGGTGGAGCGCGTGGTGGTGGCCAACGCCGACACCCTGATGATCATGGTGGCCGCGGCCAATCCGGAGCCGCGCACCGGCTTCATCGACCGCGCCCTCGTGGCCTGCTACGACGCCGGCATCCACCCCGTCCTGCTCATCACCAAGACGGACCTGCGGGATCCGGCCGAGCTCGTGGCGCACTACGAGTCCCTCGACCTCGAGGTCATGACCTCCGGCGCCTCGACCTTCGAGGCGGAGACCGGGGACACCGAGCTGGACGGGAGCCTCGTGGACCGCGTGGCCCAGCGGCTCGAGGGCCACGTCGCCGCGTTCGTGGGCCCGTCCGGCGTGGGCAAGTCCACGCTGCTCAACGCCCTCACCGGCGCCACGCGCGCCACGGGGCACGTCAACGCGGTCACGGGCCGGGGCCGGCACACCTCCTCCTCCGCGCTGGCCCTCCCCCTCACCGACGCCCACGGCGCCCCCCTGCCCGACACGTGGGTGGTGGACACCCCCGGCATCCGCTCGTTCGGCCTCGGCTGGGTGGACCCGGACCGCGTGGTGGAGGCGTTCGGCGACCTCGCCGGCGGCCTCGAGGACTGTTCCCGCGGGTGCACGCACGGCGCGGACTCCCCCGGCTGCGGCCTCGACCCGTGGGTCGCCGCCGGACACGCGGGCGCGGCGGGTCCGGCGCGACTGGCCTCGCTGCGGCGCCTGCTCGGCAACCGGTCCACGGCCGAGGGCGAGACCTCCGCCTCCTCCGAGGACTGAGGCGGTATAGCGTGGCACCCATGGAGAGCACCGGACAGACGAACGGGCGGGACCTCACGGAGGACCTGCGCCTGGCCCACATGCTGGCCGACAACGTGGACTCGATCACCATGGCCCGCTTCAAGGCCCAGGACCTCCAGGTCAGCACCAAGCCGGACCTCACCCCCGTCTCGGACGCGGACCGCGCCGCCGAGGAGTCCATCCGCGCCACCCTGGCGAAGGCCCGTGCGCGGGACACCGTGCTCGGCGAGGAGTTCGGCGGCCGCTTCAGTCGGGTCGGGCGCCAGTGGGTCGTGGACCCGATCGACGGCACGAAGAACTTCGTGCGCGGCGTGCCCGTGTGGGCCACCCTGATCTCCCTGCTGGTGGACGGCGAGCCGGTGGTCGGCGTCGTGTCCGCCCCCGCGCTGCACCGCCGCTGGTGGGCCGCCTCCGGGCAGGGCGCCTTCACGGGCACCTCGCTCATGCGCTCCGAGCGCATCCACGCCTCCTCCGTGGACCGGCTCTCCGACGCCTCGCTCTCCTTCTCCTCCCTCGAGGGCTGGCGCGAGCGCGGGTCCATCCGCGAGTTCCTCCAGCTGACCTCGGACGTGTGGCGCGTGCGCGGCTTCGGCGACTTCTGGTCCTACATGCTCGTGGCCGAGGGCGCGGTGGACATCGCGGCCGAGCCCGAGCTCGCGCTGCACGACATGGCCGCGCTCGTGCCGATCGTGCGCGAGGCTGGCGGCCGCTTCACCTCCCTCGAGGGCGAGGACGGTCCCTTCGGCGGCAACGCGCTCGTGACCAACGGGCTGCTGCATGACGAGGTCCTGGCGCGGCTGCGCCTGGCCGACGACGACGGCCCGTGGGGCGCCGAGGACGGGACCACGCACGCATGACCGCCCGGCGCGTGGCGGAGCCGGACGGGCCGCGCAGCGTGCTCCCCGCCGTCGCGCTCGGCGGATCCGCGGGCGCGGCGTGCGGCGCGGCGCTGAGCTCCGCGACCACGGCGTGGGTGGCCACGGCCGCGGCCGGCCCCTCCGGCCTGAGCGTGGCCGGCCCGACGGGCGCCCTGGTGCACACGCTCTCCTCCGCAGCGCCGCTGCTCGCGGTGAACGTGTCCGGCTCGTTCCTGCTGGGCCTGCTGTGGGCCCGCTCGCGGCGCGCGGGCCCACAGTGGCGGCCCCGCCTCGTGGCCGGGCTCGGCACCGGGTTCCTCGGGTCCTTCACCACGATCGCCTCGGCCGTGGCGCTCGTGATCGGTCCCCTCCAGTGGGGCATGGACGCCGTCAGCGCCGTGCCCTCCGGCATCGACGGCGCACTGGGCGCCGCCGCCCTCCTGGGCCCCGTGCTGGTGGTCCTCGTCCTGCTGGCAACGCTCTCGACGGCAGCCGCCGTCCTCGGGCTCCGGCTGGGCGGCGCGCCCGCGCCGGACCGTGGAGCAGGTGCGGCATGACGGCTCCCTCACCGGCCGAGGCCGTGCTCTACTCGGCACTGGGCTTGGCGGCGCTGGCCCTCGGAGGAGCCCTCGGCGCGCCTCTGCGCCTGGTGCTCGAACGGCATCTCTCCCGGCGCGGCCTCCTCGTGGCCAACACCCTGGCCGCCCTCGTGCTCGGCCTCTCGATGGGCCTGCCCACGGCGAACCTGCTCGTCGAGCGTCACCTCCTGGGCGCGGCCGTGCTCCTCGGCGCGGCCCTCGTGAGCGGCTTCTGCCTCGCCCTCGGCACGTGGTCCACGGTGGCCGGGTGGACCGCCGACGCCGTCCTGGCCTCCCGCTGGGGCGAGGCTGTCCGGACCTGGGCGGCCCACCTCGGGCTGGGGCTGGCGGCCGTCATCGGGGGCTGGGGTGCGGGACACGCCCTGTCCGCCGCGCTGGGCTGAGACCCGTCGGCGAGGGACGGCGACCCCGGAACGCACGAAGGCCCCGAGACACATGTCTCGGGGCCTTCGCCTGTGGTGAGTGGAGCCGGCGGGAATTGAACCCGCGTCCGATGTGGTGTTGCCAGGTCTTCTCCGGGCGCAGTCTGCTATGGGTGTTGCTCGGCCCTGTCCGTCCCGCAGACGGGCGGACAACCCGGGCCCAGCCGGATTGATGTCGGCATCACGACCCCCGGCGAGGGTGATGCCCAGTGGCTATCTAGCTGACGCCATGGTCCGGGACGACAGCGATCCCGGGATGACGGACTCGATCACTGATCAGGCAGCGAGAGCGAAGTCAGTGCGCTTAGAAGTGGCACTTATTGTTGTGCAGAGAGCGTTGACGAGATGACTCTGCATCCTCGGCCCGCTTCTCCCGACGCGACACACACCGTCGAAACCGATCGGCCCCTGGGGGCGACTCCTCTATGAGGTTGTCAATCACCACTCGCGCGAACCCGCCTGAACGGGCCTGCGAGATGGACAACGTACCACGGGCGGGGATCATTCCCGCAAGGGGGCCTCGCGCGCGCCCGGGTGTCGGCCGTCCGGGTGCCGGCCGCCTCCGCTCAGGCCGCGCGGCGGTTGCGGGCCCGCATGGCGCGCTGCGCCTCGCGGGCGTCCTGCTTCTCGCGCAGCACGTGGCGCTTGTCGTACTCCCGGTTGCCGCGCGCGATCCCGATCTCCACCTTGACCCGGCCGTCCAGGAAGTACAGCTGCAGCGGCACGATGGTCAGGCCCGACTCCTGGATCTCACGGCTGATCTTGATCAGCTCCGCACGGTGCAGGAGGAGCTTGCGGCGCCGGCGGGCGGCGTGGTTGGTCCACGAGCCGTTGAGGTACTCGGGGATGTACACCTGCTCCAGGAACAGCTCGTCCCGGTAGAACACGGCGAACCCGTCCACCAGGGACGCCTTGCCCTCGCGCAGCGACTTCACCTCTGTGCCGGTCAGGACCAAGCCGGCCTCGTAGGTGTCGAGGATGGTGTAGTCGTGCCGGGCCTTGCGGTTGGAGGCGATCACCATGCGCTCGCCGGGGGCCGGCTGCTTGGCGGGCTTCCCCTTCGCGTTCTTTCCCATGGTTCCACTCCTCTCGCCTGGTCGCGTCCTTCCGACGACGACGGTCGCGCCCGGAACGGGCGCGACCGTCCATGCTACAGGCGGCTCAGCCCAGCGGCGCGCCGGTGAGCGCGCGGACCTGCTCCTCGGTCACGCCGGGAGCGGTCTCCACGAGCGTGAGCTCGGGCTGCTCCGGGGTGCCGACGACGTCGATCACCGCGAGGTCGGTGATGATGCGGTCCACGACCGCCCGGCCGGTCCGCGGCAGCGAGCACTGCGCGACGATCTTGGGCGTGCCGTCCTTGGAGACGTGGTCCATCATGACGATCACGCGGCCGGCGCCGTGGACGAGGTCCATCGCGCCGCCCATGCCCTTGACCATCTTGCCCGGCACCATCCAGTTGGCCAGGTCGCCGGCGGCGGAGACCTCCATGCCGCCCAGCACGGCGACGTCGATCTTGCCGCCGCGGATCATGCCGAAGCTCATCGCGGAGTCG
Source organism: Micrococcus sp. NPDC078436 (assembly GCF_040702705.1). Taxonomy (NCBI): domain Bacteria; kingdom Bacillati; phylum Actinomycetota; class Actinomycetes; order Micrococcales; family Micrococcaceae; genus Micrococcus; species Micrococcus sp. NPDC078436. The sequence continues at coordinate 115,922 of NZ_JBFBLX010000001.1, read as the reverse complement.
AAGAAGGACGCGCCCGGGCTCACCGTGACGGTCTCCTTGCCGGCGTTGATGAGGTCCGGGTCCACGTGGGCCTCGTCCGGGTACGGGCCGACGCCGAGGATCCCGTTCTCCGACTGCAGCACCACGGTGCGACCCTCGGGGATGTGGTTCGGGATGAGCGTGGGCATGCCGATGCCGAGGTTCACGTAGGCGCCGTCCGGCAGCTCCTGCGCGGCACGGGCGGCCATCTGGTCCCGGGTGAGGCCCTGGGGGGCGGACTGCTGGGCCGGGGTGGTCTGCTCGGTCATCGGGTCTCCTCCTGGGCCTCGGCCGGGGCCTGGCGCACGGTGCGCTTCTCGATCGGCTTCTCGATGTCCGTGCCGACCTCCACGATCCGGTGCACGAACACTCCCGGCAGGTGGACCTCGTCCGGGTCGATCTCCCCGGGCTCCACGAGCTCCTCCACCTGTGCGATGCACACGCGCCCGGCCATCGCGGCGGGCACGGAGAACTGGCGGGCGGCCTTGTTGAAGACGAGGTTGCCGTGCCGGTCCCCCTTCTTCGCGTGCACGAGCGCGACGTCCGTGACGATGGACTCCTCGAGCACGTAGACCTGGCGCTCGGCCGGATCGACGCTGACGTACTGCTCCCCCAGCACGAACGTGTCCGTCGGCTTGGCCTCCGAGGCCTTCACCACGTTCCCCTCGGCGTCGTAGCGCATGGGCAGGCCGCCCTCGGCGACCTGCGTGCCCACGCCCGAGCGGGTGTAGAACGCCGGGATGCCGGAGCCGCCGGCGCGCAGCTTCTCCGCGAGGGTGCCCTGCGGCACGAGCTCCACCTCAAGCTCGCCCTCGAGGTACTGGCGGGCGAACTCCTTGTTCTCCCCCACGTACGAGCTGGTCATCTTGCGGATGCGCTGCGCCGAGAGCAGGACCCCCAGCCCCCAGCCGTCGACGCCGCAGTTGTTCGAGACGACGGAGAGGTCGTCGGCGCCCTGCTCGAGGAGGGCCTCGACGAGCTGGATGGGGTTGCCGGAGAGGCCGAACCCGCCGACGGCGAGCGAGGCGCCGGACGGGATGTCCGCCACCGCCTCGGCCGGGGTGGCGACGGTCTTGTCGAGGGCCATGGGACTCCTTCGTGGGCGGGACGGGTCGTGGCGGTGCCGCGTCAGCGGAACAGGATGAGGGCCTCGCCCTGACCGCCGCCGCCGCACAGGGCCACGGCGGTGCGGCCGGAGCCGCGGCGGTCCAGCTCGAGGGCGGCGTGCAGGGCCAGGCGGGCGCCGGAGGCGCCGATGGGGTGACCCAGGGCGATCGCGCCGCCGTGGATGTTGCACTGCTCGGCGGAGTAGTCCAGGTCCTTGAGCGACTGCAGAGACACCGCGGCGAACGCCTCGTTGATCTCGATGAAGTCGAGGTCGGAGGCCTCCCAGCCCTGCTTGGCCAGTGCCGCGGAGATCGCGTCCGAGGGCTGGGAGTGCAGCTGGGAGTCCTTCGGGCCCGCGGTCTGGCCGGGGGCCCCGATGGTGGCGAGGATCGTCAGGCCGTGCTCCTCGGCGTAGGCGCGGGAGGTCACGACGACGGCGGCGGCGCCGTCCGAGAGCGGCGACGCGTTGCCGGCGGTGATGGTGCCCTCCTTCGCGAAGGCGGGGCGGAGCTTCGCCAGAGTCTCGGCGGTGGTGTCGGCGCGGACGCCCTCGTCCGCGGAGACCACCACCGGCTCGCCCTTGCGCTGCGGGATCTCGATCGGGGCGATCTCGCCCTCGAAGACGCCGTCGGCCTGCGCGGCGGCGGCACGCTGGTGGGACCCGGCCGCGATCTCGTCCTGGGCCGCCCGGTCGAGGCCTCGCTCGCCGTTGCCGGACTCGGTCAGCTCGCCCATGGCCTCCTTGGTCAGGGCGTCCGTGAGGCCGTCGTAGGCCACGGAGTCGAGCACGGTGACCTCGCCGTACTTGTAGCCGGCGCGCGCCTTGGGCAGCAGGTGCGGGGCGTTGGTCATGGACTCCTGGCCGCCGGCCACCACGACGTCGGCGTCGCCGAGGCGGATGAGGCGTGCGGCGTCGATGATCGCGGTGAGGCCGGAGAGGCAGACCTTGTTGACGGTCATGGCGGGGACCGTCCAGGGCAGGCCCGCGGCGAGCGAGGACTGGCGCGCGGGGTTCTGCCCCTGCCCGGCCTGGACGACCTGGCCCATGATGACGGTGTCCACCTCGTCCGCGCCGACGCCGGCCCGCTCGAGCGCGTGCCTGATCGCGTGGGCGCCGAGGTCCATGGCGGTCAGGGAGGCCTGGCCGCCGAGCAGGCGGGTGAACGGGGTGCGGGCGCCGCCCACGATCACGGCGTCGGCGGGCTGCGGGGCGGGGTGCTCGGTGGTCATCAGGATCCTCCAGCGGGGGCGGGCCCGGCGTCGCGGGCTCAGTGAATGGCGATGAACTGAGATCACCGCCAGTGTATGGCGCAGGTCATGTTCGGGCCAGCCGCGTCCGGCATCGGCTCCCCGACGACGACGCCGGCCCGCACCTTCGCTGCGGAAGGTGCGGGCCGGCGTCGGGACCCGGGGGTGAGGCGCCCCGGGAGGGATCAGGCCTGCTCGGCCTCGTCGCGGGCGATCTGGGCCTGCTCGGCGCGCCAGCGGATGCCGGCGTCGATGAAGTCGGTGATCTGACCGTCGAACACGGAGGCGGGGTTGCCCTCCTCGTGGCCCGTGCGCAGATCCTTGACCATCTGGTACGGGTTCAGCACGTAGGAGCGCATCTGGTCGCCCCAGGACGCCTTCACGTCGCCGGCCATCTCCTTCTTCTTCGCGTTCTCCTCGGCCTTGCGCTGCAGGAGCAGGCGGGACTGGAGGACGCGCAGGGCGGCGGCGCGGTTCTGGATCTGGGACTTCTCGTTCTGCATGGAGACGACGATGCCCGTGGGGATGTGCGTCATGCGAACAGCAGAGTCCGTGGTGTTCACGGACTGGCCGCCGGGGCCCGAGGAGCGGAACACGTCCACCTTGATCTCGGACTCGGGGATCTCGATGGAGTCGTCCGACTCGATGAGCGGCACGACCTCGACGGCGGCGAAGGAGGTCTGGCGGCGGCCCTGGTTGTCGAAGGGGCTGATGCGCACCAGGCGGTGCGTGCCGGCCTCCACGGAGAGGGTGCCGAACGCGAAGGGCGCGTTGACCTCGAAGGTCACGGACTTCAGGCCCGCCTCCTCCGCGTAGGCGGTGTCCATGACCTTGGTGGACCAGCCCTTCTGCTCGGCCCAGCGCAGGTACATGCGCATGAGGGTCTCGGCGAAGTCGGCGGCGTCCACGCCGCCGGCGCCGGCGCGGATGGTGATCACGGCGTCGCGCTGGTCGTACTCGCCGCTGAGCAGCGTGACGACCTCGAGCTCATCGAGGGTCTTGCGGATGCCGACGAGCTCTTCGTCCGCCTCCACCAGCAGGTCCGGCTCGCCCTCCTCGGTGGCCAGCTCCACGAGGCTCTCCAGGTCCCCGATGCGGTCCGCGAGCGAGGTGATGCGCTTGAGGTCCGCCTGGCGGTGGGAGAGCTTGGAGGTCACCTTCTGGGCCGCCTCGGGATCGTCCCAGAGGTCCGGCGCGGAGGCCTGGGCCTCGAGGGTATCGATGTCCGCCTTGATGCGCTCGACATCCGAGACCTGCTCGATGGAGGCGAGGGTGTGGCGCAGAGCGTCGATCTCTGCGGAGAAGTCAGTGTCAGCCATGGTGGGGCGAGTCTACCGCGCGGGGTGGGGCGGGGGTGGGGCGACGTCGGCGGCCCGGTCACGGACGATCCCGCCCAGGTCAGCGGGCATAGACTCACAGGGCAGTCACCGAACCGCCGGGAGTCGCCATGGCACAGTCCACCGTCCGCCGTCCCGCCGCTGCGCCGAAGGGCCCCGGGGTCCGCGCGACCCCGGTCCGCCACGGCCCCTCGAACGCCCTGCTGAAGGTGGTCATGGCCCTCACGGGTGCCGTCTTCACCGCGTTCGTGTTCGTGCACATGATCGGCAACCTGAAGGTCTACCAGGGCGCCGAGCACTTCAACGCCTACGCCCACTGGCTGCGCGCCGCGTTCGAGCCCGTCCTCCCCCACGAGGGCCTGCTCTGGATCCTGCGGGCGTTCCTCCTCCTGTGCCTCATCGGCCACGTGTGGGCCGCCGCGCTGATCGTGATCCGGGCCCGGCGCGCTCGGGGCCCGCACCCGCGGAGAAGGATCCGGCCCGGCTCGTGGCTGACGCGCGCGATGCCCACCACGGGCGTCGTGCTGCTCCTCTTCCTGGTCTTCCACGTGCTCGACCTGACGCTGGGGGCCCGGCCCGCGGCGCCCGACGTGTTCCAGGCCGCGACGCCCGAAGCGAGCAGCGCCTATGCCAACGTGATCGCCAGCTTCAGCCGCTGGCCCGCCTCGCTCGTCTACATCCTGGCCATGCTGGCCCTCGCGGCGCACCTCATCCACGGGATCGTGGCCATGGTGGCGGACCTCGGCATCGCCGGCGGACCCCGCTTCTGGCGCGTCCTGAAGCTGATCGCCCTGGTGCTCGGCCTCGTGATCGCGATCGGCAACATCACCATCCCCCTCGCCGTCCTGACGGGAGCCCTCGCATGAGCAGCCGCGCCGCCGACCACACCGTCGACCTCTCCTCGCGGGAGGCCACCCGACCCGCGGCCCCGCCCACCACTGCCCCCGCCGCCCCCTTCGTCCTCGACGGCCGCGCCCCCGACGGCGACCCGGCCACCGCCTGGACCCGGCGCAAGCTCGAGTACAAGCTGGTCAGCCCGCTGAACCGCCGCAGGTTCACCGTGGTCGTGGTGGGCACCGGCCTGGCCGGGGCCGGCTGCGCCGCGGCGCTCGGCGAGCTGGGCTACCACGTCGTGAACTACACGATCCACGACTCCCCGCGTCGCGCCCACTCCGTGGCCGCACAGGGCGGCATCAACGCCGCGCGCGGCCGCAAGGTGGACAACGACTCGCTCGGGCGCTTCGTGAAGGACACCGTCAAGGGCGGTGACTTCCGCGCCCGCGAGGCCGACTGCTTCCGCCTGGCCGAGGAGTCCGTCCGTGTGATCGACCATGCCGACGCCCTCGGTGCGCCCTTCGCCCGCGAGTACGGCGGTCAGCTGCGCACGCGCTCCTTCGGCGGCGTGCAGGTCTCCCGCACGTACTACACCCGTGGGCAGACCGGCCAGCAGATGGAGGTCTCCGCCACCAAGGCCCTCCTGCGCCAGGTGGCCGCCGGGACGGTGGAGCTGCGCACGCGCCGCGAGATGCTCGACCTGATCGTGGAGGACGGCCGGGCGCGGGGCGTCGTCGTCCGCAACCTGCTCACGGGCGAGGTCGAGGCGCAGACCGCCCACGCCGTGGTGCTGGCCACGGGCGGCTACGGGAGCGTGTTCCGCCAGTCCACACTCGCCAAGAACTCGAACGTGACGGCCGCCTGGCGCGCACACCGGCGCGGAGCACTGTTCGCCTCGCCGTCCTTCATCCAGTTCCACCCCACCGCGCTGCCGGTGAGCTCGCGCTGGCAGTCCAAGACCACGCTCATGAGCGAGTCCCTGCGCAACGACGGCCGCATCTGGGTGCCCGCCCGCGCCGGGGACGACCGCCCGGCGAACGAGATCCCCGAGGGCGAGCGCGACTACTACCTCGAGCGCAAGTACCCGGCCTACGGCAACCTCGCCCCGCGCGACATCTCCTCCCGCGCCGCGCGCGAGCAGATCATCGCCGGCCACGGCGTGGGCCCCCTGAGGAACAGCGTGTACCTCGACTTCCGGGATGCGATCGAGCGTCTGGGCGTGGAGACCATCAAGGAGCGCTACGGCAACCTGTTCGAGATGTACCGCGACGCCACCGGCGAGGACCCGTACACCGTGCCCATGCGCATCGCTCCCGGCGCCCACTTCGCGATGGGCGGGCTCTGGAGCGACTACGACCTGATGACGTCCGTCCCCGGCCTGTTCGTGGGCGGCGAGGCCGGCTGGGCCTATCACGGGGCCAACCGCCTCGGCGCGAACTCCCTGCTCTCGGCGTGCGTGGACGGCTGGTTCACCCTCCCCTACGCCGTGCCGAACTTCCTCGCGGACCACCTCCACGAGCCGCTCCTGGACGCGGACGCGCCCGCGGTGCGCGACGCCGTCGCGGGGGTGCAGGACCGGACCCGGCGCCTGCTGGAGATCCGCGGCACGCACTCCGCGGACCACTTCCACGCCGAGCTCGGCGAGATCCTCTACGAAGGCTGCGGCGTGAGCCGCACGGCTGCGGGCCTGGCCGAGGCACTGCGGCGGATCCGCGCGCTGCGCGAGCAGTTCTGGACCGACCTGCGCGTGCCCGGCACGGGCGAGCAGCTCAACCAGGAGCTCGAGCGCGCCGGGCGCGTGGCCGACTTCCTGGACATGGGCGAGCTCATGTGCCGGGACGCCCTGGACCGCGAGGAGTCCTGCGGCGCCCACTTCCGCGAGGAGCACCAGACCCCCGAGGGCGAGGCACTGCGCGACGACGACGCCTGGCGCTTCGTCTCCGCCTGGGAGCACGTGCCCGGCGACGACGACGTGCACCCCGGCGAGCCGGTGCGTCACATCGAACCCCTCGACTTCACCACGGTGAAGCTGCAGACCCGCGACTACCGGTGAGGACGGACGCACCATGAGACTGACCCTGGAGATCTGGCGGCAGGACTCCCCCGCCGCCGAGGGACGCTTCGAGACGTACGTGGTGGAGGACGCCACCGAGGAGATGTCCCTGCTCGAACTGCTGGACCGCGTCAACGAGCAGCTCGTGGAGGAGGGCCTCGAACCGGTGGCGTTCGACTCGGACTGCCGCGAGGGCATCTGCGGCGCGTGCGGCATCACCGTGGACGAGCGCCCGCACGGGCCCGTGGCCAACACGCCGTCCTGCCGCCAGCACCTGCGCTCCTACCGGGACGGCGACCGCATCCGCCTCGAGCCGTTCCGGTCCGACGCCTTCCCGGTGCAGCGCGACCTGGTGGTGGACCGCGGCGCCCTGGACCGCGTGGTGGCCTCGGGCGGCTTCGTGGGAGTCGACGTCGGCACCGCGCCGGACGCGGACGCGCGCCAGATCCCCTTCCGCACCGCCGAGAAGGCGCTCGACTTCGCGGCGTGCATCCAGTGCGGCGCGTGCGTGGCCGCCTGTCCCAACGGGTCCTCGCACCTCTTCACCGGATCGCTGCTGGAGCACCTCGCCACGCTCCCCCAGGGCCAGCCGGAGCGCGGCCGCCGCGCGCTGAGCATCACCGCGACGGCGGACGCCGAGTTCGGCCCCTGCTCCGTGTACGGCGAGTGCGCCCAGGTGTGCCCGGCCGACATCCCGCTCTCCGCCATCAGCGCGGTGAACCGGGAGGCCGTGCGCGCGCGGCTGCGCGGCGGCCGCGACGACTGACCGGCCGAGCGCCCGCACCCGGCACCCGGCACCCGGTGAGCCTGGTCTCACCGGGTGCCGGGAGCGCCTCGGAGATCCCCGCCGAGAGTAGATTTGTCCGTGTCAGAACCCGCACATCCGCGTCAACTCCGTGAGGGGATGAGCCGCATGGCTTCTTCCGTTTCCCCGTCCGCCGCCGCCCCGAACGGCTCTGTCACCGAGAAGGGCGCGGGCGCCGGAACAGCGCCTCCCGCGGCGGCGCCGCCGTCGTCCACGGGGATGATCCTGAAGGTCCTGGCGATCCTGCTGGTGACCGTGGCCGTGTGGCTGATTCCGCCGCCCGAGGGCGTGGACCCGCGCGGCATGCACATGGCCGGCATCTTCCTCGGCACCATCCTGGCGCTCATCCTCCAGCCGCTCCCGACGGCGTCCGTCGCCCTGGTGGGGCTGGCGGCGGCCATGATCACGGGCACCATGGACCCCGGCAAGGAGGCGCTCACGGGCTTCGGCAACAGCGCCGTGTGGCTGATCGTGGCGGCGTTCTTCATCGCCGACGGCTTCCTGCTCACGGGCCTGGGCCGGCGCATCGCGCTGTGGTTCGTCACCAAGCTGGGCAAGTCCAGCCTGGGCCTGAGCTACGGCATGGCCGTCACGGACCTGATCCTCGCCCCGGCGACGCCGTCCAACACGGCGCGCGCTGGCGGCGTCGTCTTCCCGATCATCTCCTCCCTGGCCCGCGTGCAGGGCTCCACCCCGGACACGCCGGAGTCCCGGCGCCGTCTCGGCGCCTACCTCTCGATGACCGCGGTGCAGGTGAACACGATCACCTCGGCCATGTTCCTCACCGCCATGGCCGGCAACCCGCTGGCCGCCAAGTTCGCGGCGGACAACGGCGTGCAGATCACGTGGGGCTCGTGGGCGCTGGCCGCGATCGTGCCGGGCCTCGTGGCGCTCGCCGTGATGCCGTGGGCGATGACCAAGATCTACCCGCCGGAGCTGACGAAGACCCCGGATGCCCCTGGACGCGCCCGCGAGCAGCTGCACCAGGCCGGCCCCATGAGCCGCGGCGAAGTGATCATGGCGGGCACGTTCGTCGCGCTGCTGCTGATGTGGGTCCTCGGCTCCCTGCTGGACCTCAACGCCACCGCGGTGGCGTTCGTGGGCGTCGCCGCCCTGCTCGTCACCAAGGTGCTCACCTGGAAGGACATGGCCGCCAACGGCGGCGCGTGGTCCACGCTCGTCTTCTTCGGCGTGCTCGTGGGCATGGCGACACACCTGAACGAGCTGGGCGTGATCGACTGGATCGGCCGCTCCGTCTCCGGCGCGGTCGGCGGCCTGCCGTGGTACGTGGCCTTCGCGCTGCTGGCCCTCGTGTACTTCTACGTGCACTACCTGTTCGCGTCCAACACGGCGCAGATCGTGGCGATGTACGCCGTGTTCCTGACCGCCGCGGTGGCCGCCGGCACCCCGCCGGTCTTCGCTGCCCTCGCCTTCGGCTTCATCGGCAACCTCTTCGGCGGCCTGGCCCACTACTCCTCCGGCCCCGCGGGCGTGGTGTACGGCTCCGGCTACGTGCCCACCAAGGAATGGTTCCGAGTGGGCTTCCTGGCGAGCCTCGTGAACATCGTCATCTGGACCGTGGTGGGCGGCGCCTGGATGAAGGTCCTCGGCATGTGGTGAGGTCCGCTCGGGAATGAGCAGCGCGCCCCCGCCTCGGGAGTCCTCCTCGACGCGGGGGCGTTGCCGTGTCCGGTTCCTCCCGCGCCGTGTCCGGTTCCTCCCGCGCCGTACGATTCCTCCCGCGCCCACCAGCGAAGCATCATGACCGCGCCGATGATGCGCCCGATCTCAGCGCCACCGCTCGAGGGCCTGGGCAATCTCCGCGAACGCCCGCTGCCCGGCCGCCACGCCGACCACGAGGTCGTCGGCGCCGTCGTCCGGTGTTGCTCCTGCGCCCCCCGTAACGGAAGTTCTCCCAGGCGAAGTTCGTACACAGCTTGCGCTCACTACAACCCCAACGACGACTACTGTCGACGATCGTCACTTTCCGTTCGGCCCTTAGACATATTCCGTTCATAGAAGTGTGAGAGTCTCCCTCACGTCTCCCGCTGCATGCGCCTGCTTTAGCGTGCCCAGTTTCAGTCCTATCGAAAGGCTGCCATGTCCTACACCTACACGCCCCAAGGCGCCGAGCTCAGGGATTCCCTCGAATATCTACGGGACATCCTCCGCAACCTGGACACGCAACACGCCAGGTACCGCCAGATCGTGCAATCCCGCATGGGTCGACTGCAGGAGCAACGAAAGCCTCTGCCGAAGCCTCTTCTGGCCATGGCGCTAGCGGCCGTCGTTGTGCTCGTGCTCGGCTTCGGTGGAGACTTCGGCTCCGCGCTGTATCGAATGCTCGGGATCGGCGTGGTCGCCATAGCACTGGGCGCCTACTGGATGACCCATAGTGCAGGTAGCGCCCGGGTTCTGTCGAGCATCCTGATCGCCGTCGGCGCGATGATCGACCTACTGTTGCTTGTCCCGGCGATCACGCACATCGAGCCCGCAGACTTCACGCTCCCACTGCTGGCGGCCGGCCTGATCCTGGCGCCCATCCTGGCCATCGCCATCCGTGAGAAGCGTCTGCCCGAAGTGAACGCCTCGATCGCAGAGCGCAACGAACAGATGCGCACGCACGCCATCAGCACGGCCGAACCCGAGCTGCGGCCGGTGCGTGAGCAGATCCAGGCGCTCAACGCCGCATATACGCAGGGCGGATTCGACGACTGGTTCCCGCACCGGTACATGTCCGGCGACGTCGTCGCGGTTCTGCATGAGCTGGTCCGCGACCGCCGGGCAGACACCCTGTCCGAGGCCATCCGTGAGTATGAGACCATCCTTCACCGTCAGGACATGGCAGCCAGGCTCGACGCGCAGGCAGCCCAGGCAGAGCGTCACGCTGCAGCGCAGGCCCGACGCGACGCCATCATCGGTGGCGCCTCGTTCGGCATGCAGATCTACCAGGGGAGTGCGACTCGACGGGCCATCCGCCAGGCGGCGGCTACGCCCCGCACCGTGTACCTGTACCGCCGCTGAGTCGGCCAAGACGAGAGACCCCCGGCCCCGCCTGGTGCCGGGGGTCTCTCGTGTTGGGAGGGAAGTTCAGTCGGCCTTGCATTGGATATACGCGCGGCGTTGCAGGACGGACCGCACGCGCCCGGTGAGCACGAAGGGCGCAAGGCCGTCGGGCGAGCTGCAACTGGCCCACGTCGATGCCCGACGAAGAGATGTCACGCCGCCAGCGGATATGCGCGCGGGCGAACTCGACAAGCAACGGCGGTTTCGGGATCTGACACATCGGGCGCGCGACCAGGGATTTCTGTCATAGTCACTGCACCCCCTGTAACAAACGTTCTCCCCGGCGAGCAGGGGCAGGGTGCACAGCTTGGTGAGGGCGTCGGAGGCCGAGTTGGCATGGATCGTGCACATGCCCGCCAGACCCGAGTTCAAGGCGACGAGCATGTCGAGCGCCTCAGCCTCGCGGACCTCGCCCACGATCAGGCGGTCCGGCCGCGTCGACGGCAGCAGGTCGCCGAGCAGGCAGCGGGTGTATCCGGCCAAGTACACCTGCCCGCATGCCGGCTGCCATGGCGTCACGCGCCGGATGGATGTCGTGGACGAGTTCGTCGAGCGGCACATCGTCGCGCTGCTGGAGGCAGAAGGCGTGCGGGTGCTGGGAGGGAACCAGAAAGCCGCAGATGAAGCGCTGGTGCGGGTCGAGGAGATCGAGGCGCAGATGGCGCTGGTCTCGGACCAGTGGATCGACCGGAAGATCACCCAGGCACAGTTCGACCGGCAGAACGCGCGGCTATTGGCGCAGCTGGAGGACCAGCAGGCGCAGTTGCGCTCTGCCAGGCCGGCGCTGGGCCTCGAGGAGTTCGCTGGCACCAACGCCGGCGACGCATGGGAAAACGCGACCGTCGTCGAGAAGCGGGCGGTGCTCAAGGTGCTGATCGACACGGCCGGCCTGCGGATTGACATCGACAAGATCGGCCCCGGCGCATTTTCAGCCGCTGGCGCAAATCCCTACGAAGGGATCCGGGTGGAGTGGGAGCAGGCGCTAGAGTCGTTCTCGAACTAATCACTTGAGTGTCGCTGCACGAAGAGGCAGCAGGCCGAGCCGGTACAGCCCCCGGCTCCGGGACGATTGTCCCGTGAAGGCCCAGACGCGGGGTCGCCGCACGAAGCACTCCTCATCATGAGGAGCATTCCGTGCAGAGCACTGCCATCCGAGACACCACCACTCCCGCAACGCACCTGCAGGCGTCCATCTCCAGGTTCCTGGACGCCAGGCCCGATTTCACCGACGAGTTGCGCGACCGGCTGGCTGTAGCACTCAAGCCCAGCACGCAGGACGCAGCGCGGGCCTCCCGCGGCTCGGAGGTCCTGGCGGCCTGAGAGACAGCGCTGCTGGCTCGCGTCGCCACAGCAACGAGAACAGCCCCAGCAGAGAAACCGCTGGGGCTGCGTTACGTTGCCGGAAGTCTCGAGGCTGCCGGCGCGAGCCAATGGCGATCGAGCGTTCAGTCGTCGTTCGGCAGATACCAGCCGTGCTCCCGCCGCCGCGGTTCGGGCGGGTTCAGGTTCTCGCGGTCGTACGCCTCGTTCGCACGACGGGTCATCTCTTCGTCATAGCGATGCAACTCGTTGTAGAGAGCAGTGGCCTTGTCCACGTCCCCGGACGACACGTACTGCTCCCTCAGGGCCTCGCGCTCGTCCTCGAGCTCCTGGTCGGAGAGCGGGCGGAGGCTTCCCAGAGCACGGGAGACGGAATCGAAGAGGCCCATGCCCGCCATGCTCTCACGGAGGGTTCACTCTAGGGCGTGTCTGACAATGAGTCCAGGGGCCGGCTGACACCCTGAAAGGCATGTCTCGTTTCCAGATGCTCTCCGATACCCAATGGGAACTGATCGCCCCGATGCTCCCGACCCAGACCGGTCGGCAGGGCCGGCCGTTCTCGGATGCCCGCACGATGGTGGAGGCAATCATCTACCGGTACCGGTGCGGGATTGCCTGGAGGGATCTGCCCGAGGTCTACGGGCCCTGGCAGACCGTGTGGACCTGGCACCGCCGGATGGCGGCCGAGGGCACCTGGGACACGGTGCTGACAAAGCTGACCGCCGCCGCTGACGCGCAGGGCTTGGTGGACTGGTCGGTCTCGGTGGACTCCACGATCGCCCGCGCTCACCAGCACGCCACGAACACCACCCGCCACACAGGGGGATGGATCGAACTACAAGAATCCGCGTGAAGAGCCGGCCGATCACGGCATCGGACGTTCTCGCGGCGGGCTGAGCACGAAGATCCATCAGCTCGTGGACGGGGCCGGGCTGCCGCTGGTCAGCCTGATCACCGCCGGCCAAGCAGGAGACTCGCCCATGCTGCTGCCGTTGCTGGGGCAGCTGCACGTGGCCCGCCCGGTGGGCCGGCCCCGGACCCGCCCGGACGCGCTCCTGGGCGACAAGGCGTACTCATCACGGGCGATCCGCGCCCACCTGCGTGCCCGCCGGATCAAGGCGGTCATCCCCGAGCCGGCCGACCAGTAGGGCCATCGCAGACGCCGCGGCCCCCGCGGTGGTAGGCCCGTGGGCCTTGACGCGGCCGCCTACAAGGGCCGCAACGTCATCGAGCGCCAGTACGCACAACTCAAGCAGTGGCGCGGGCTGGCAACCCGGTATGACAAGTACTCCACCGTCTACCGGGCCGCCGTGGTGCTGAACGCGGTGATCGCGTGGTCCAAACGATTGTCAGACACGCCCTAGCCGCCGACGCCATGAAGAGCTTCGTACGCGTCATTACCTTCCGCCCCCTTCGTGCACACAAGAGCCCAATGGGCGAGGATGCGTCCTATCCGAAGCGGAGCGATTCATGCCTGCACATTGAACAGCCGGATGTAGTGGGCAACGGCGCTGGCATGATCGTCCGCGTCGGAGGCGTCCTTCGCCAGCGCAGCTAGGCGTGCCGCCTCTTCAATTGCGTACTTCGCCATGATGGACTCGGCCAAGCTGCTCGTCCCGGTCACGATGCGACGCCCGTAGTTGGTGGGGTCATTCATATCGCGAAGGCCATCGCCCGTAAGACCCTTGAAGAAGTCCCTCAAGTCCCAGTCGTAGATGATGATCGTGTTGCTCAGCGCGTATTGAGCCGTACGCATCTCCAAATAGAACGAGGAGAGCGGGACCGAGTTCCAGGCTTTCCAGGTCTTCACGAGGCGGATCAAGCTCTTTGTCCGGCCGTCGGTCGCCTTCTGAGCCTTGTTCACATAGTCAAGGTGGACGGCAGGGTTACTGCGGATCCAGCCGGTTCCGCTGGGATCGGGGATGTCGTAGTCGTCGGTTTCCCTGAAGTAGGCCGGCGTAATCTCCACTGCGGGCGTGCCGTCGAAGTAGGTGATCCGAACTGCTGGACGATCGATACGGACTAGGCAATCTGGCAGCCCCCGAGCCAACGATGCCCGTAGCTGCTCCAACGCATCCCAAGACTTCGTCGGCCTGAGCCCTGGCATCGTCACGAAGTAGTCGACGTCGCTGCTATTGCTGATGGCGGTGCCGTGGTGCCACGAGCCGGTCTCGCGCATCCGGACGATCTTGAGATCCGACTCAAGCCACGCCTCGATGGAAGACCGATGGCTGGCAGCTGCGACTCGTGCGTCCTCGTCGGGCGTCATGGCCTTGATGATGGACGCCAGCGTCGATTGCGCTGTTGCTTCGGTCATGCAGCATCGACCTTGAATCGCTGTCCGCCATCACGTTCGATGTTCCGCTTGGCGAGCAGATATGCCAGACGCGGGATCGGATCGGCGGCGTGGTTCAGATCGGACTCCCGTTCAGCAAGCTGTGCGAGGGCGTTGCGAAGCTCAGGTAGAGCATCCATAGGCACCTGAATGTCGCGCAAGCGGCGGACATCGTTGCGAAGACGGGTGTAGTCGTTTCCGCTGCTCTGGGCACGCTCTGCGAGTCTGTCAGGGCGGGCACCGGTCATCAATGCAGCGGTGATCGCCGCCAGAACAGCCAAGACCCCGGACGCCACCTGCCCCGCTGCAGCGAACGTGATCACAGCAGCGGCGGTGCTCAAGGCTGCGGCGAGAGCACCGAGCGTCCAATGCAACCCCCGCCAGAACTTCGCCGCCTCCAGCTGCCCCTGGGCCGAGTAGATGGCGCTCTCGTGGATCCGGGAGACCTCGACGCTGATCGCGTTTCTCTGGGTGGCCTCTGCCGCGTCCGCCACAGTGCTACCTGTTGCCCTTGGAGCGGTTGTGGGGAACGCAGAGCATCTCGCAGTTTCCGAGATTGGTGGGTCCATGCTTTGACCATGCCGTGACGTGGTCCGCGTCCATCTCACCGTAGCTGTAGATGCGCGTGGCGTTGTTGTTCGTGCCGCTGGCGCAGATAGGGCAGTTCGAGACTCCCGTGTCCTCTGCCTGTTTGGTCTGCTTCTCGTAGGCAGCCAGCTTGGTCCTCTCATCGAAGACACGAACTTCAAGCAGCTTGGTCTCGACCTCGCCACCGAGGACGAACTCGTAGATCCCGCGCTTGTTCTTGACGTCGACGTCGCCCATGAGCTCGGCGATCCGCAGCTCCAGATCGGCAGGATCGTAACTGCCACCCTTGAACTCCTTGTGCAGCGGGCCCCACTTGACCGACTTCATCGGCGCACGCTTCTTGGGGAACGTCGTCTCAACCCAGTCGATGACGCCCTTGAAGTACAGCCACAGCTCGTTGGCATTCTTGTCGTGCTGGTGGGCAGCCATGTATTCGTCGATCTTGCCGTCGTTGAACCACTCGATGGCCGTCTCTAGGTAGTCCTGGCGAATTGGCGTTCCGGACATGTAGTCCGAGGCGATGCCGTAGGCAGGGCAGCCGTTTTTGCTGAAGTACTTCTTGGCAGCGGTCACCCATGGCCCGTGGTAGACGGCGTTACGGAGCTCCTGGTCTGTGAGTTTCTCGCCGGCGATGTTGATCGTCTTGAACCAATCGAGCTTCTCGGAATCGGTGCCCTCGCAGAGGTAGACCATGAGCTCATAGTCGAGGATCTGGTCTTGCTGGTCGCTCTGAAGGTTGTGGAAGGCGAGCTGGTGACCATCGATCTCGATGGAGAAGTCACCCTCGACGTACTGGCAAATCGAGATGGTTCGCTGCTGGCCATCGATGATCTCGTACTCGACGCCATCGTCGCCTGGCTCATCGATCACGGCCCAGTACATGACGTTCAAAGGGAAGTCCCGGCGCAGCGTCTCCAGGACGGCGTCACGCTGCTTGTCCTTATAGACGAACTCCCGCTGGTAAGGCGGACGCACGTCGAGCTTGCCCCCGTAAGCGCGGACGCCCAGCTCGTCGTTGTCTTCATAGCCCTCGATCAAGTCGCGGACCTTGATGCGCTGAAGCTCGATCTTCATTTGTCCGCCCCCTTGCGACGAATGAGAATGCGCTTGAACTTCTTCTCTCCGTCCACCACTGCGGCGGCGTTGAGGTCATAGACACCAGGCTTTCCAAACCTTTCGAAGTATGCCTCTCGACATTCTTGCGACGAGTACCAGCGGGTTCGGTGCGGATTATCAGGATCATTCGACTCAGTGGTCCCCACTATGTCGAACTGATCCGGATTGTGCTTTCCGAGGAAGGTGATGGGCACCCCCATAATGCCCCCGAAGTCCATTGGAATATCGACCGCCTTGCTGACCTCTATGGCGTCGTAGTTGTCATACGCGGGATAGAGCGCCGGGTCGTACTTCTTGTACAGGATCAGATCTTCGTGTCGCTTGGTGTGATCGAGGTTGGTAAACCACGCCGAACTGCCGATGGTCTGCCAGCGCTGACCGTTCTCGTCAGTTCGCTGTCCGGATTTGACTGGAAAGTCATCATTGATGCGGAACCACATCTGACCCGTGCCGGCTCGAGTGACGCCAAGCCATATGCGATTCTGCTCGACGTGCGGCCAGATCTCCTTGTATGTCACGGCATTCATGTTCCCGATGACGAGGAACTTCTTGTCGTACTTGATGAGCTGGGCGATGTACTCGCGGAACAAGCTGAACGGAGGGTTGGTAACAACGATGTCCGCCTGCTGGAGCAGTCCGACGCTTTCTGGCGATCGGAAATCTCCGTCCCCCCTGAAAGGCTGCACCTCGATCTCGTCGCGCCCTGGGATCCGGTCGCCATCCTTGTCACCGGTGTACTCGAGATAGACGGCCTGTTCGCTGTCCTCGGTGGAGAACAGGTCGATGTCCTGGCTCTTGTAGCAGGCGGCGATGAGCTTCTTCAGGCCGAGCTTTTCGAAGTTGTAGCTGAAGTAGTGGAAGAACTCGGACTCGCGGGGATCGTCGCAGTTGAGATAGACGACCTTGTCCTTGAAGTGCTTCTTGTAGTGCCGCACCTCCTTCTCGATGTCGGAGAGCTGCGTGTAGAACTCGTCGTCCTTGGCAGCCTTAGCGTTGCCCAGGCTGCGCTGCTTCGACGCCATCCACTTACCCCGTTCACCCGGCCGCTTCGCACCACCGGGCGCGGGGTGCGTCATCTGACAGGTACATCCTATCGAAGGGCTACGACCCGACCTGGGATGTGCGGCAAGACGGTCGTCGGAATGTAAGAGCAAAGATCCAGCTCGTGAGGGGGCGTTCAGCCAGATCTCCTCCACTCCGGGGTCGTCCATCAGCCGCTGGAGGGGTCCGAGACCGGCGATGCAGTCATAGAGGTCCTGTCTCGCCTGGCCGGCATCGTCCAGCGGCGGCAGGGAGCTCACCAGCGAGCGGGACTCGTAGCCCGAGACCGCCTCGTGGATCAGCAGCCGGACGCGTTCGCCCTCCCGTTGCGGATCGACACCCTGACGACGGACGACTTCTCTGACCTCGTCCTCGAGTATGCGCACGGCATCCATGCATCCTTCTGTGCCCGTTTGAAGCGCCGTCCCCCGGCGGCACCGCATGTCGTGATCGAACCTATCTCCCCGACTCGGATGGGTTCCATGGGGTTCCCCAAGTTGTGGACAACTGTTCATCGGACGTCTTCCCGGGGCAGGTTCTCCACAGTGAGGGACACCCCGTCGCGTCCGCATCGCCCCAGCTGTCATCCTGGCCGCGGCGTCAGCCCGGCGCCCCTGGACACCGGCCCCGAGAGGATCCGTCATGACCTGGACCGTGCGCCTCCTGGGCGAGTCCGGGGACGACGACGTCTGGGTCGTCTCCGACCTTCCCGCCGACCCCGCACGGCAGGACGACGAGGTCCGCCGCCGCTTCCCCGCAGGCTCGCTCCGCCGCGGCCGTTCCGCAGCCGGCGCCCTCACCTACGTCGTCCGTCCGGCCGGCGCAGGCCCGGCCCGACGCGCCCCCGGGCCTGAACTGAGCATCCTGTCGGACGACGGACCGGATGCGGGGCGGATCGCTCCCGTCTCGCCGGCCGGAGTCTCGGCGGGGCGCGGCACGGGCGACCTCCTCCTGGACGACCCGACCGCGCCCGCCCGCCCCACTCGGTTCGCCCTCGCGGCCGCCGGGCTCACGGTGCGACGGCCTGGCCGCTCGACGCCCGAGCAGTGGAACGGCCTGGAGCCCCTGCTCGTGGGCCGATGCTCCCTCGGAACGATGCGCGGGCCACAGCGTCCCCTGGACCCGCCCCGCGAGGTGGCGGCGGCCGTCGTCGACCTCGGCGGTCCCCCGGGCGAGCAGGCGATGCTGCTGCCGCTCCTCATGGCTGCCGGGCCGATCGTCATCGGCCTCGTGCTCGCCCTGACCAGCGGAAGCGGCCTCTTCCTGCTGTTCGGCCTGATGTCGGTCCTGACGGTCGGGACCATGATCGGCCTGCAACGACGTGCCCGGCGCGAGCACGCCCGTGCCCTGCGCGGCCGGCCTCGGAGCTGGCCGCCCGTCGCTCGGGCCAGGTGCCGTGCCCGGGTCAGGTCACCCGTGCCGCGCGGTCGCGCTCCGCGGATCGCTTCGGGGTCTCAGGGCAGGGGCAGGGGCAGGACGCAGCGTGCGTCCTCCGCTGGGGGACGGGCATGGGGCCGTTTCCGCTGTCCCGGCCGGAGGCCGCGCGGCAATGGCAGGAGGCCGTCGTCGTGTCACAGCCCGCCCTCTCCACCCTGGCCGACGAGCGGAGCATCACGGTGACCGGTGCACGGCGTCCCCTCGACGCCGCGGCCCGGTGGGCCCTCTTCCAGCTCCTGCGCCAGGCCGTTGCCGCTGGACTGACGCTCACGGTCACCACGCCCCACGGCAGGGAGTGCTGGTGGCGGGGCGGGGCGGCCGCACGCGAGCTGCACCTCGGTCTGCCGGCTTCGGACTGGGTCGCACCGACGCGGGCACGATGGCTTGAGGCGCTGGGCCGGGCCGACGTCGCTCCGCCACCCTCCGCGGATCCGCAGCGCCCGGTGTCCGAGGTGCGATTCAGCGCCGAGGCCGAGGATCCGTCCGTCCCCTCCGTGCCTGGGGATCGTCTCGACCTCACCGCCCGTTCCCTCCACCACGCCGGGGACGGGACCACGCTGGCCGACGTCGAGATGACGGGCATCTCCCCCGCGACCCTCACGTGGTGGCTCCTGGAGCTGGCCGACGACGTCGTCGGCCTCGGGCTCCTCTCGGGGACGACGGCGGCACCGCCGTTGCGCCCGCCGCCGCAGGTGGGGACGCTCTCGGCGGTCGACGGGGTCCGCGCGCCCGTGACGACGGGCGATCCCGCGCGTCCGGCCGCTGGCGGGCCGCCGGCCACGGGCGGGCTGTGGCTGGATCTCGCGGCCGACGGGCCCCACATCCTGGTCGCCGGGACGACGGGCTCGGGGAAGTCCGACCTGTTGCTGTCCCTGCTCGTGGGTCTGAGCGCGCACCACCCTCCGGCCGAGCTCGCCTTCATCCTGCTGGACTTCAAGGGCGGGGCATCCTTCGGGCATCTGGCCGCCCTTCCGCACACCATGAGCGTGGAGACGAACCACGTGGGCGCCGCCTCGCTGCGCGCCCTCTCGGCGATCAGCGCTGAGCTGAGGCGACGCGAGGCGCTCTTCGCGGGGCTCGGGGTGAGCGACTACCCCGCCTTCCGCCGTCGCCGTCCGGACGTGGCGCTGCCTCGCCTGGTGGTGGCGGTCGACGAGCTGCGGGTCCTCATGGACGACCACCCCGACGCCGGTGCGGTGCTCCAGCGCCTCGCCGCGACCGGGCGGTCCCTCGGATTCCACCTGCTGCTCGCGACGCAGCGGGCGACGGGTGCAGTCAGCGGGGACATCCGCTCCAACCTGGGCGCCACGATCGCCCTGCGCACGGCCACGGAGCAGGAGTCCTGGGACCTCGTCGGCTCGCGGGACGCCTTCCGCCTGGACGCCTCCCGCCCCGGATCGGCCATCCTCGCCCGGGCGGGCCGCGCGCCCGTCGCGTTCCGTGCCTCGCAGTGGGCGGTGGCTGCCGCCGAACCCGTGTGGCGGCGGGCGGGCGAGGAGGCCGTGCCGGCCGCCACCGCCGCTTCGTGGGAGGCCGTCGTGGAGCACGTGAGGGACGCGTACGCGCAGGGATGCTGGCCGACACCGGCGCCGGTGGTCTCTCCCGCCCTCCCGGGAGTGTGGGCCCCCGACCGCTCGAGCAGGCGGGGCCGCGACGCTCTCGCCCTCATCGACGACGCGTCCCGCGCACGGCACGTGGCCTGGCGCTGGCCGCACGGCTCCGCGGGGAACACGGCATGGATCGCGGAGGCGGCCGGCGGCCGCGAGCTGATCCTGGAGTCCGTCCTCGACGTGGCCGCTCGTGGGCCGGGCGGCGTGCTCGTGCTCGACGGCTCCGGAGAGACGGGTCACCCGGGCCTGCCCCATGGCCACACCGTCCTCACCCCCGACGGGGGTGACGAGGCCGCCCAGGCTGCCGTCGCGGCGCTCGACGCGCTCGCCGATCACGGCGGCACCGCGGTGGTCACCGGGTGGGCCGGCTGGGCAGGTCTCCGGGTGGGCGAGACGTACCGGTCCTTCGATGAGGAGCTGCACCACTGGCTGGGCACCCAGCGGGGGAGACGGGTGCGGTTCGCGGCCCTGGGCGGCCGCGACCTCGCGACCTCACGCCTCCTGCTGCACCTCCCCCACCGGTTCTACGTGCCGGCGGGCACGAGCGGGGAGCACCGGCTCGTGTGGCCGAAGGTCATCGCGGTGGAGCCGCTTCCCGGCCGGGCCGTCTTCGTCTCCCCCGATCACCCGGAGCCCGGCATCCCCGCTCAGCTGTCCTTCCCCAGCAGACGGCCCGCCCGCGGACCCGCTGCGGTGTCCGGCCCCGCGTCTACGCTGTGACCCATGGCTCAGATCATCCTCTTCCACCACGCCCTCGGCCTCACGGACGGTGTCCGCGACCTCGCCGAGAAGATCGCCTCCGGCGGCCACCAGGTGCACACCCCGGACCTCTTCGACGGCGCCGTGTTCGGAACCCCGCAGGAGGGCATCGCGCACGTGGAGAGGCTCGGCGGCTTCGAACGGATCGCGCTCGAGGGCATGCGCGTGGCCGCGGAGTTCCCGTCCGCGTCCGTCGTCGCCGGTGTCTCGATGGGCGTGGTCCCCGCCCACAAGGCGGCTCAGACCGTGCCCGCCTTCCGCGCGTGCATCGACATCTCCGGGTTCGTCCCGCTCACCGCGTTCGCCCCTCTGTGGCAGCCCCACACGGCCCTGCAGGTGCACCTCGCCTCCGAGGACGCCTGGGTCAGGGACGAGGACCTGCCGCTGGCCCGCTCGATCGCCGCGACGGATGAGAATCCGGACGCCCCCGCGGTGCTCTTCGAGTACGAGAGCGCGGAGCACCTCTTCATGGACTCCTCCACCTCCGGCTACGACGCCGACCTCACGGACGTGGTGGTCCGCCGCATCCACGAGCTGTTGGCGTGAACCTCTCCGCGCGCTCCGGAGCCCGGGCCCGCACGGGCGCCGGACGGACGGCGCTCGCCGCCCTGCTGCTGGCCGTGCCCGCCGCGGTGGGCTGGCTGTGGCTCGCCGTGCCGATCGACGGTGTCCTCCGGGTCCTCCTCCCCGTCCTCGGCTCGCTGGCCTCCCTCGCCGGGGCTGGGCTGCTGCTTACGGACGCACGGCGCCGAACGTGGGCCGCTGCCGTGCGCGTGGCGGACCTCGTCCTCGGCGGGCTCGGCGTGATCCTCACCCTCGCGTTCGGCGGGTCCTCCCTGTCCATGATCTCCACCCTCAGCGACGAAGGGTGGGACGCCGTCGGCTACGCCGCGGCCGCGTTCTCCGCCGCCGCCGCTCTCGTCGCGCTCGCCGCGGTCACGCTGCTGTTCACCATCGTGCGGCGCTGGTGGCCGGGCGACCTCACCCGCTGACCGCCGCCACCGCCGTGGTCAGCGCGCGGCACCCCGCCGTCGTCGGGTCAGCGTGGCCAGCGCGGCCACCGCCACGAGCACGAAGCCCACGAGGGCGGCGAACACGTAGCCGGCCGCCGGCGAGATCGCGTCGATGAAGACGCCCGCCACCGGCGCGCCGAGAGCGGCGCCCGCAGTCATGGCCGAGCCGTAGAAGCCCATCGCCTCGCCGCGGCGCTCCTCCACCACCAGGTTCGAGAGCCGCGAGGACGCAGCGGCCAGCGTGGGCGCCGTGAGCAGGCCCGAGGGGATCGAGGCGAGCGCCAGCGGCCACAATCCGTCCACGACCGCCATGGGCAACGTGAACAGGGCGAACAGGGCCATGAGCAGGTACGGGTGGACCTGGCGCCCCCAAGCCCCGTAGAACAGGCCGCCGATCGCCGAGGCACCGCACCACAGCGCATACACCACGCCCACCGCGGCCGCCTGGCCGGCGCGCTCCAGCTCGGCCACCATGGACACCTCGGTGCCCACCATCACGATGCCCGCCGCCATGGACACCACGAGCACGCCCAGGGCCTCCGGGGTGACCCACGCGAAGTTCTTCTCCCGCCACAGCGCGAGCCGCTCCCGCCGCGTCAGGCCCGGGCGGGCCTGGGGCACCGGCTCGGAGCCGTCCTCCGCGATGCGGGGCATGGCACCCGTGATGATCGGGATCGCCCCGGTCACCAGCGGCACGGTGCCCGTGGCGAGGTCCGGGGCGGTCATCTCCACGTGCATCGGCGCGCCGTGCACGGACTGGGCGACCGCCTGATCACGGTCCTCGGCCTCCGTGTACGGGTCGTCCGTGGCCGGCCCGACGACGGCCAGCTGGCTCGAGCGCGTCGGTGGGTTGAACCACATCAGCAGCAGGCCGCCAAGGGCGCTGGAGAGGCCCACGATGGTCAGCCCGAGCGCGCTGGACCACGTGGCGGCCACCACGGCGCCGAGGGCCGGGCCCATCATGAAGATGGTCTCGGTGACGATCGAGTCGAGGGCGAACGCCGTCTGGCGATCCTTGCCGTGGGTGAGCACGCCGAGGCCCTGGCGCACCACGGAGAAGATGGGCAGCGCGAACACGCCGCCGAGGAACACGGCCAGCAGCATCCAGGGGAAGGGCAGCCACGGCACGATCGGCCAGATGAGGGCCTCCGCCACCACGGACGGCAGCAGCGCCCGGCGCAGACCCTTGGCGTCGACCACGCGGCCGCGCCACGGAGCGCCGACGGCGATGCCCAGCGTCATGGCCGCCGCCGCGAGGCCGGCCTGGCCGTAGCCGAGGCCGAGCGTCAGCGCCACGTGCAGCGTGAGGATCACGCCGGCCGCCGTGTGGGGGAAGCGGGCGATGAAGCCCACCATCAGCAGATGGCGGATCCGAGGGTCCTGCAGCAACCGTCCGTACGCTCCGAAGTCCACCCCAGAAGCTTAGGGCTTCCGGTGTGTGGTGCAGTCCGGCTCACAGCGGGCCTGCCGAGACCGTGCCCGCTCAGTTCTTCCGCTGGTCCTTCGCGCGCAGCAGGTCCAGGGCGATCGCCGTGCCCAGCACCGCGCAGCGCACCACGGGCGGCATCGCGGGGTCCACGGTGAGCTGGTACCGCGAGCGCCCCGCGAGAGCGTTCAGGAACCCGGCGAACTCCGCCGTCACGCGGGCGATCTGCCGCTCCCCGGCCGCGAACGTGTAGTCGTAGTCGAACAGGTCGCCCGTCACGGAGAACCGAGTCCCGTCGACCACCTCCACGCTCACGGCGGTGCGGAAGAACGCGAACTCCCGGGCCACGTTGGCCAGCGGATACCCCTGCGCGTCGAACACCTGGAAGCGGTCCCGCCCGAAGGTCGCCGGGTCCTGCAGGTGGAAGAGGACGCGGCCGTCCTCCCCGTCCACCACGTCGAACTCACGCGAGCCCATCAGCATGCGGCTCAAGCCCCCGCCTCGCGTCACCACCGTCGCCACGGTCTCCCCGTCGGGGCCGAGGATCGCCATGTCGTTGGAGTTCCACGTGGTCATCTGCTGCACCGTCACGGCGTTCACGTGCGCGAGGCGGCCTGCGTCGAAGGTCCCGGTCATGCGACCAGTGTCCCGCCGTCGTCGTCCTCCCGGAATACCCCCGGCTCGGCACGCGTTGACGGATATGGTTCAGTTTTGAAAGACGACGAGGGGCCCGCCCCTCGCCCGTCCGGCACCGCCCCGCCCCGCCCCGCCCCGCCCCGAAGGAGCAGCCCATGCAGTTCGGCGTCTTCACGATCGGTGACATCACCACCGATCCGACCACCGGCACCACCCCCACCGAGCACCAGCGCATCAAGGACACCGTGCGTATCGCGCGGCACGCCGAGCAGGCGGGCTTCGACGTGTTCGCCACGGGCCAGCACCACAACCCGCCGTTCGTGGCCCCGGGCAACCCGCCCACGCTGCTCGCGTACCTGGCGGCCGTGACGGAGAAGATCCAGCTCTCCACGGCGACCACGCTCATCACCACGATGGACCCGGTGCGCCTGGCCGAGGACTACGCGTACCTGCAGCACCTCGCCGACGGCCGCGTGGACCTCACCCTGGGCCGCGGCAACACCGGACCCGTGTACCCGTGGTTCGGCAAGGACATCCGTCAGGGCATCGCCCTGGCCGTGGAGAACTACCACCTTCTCCACCGCCTGTGGCACGAGGAGACCGTGGACTGGAACGGGACGTTCCGCACGCCCCTGAACAACTTCACCCTCACGCCCCAGCCGCTCGACGGCGTGGCGCCCTTCGTGTGGCACGGCTCCATCCGCTCGCCCGAGATCGCCGAGCAGGCCGCCTACTACGGCGACGGCTTCTTCCACAACAACATCTTCTGGAACAAGGAGCACGTCATCCAGATGGTGCGCCTGTACCGCCAGCGCTTCGAGCACTACGGCCACGGCAAGGCACACCAGGCCTACGTGGGCCTCGGCGGCCAGGTCTACATGGCCAAGAACTCGCAGGACGCCGTCAAGGAGTTCCGCCCGTACTTCGACAACGCGCCGGTGTACGGCCACGGCCCCTCCCTCGAGGACTTCACCCGCCAGACCCCGCTGACCGTGGGCTCCCCGCAGGAGGTCATCGAGCGCACCCTCGGCTTCCGCGACTGGGTGGGCGACTACCAGCGTCAGATGTTCCTGATCGACCATGCGGGCCTGCCCACGGACACCGTCCTGAAGCAGATCGACATCCTGGGCGACGAGGTGCTCCCCGTGCTCCGCAGGGAGTTCGACGCCCTCACGCCGGCCGACGTGCCCGAGGCGCCCACCCACGCGTTCCTCGTCGAGCGCGCCCGTCGCGGCGAGGCGCCCGTCCCCGGCGGCGCCGAGGGCTCGGCCGCCCACGCGGAGCGGGAGTCCGGCCGATGAGCGCCGTCACCGGCCCGTTCACGCCCGAGACGCGGCACATCGCCGTCGTCTCCGGCGGCCTCGGGGAGTCGTCCCAGACCCGCATGCTCGCCGAGCGCCTCGCCGAGGCGGCCTCGAGTGCCCTCGCGGGCCGGGGCTCGGCCCCCGAGATCCACCTCATCACCCTGCGGGAGCTGGCGGTCGACGTCGCCCAGGCGCAGGTGACCGCCACCACCTCCCCGGCCCTGCGCGCCGCGCTCGACGAGGTCGAGCAGGCCGACGCCGTCATCGCCGTCTCCCCCACCTTCAAGGCGTCCTATGCGGGCCTTTTCAAGGCCTTCTGGGACCTCGTGGACGACGACGCCGTGCGCGGCACCACCGTGCTGCTCGGCGCGACCGGTGGCACCGCGCGGCACTCGCTCATGATCGACACCGCGATGCGGCCGCTCTTCTCCTACCTGCGCACGCGCATCATCCCCACGGCGGTGTTCGCCGCCTCGGACGACTGGGGCGAGGTGACCGGGGCCGCGGCGTCCATGCGGGACCACCCGCTGAACGCGCGCATCGCGGCCGCAGGGAGGGACCTCGCCGAGGTCATGCTCCTGCGCCCCGTGCGGCCGCGCCGCGCGAAGGGCGAGGCAGAGCTGGAGGTGACTCCGTTTGACCAGCTCCTCAACCCCGGCGCCTGAGCCGGTTCCCGGCGCCGCCGACGCCGCGACGTGGTACGGCTCCGCCCCCGAGGACCGCAGGCCTGAGGGTGCGGCCCAGCAGGCGTGGCGCGCGTACTTCGAGTCCACCCAGATGCTCTCCGAGCTGCTCGAGCGCGGACTGAAGCGGGACGCCGGGCTCTCGCTGGCCGACTACAACCTGCTGCTGCTCCTCTACGAGTCCCCCGATGGCCGCCTGCGCCTCGGAGAGCTCGCCGGGCGCATGGTCTTCTCCCCCTCGCGCATGACGTACCAGGTCAAGAGCCTCGTGGCCCGCGGCCTGATCGAGCGCCACCCCGCGGAACGGGACCGGCGCGGCTTCGAGGCTGTGATCACGGACGAGGGCCGCCGCGCCTTCCGCCGCGCAGCCGTCCATCACGCGCGCGAGATCGACGACCTCTTCCTCAGCGCCCTGGAGCCCGGGGAGGCGGAGACCCTCGGCCGGGTGTTCTCCCGGCTCGGCCACCGTCTCGAGGGGCGGTGCTGACGCACGAGGCCCGGTGATCCTCGCGGAATCACCGGGCCCGGTGTGCTGCTGTGGCCGTGAGGCCGGACGGATCAGCCGATGCGCTGGCCGCCCAGGGTCACCACCGTGTCCGCGGGGGCGTCGGCGGAGCTGACCGCGATCACCTTCACGGAGCCGCCGGCGGGGACGTCCGCCGGGACGTTGATCCAGGCCATCGGCTGCACGGTGTGCAGGTGCATCTCGCCCAGCACGGCGCCGTCCGCGTCCAGGGCGTAGACCTTCATGTACTCGAACCGGCCCTCGTCCGTGGTGATCTGGGTGCGGGTGCCGCGGGCCACGCCCTCGGCGGCGGTGTAGGTCACCTCGGTGGTGAGGTCCGGGGCCGGCGTGGCCTTGGCGGAAGCGGAGGCCTTGGCCTTGGCGGGAGCGGAGGCCTTGGCCTTGGCGGAAGCGGAGGCCTTGGCCTTGGCGGGAGCGGAGGCCTTGGCCTTGGCGGGAGCGGAGGCCTTGGCCGGAGCCACAGCCTTGGCCGCGGCGGGAGCCTTGGCGGCCTTCTTCTCCGCGGCAGCCTTCTTCTCCGCGGCAGCCTTCTTCTCGGCGGCCGCCTTCGCCTCCTGCTTCGCGATCAGCTCGTCGGCGATCTCCTTCTGCTCCTCCGCCGGGATCGTCGTGACCTCGGACTCGGCCACGGGGGCCGCTCCGGCGGTGGGCATGTCGGCGGCGTGCTTCGGGGCGGGGCGCGCGGCGTGCTTGGGGGCGGGGCGGGGGGTCTTGCCGGACGTCGCCGAGGAGGCCTTGGCGGCGTCGAGGGCACGGGTCGACTCGATCGGGACCATGATCGAGGACATGGCCTTCGCGTCGCAGCTGACCGCCTCGCCGTCCTCGTCGAAGGTCACCGGCGCGACGCCCGAGATGACGCCCACCACGCGCTGCTGCGCGTCGTAGACCGCTCCGCCCGAGTCGCCGGGGTGGGTGGTGGCGGCGTCGAGGGCGACCTGGTCGGCATAGCCGTCGGCGCACACGGCGTCGCTGTCGAAGGCGTGGGCGTGGCTCAGGGAGTTGGGGTGGCCCATCGGGACGGAGGAGCCGTGCGTGTACACGGTCTCGCCCGCCTCCACGGAGGCGGCGGGCCGGGTGGCCCAGTCGCCGACCACGCGGACGTCCTCGGCCAGGCCGATGCGCACCAGGTCCACGCCGGACTCGCCGGGCAGGGCGGTGACGGTGCCGATGCGCGCGCCCTCGGCGGAGCGCACCGGGGAGCCGACCTCCCACACGGCCCCGCCGCAGTGGGCCGCGGTGTAGGCGGTGGACTCGTCCACGATGGTCAGGCTGCACGCCCCGGCCGGCGCCGAGAGCGCCGATCCCTGGGTGAGCGGGGTGGACGCGAGGGCGGGGCCGGCGGCGGCGACCGCCACGGCGCCCAGCGCGGCGGTGGCCGCGCCGGTCAGGGTTCTGCTTCTCATGACATCTCCTCCAGATGGATGCCTAGGACCGGCCGGAAGTGCACGGTCGTCCAGGGCGGGGCGGCCGCAACGGCGGCGCCCCTCCCCCACCACGGTAGCCGATGGGGGTCGGCACGCCCATGGGAGCGCGGGGCTCAGGGCCGGCGGACGGTGATCTCCACGGAGTCGGCCCGCTCAGCCAGCAGGGGCAGGTCCGACAGCACCATGCGCAGCGTGGCGGCCATGAGCCGCACGTCGGCGTCGTCCGCGCCGCGGGTCGGCATGGCCACGACCTTGAGCTCCGGGCCCGAGCCGCCGCCGTTCATCACCGCGCCGGACGCCGTGCGCGTCGCGACGCCGGATCCCGGCGCGAGGCCGAGGTTCAGCAGGTGCGGCACGAGGTCCGCGACCTCCGCGATCTCATCGGCCACCTCCTGGTCCACGTACGACGGCGTCCACTCCTGCTGCTGTGCGAGCGCCCACACGGCGGGGCGGCGCACCACGTAGGTGTGCTCGGCGCCGGCGTCGACCACCACGAGCTCACATCCCTCGTCCACCGCCGAGAGGCACGCCCGCGGCATCCACACGGCCACCGGCCGCGCCTCGGGGTTCCACGCCGTGAGGGCGGGCACGTTCGTGAACACGGGCAGGGCGGCGCGGCCGTCGGCGGCGCGCAGGGTCACCAGGGCGACGTCGGCCGCCTTGTCCCCGTGCGCGCCGACCTCGTGCCCGTGGCCGGCGTGGTCCGCGTGGTCGTGCACGTCCGCCTCGTCGACCGCGAGCGTCGGGACCACCGCGGCGAAGACCCGGATGTGCCCGAGCACCGCGGCGACGTCCTGCTCGGTGGCCTCCGAGCGGGCAAGCCGCTCCATGACGTCGCTCCACCGGTCGTCGGCGGTGCCGTCGTCGGCGTCGAACGCGTGCAGCGGATTGGCGGAGCCGTCCACGCCGCCGCCGGCGAGGTCGCGGCCCTCCCACGGGACGCCGGCCGTGTCCGCGACGTTCTCCCCGGCCGTCTTCTCCCGCATCCGGTCCAGCGCGGCGCGGATGTGCCCCGGCAGCTCCCGCGATGCCGGCCGCTCGAGCGCGACGGTCTCCTCGTGCGCGGAGTCCGCGCTCATTCGGCCACCGCGAAGGGGTGCGCGGCCCGCGCCTCGTCCACCGTGGAGCCGCCGGCCACCGCGAGCGCCTGCTCGAGGCTGAACCGGCCCGCGTAGAGGGCCTTGCCCATGATGGCTCCCTCGACGCCGTCGCCCACCATCCCCGCGAGCGCGGCGACGTCCTCGAGCGAGGAGATGCCGCCGGAGGCGACCACGGGCTTGGCCGTCTTCGCGCACAGCTGCGCGAGGAGCTCGGTGTTCGGCCCCTTCAGGGTGCCGTCCTTCGTGACGTCGGTGACCACGTAGCGGGCGCAGCCGGCGTCCTCGAGGCGGGCCAGGACCTCCCAGAGGTCGCCGCCCTCCTTCGTCCAGCCGCGGGCCGCGAGGGTGGTGCCGCGCACGTCCAGGCCCACGGCCACCTGCTCGCCGTGGCGCTCGATCACGCGCGCCGTCCACGCCGGGTCCTCCAGGGCCGCGGTGCCGAGGTTCACTCGGGTCGCGCCCATCTCGAGGGCCCCATCGAGGGACGCGTCGTCGCGGATGCCGCCGGAGAGCTCGATCTTCACGCCGAGCTCCTCCACCACGCGGCGCATGACGTCGCGGTTGTCCCCGCGGCCGAACGCGGCGTCGAGGTCCACGAGGTGGATCCACTCGGCGCCGGCGCGCTGCCAGTCGAGGGCCGCGGTGAGCGGGTCGCCGTAGGAGGTGGCGGAGCCGGCCTCCCCCTGGACGAGACGGACGGCACGGCCGTCCTGCACGTCCACGGCGGGCAGCAGCTCGAGGGCGGGGGTGTTCGGGGTCATGGGGTACCTCTCAGCGGGAGACGGTCAGGAAGGCGGCGGCGATCGCCATGGCGGCGAGCACGAGGGCGATGACGACGGCCCACCCGGGGGCCTTCTGCGTGCGCATCGACCAGGCGGCACCGAGCAGGATGCCGCCGAGGGCGAGGTAGAGGACGGACCAGTAGGGCATCAGAGGGTCTCCAGCCAGTTGCGGAGCAGCGCCTGCCCGGCCTCGCCGGACTTCTCGGGGTGGAACTGCGTGGCGGACAGCGGCCCGTTCTCCACGGCGGCGATGAAGTCCGCGCCGTGGTGCGCCCACGTCACCTGCGGGGGGCGCATGGTGGGGATGGTCTGGTCGAACTCCCAGCGCAGCACGCCGTAGGAGTGGACGAAGTAGAACCGCTCGTCCTCGATCCCCCGGAAGAGCGCGGAGTCCTCCGGCGGTCGGACGGTGTTCCAGCCCATGTGGGGCAGGACCTCGGCCGGGAGCTCCTCGACCACGCCGGGCCACTCCCCCATGCCATGGGTCCGCTCGCCGTGCTCCACCCCGGCGTCGAAGAGGACCTGATGGCCCACGCAGATGCCCAGCACGGGGCGACCGCCGGCCACGCGGCGGCCGATCCAGCGGGTGCCGCCGACCTCGGTGAGGGCGCGCATCACCGAGGCGTAGGCGCCCACGCCGGGCACGAGCAGCCCGTCCGCGTCCAGCACGGCGTCCGGATCCCGGGTGAGCTCGACGACGGCCCCGGCGCGCTCGAGGGCGCGCACAGCCGAGTGCACGTTGCCGGAGCCGTAGTCCAGGACGGCGACGCGCGGGCGCACCCCGGGCACGGACGTGGGCGCCGCCATCAGAGCGCGCCCTTCGTGGAGGGCACGTCGTCCACGCGCGGATCGTCCTCGACGGCCGCGCGCAGGGCGCGGGCGAACGCCTTGAACTGGGCCTCCACGATGTGGTGGGGGTCGCGGCCGCGGACGACGTCCATGTGCAGGCAGATGGCCGCGTGCTGCGTGATCGACTCGAAGACGTGCCGGGTCAGGGAGCCGGTGAAGTGGCCTCCGATGAGGTGGTACTGCTGCCCGTCCGGCTCGCCCTCGTGCACCAGGTACGGACGCCCGGAGACGTCCACGACGGCGCGCGCGAGCGCCTCGTCCAACGGCACGGAGGCCTCGCCGAAGCGGCGGATGCCCCGCTTGTCCCCGAGGGCGACGCGGAGCACCTCGCCGAGCGTGATCGCGACGTCCTCCACCGTGTGGTGCACGTCGATGTGGGTGTCCCCCGTGGCGCGGACCCTGAGGTCGATCCGCGAATGGCGCGAGAGCGCCGTGAGCATGTGGTCGTAGAACGGGACACCCGTGGAGATGTCCGCGGCGCCGGAGCCGTCCAGGTCCATCTCCACGTGCACGTCCGACTCGCTCGTGGTGCGCTCCATGCGCGCCCGGCGTCCGGAGATCAGCTCGGCTTCCACGGGTCCTCCTGGGGATACGGGGTGACGGTCGCATCCATCCTAGGTTCGGCGGCGCATGCCCGGCCGCGCGCGTCGTTGCGTCTCGCGCGGCGGCCGGCGCGGGGTCACCGTGCACCCGCGGCGAGGGCCTCCTCAAGGGCGGTGAGGAACGCGGTGGTCTCCTCCTCCGTGCCCGCGGTGACGCGCAGGTGGTGCGGGATGCCGACGTCGCGCACCAGCACCCCCCGCTCGAGGAGCGCCTCCCACACGGCGTGCGCGTCCTCCAGGTGGCCGAAGAAGACGAAGTTCGAGTCCGAGACGGCCGGGTCCAGGCCCAGCTCGCGCAGCCGGGCCACGATCCGGTCGCGCTGGGCCTTGATGTCCGCCACGGTCTCCAGGAGCGTCTCCACGTGCTCGAGGGCGGCGATCGCGGTGGCCTGCGTGACCGAGGAGAGGTGATAGGGCAGGCGCACGAGGCGCAGGGCATCCGCCACGGCCGGGTCCGCGGCGAGGTAGCCGAGGCGGGCGCCGGCCAGGGCGAACGCCTTGGACATGGTGCGGGTGACGATGAGCCGCTCGCGCCCCTCCAGGAGGGTGAGGGCCGAGGGCGTGCCGTCGAGCGCGAACTCGGCGTAGGCCTCGTCCACGACCACCATGGCGCCCGGGCCGCCCTCGGCCTCGTTCCGGGCCTGGGCGGTGTAGACGGCCTCGATCACGTCCAGCCCGAGGGCGGTGCCCGTGGGGTTGTTGGGCGAGGCGAGGAAGACGAGGTTCGGACGGTGCTCGCGCACCATGGCCGCGGCATGCTCGGCCGAGAGGGTGTGGTCAGCGGCGCGCCCGCCGTCGACGAATGCCGTGTCCGTGCCCGCGGCCAGCAGCGGATACATGGAGTAGGAGGGGAGGAAGCTGAGGACGCTGCGGCGCGGCCCGCCGAAGGCCTGGAGGATCTGCTGGAGCACCTCGTTGGAGCCGTTGGCCGCCCACACGTGTGCCGCGGTCAGCCCGTGGCCGAGGTACCCGGCCAGGCTCTCCCGCAGCCGGGTGAACTCGCGGTCCGGGTAGCGGTTCAGCCCCCCGGCGACCTGCGCCACCCGTGCCACGACGGCCTCCGCGACCTCCGGGGGGACGGGGTGCGTGTTCTCGTTCGTGTTGAGCATGAACGGCACGTCCAGCTGGGGGGCGCCGTAGGGGCTCTGCCCGCGCAGGCCCTCGCGCAGCGGGAGGGAGGTCAGATCGGTCATACGGGCCATTCTAGGAACGGGAGCACGCCGAGCGCGCCGTGAGTCGCCGGCCAGCCCTCAGTCCCCCGCGGGCACGAACAGGGACTCGCCCAGCTCGAGCTCCCGGCCCTCCAGGCTGTTCAGCTCGGCGATCCGCGTCATGGTGGTGAAGGGGTCCTCCTCCGGCGCAGCCTCGGCGGCGATGGACCACAGGCTGTCCCCCGGCATGACCGTGACGGTCTCCAGACGCGCGCCCGGACCCTCGGAGGAGACCGCCGCAGGGGAGGTGAGGACGCCCGCGAGGAACGCCGCGACGACGGTGAGCACGGCCGCCGCCAGCATGAGCGGAAGCCCGCGGAGCACGAGACGGCCGCGCCTGTTGAGGCGGAACCCGCTCGGAGCGGGGCGAGCGGGGACGGGACGGGAGAGAGCTGCGGTCAGGGTGGTCATGGTGATGGTCGCCTTCCTCCCGCTGCGGGCGGGAATTCGAACGTGTGTTCGAACCTGTTCGAATCCATGTCTAGCACACACCTTCGAGACACGCCCAGCGTGGATCGAACATATCTTTGGATCCGGTGACGGACTCCACTAGGGTCGAGGGCACCGGACGTGCTCCGACCCGCGGTGGATCGCCTACAGGGCAAGACCATCAGCAGGGGTGGACACGCTAAGCGACCTCGGGAGAACGGACCGCCGCATGGCCACCCCTGACCACCAGACCCCAGCCGGGTCCGCCCCCTCGCTCACGTCCCGCCAGCGGCGGATCGTGGAGACCATCCGCCACGCGATCGCGGAGTGCGGCTACCCCCCCTCCATGCGGGAGATCGGGGACGCGGCGGGCCTCGCCTCGCTCTCCTCCGTCACGCATCAGCTCGGCCAGCTCGAGCGCTTCGGCTACATCCGCCGCGATCCGGGCCGCCCCCGCGCGCTCGAGGTGCTGCTGGCCGAGGACGGGACGACGCTGACTGCCGAGACGGCCTCCCCCGTCGCCCCGGTCTCCGAGCTCCCCCAGATCCCCTCGTGGCACACGGACGCCGCCGAGGGCGACGCCGTCTCCATCCCGTGGGTGGGTCGGATCGCGGCCGGCGGCCCCATCCTCGCCGAGCAGCAGGTGGAGGAGGTCATGACGATCCCGCGCCGCCTCACGGGTGAGGGCGAGCTGTTCATGCTCCGCGTCTCCGGCGACTCGATGGTGGACGCCGCCATCTGCGACGGCGACTGGGTGGTGGTGCGCCGGCAGGAGACCGCGGACAACGGGGACATCGTGGCCGCGCTGCTCGACGACGAGTCCACCGTGAAGACCTTCCGCCAGCGCGACGGCCACACGTGGCTGCTCCCCCAGAACACCGCCTACGAGCCCATCATGGGTGACCACGCCACCATCATGGGCCGCGTGGTCACCGTGCTGCGGGCGCTCTGAACGGCGCCCGCGGCGCGGACGGTCAGACCAGGCCGAGCCACCGCCAGTACGTCGCGGAGAAGAGCAGGACCATGAGGTAGCCGATCACCGTGATGGGCAGTCCCGCCTTGAGGAACTGCATCGGGGTGAACGCGCCCGTGCCGTACGCGAGCATGTTCTGCGGCGCGGAGACCGGCAGCAGGAAGCCGAAGCAGATCAGGAACTGCATGATCACGACGAACCCGAGGCCGCCCTCCGCGGCGTTCGGGATGGACGCGGCGAAGGCGATGAACACCGGGATCAGGGCGCTCGAGAGCGCGGTGGCCGAGGCGAAGCCCAGGTGGATGAGGATCGTGAAGGCGCCCATGACGGCGATCAGCGCGACGATCGGCAGCTCGGCGAGGCCGAGCGCGGTGAAGGTGCGCTCCGAGAGCCACGCGGCGGCGCCCGTCTTGAGCAGCAGCGAGCCGAGCGAGATGCCCACGGCGAACACCACGAGCGTGCCCCAGTTGACGAGCTTCTCCACGGTCTTCCACGAGAACACGCCGACGCGCGGGAGCAGGAGGAAGGCGACGGCGGCCAGGGTCACGGTGGTCGCATCGACGGGATGCAGGACGCCCTGGGTGGCCCACGCGGTCACCAGGAGGACGGCCACCACCGTCAGGCGCATCTCCTTGCCCGTCATCGGGCCGAGGGCGGCGAGGTCGCGCTGGACGACCTCGCGACCGCCGACCATGCGGTCGGTCTTCGGCTTGATGGCCCAGCGCATCACGAAGTAGAGCACCACGGACATGACGGCGGCCCACGGCGCGCCCCACACGAACCACTCGAGCCACGTGATCTGGCGGCCCATCTGGTCCTGGATGAAGCCGACAGCGACGAGGTTCTGGGCCGCGGAGGTCATGATGCCGATGTTCCAGATGGAGATGGCCTGCGCGGCGGTGATGACGAGCAGGGCGCTGAGCTTCGAGTCGGTCGGCATGCCGAAGACCGCTACGAGGCCCATGAGGATCGGCACCACCGCGCCGGCGCGTGCCGTGGCCGACGGGACGAAGAAGGACAGGATGATCGTGATGACGATCGTGCCGATGAGGATGTTGCTCGTCTTCTCGCCGGCGAACTTCAGCACGAGGAGCGCCACGCGCTTGTGCAGCCCCGTGGCCTGCATGGCGGCGGCGAGCACGAGGGCGCCGGCCACGAGGGCCACCGCGGAGTTGGAGAAGCCGCCCAGCGCGAGCCCCAGGGCGCCTGACGTGCCGAGGGCGGTCTCCGGGTCCGCCATGTCCGGGGCGAATCCGACGAGGAACGCGATCAGCCCGATGATGAGCACGGCGCTGACCGGGTAGGTGACGGCCTCGCTCACCCACATGATGACGGCGAACGCGAGGACCGCGAGCGCCCGCTGTCCGGCGACGGAGAGTCCGAGCTCCTGCAGGCCGGGCATCAGGGCCACCGCGGCCATCGCGGCCATCGCGAGGACGGCCAAGGCCAGCCACACCGGCTTGAGGTTCAGGTGCGCCAGGAAGGAGTCGTGGTGGCGATTCGCCGCGCGCTCGTGCGCCCGGACCACCTCCCGCTCCTCGCGGGCCTGGCCGCCCAGGGAGGCGCGGCGTTCGGCCGTCCTCCGCAGTCGATGGGATCCTGAGGTCCTGCCGGTGGCCATGGCCGCCCGCCTTGCCGCCGCGCGCGGCGGCGTGCTCGCTCCGGAGGGCCGCGGGGCCGGGGCCCTCACCACGATTCTAGGCCTGACGTGGGCTCCTGACGGCCGCTGGTCGGGTGTCCTCGGACGCCCTCAGTCCTCCTCGGCGAGGCGCGCCAGCACGCCCCGCACCACCTGCCGGTCCGTGGTCCGCCAGAAGTCCGGCAGAGCGCTCGTGATGTAGCCGCCGTAGCGCTCGGTGGCCAGACGTGAGTCCAGCACGGCGACGACGCCGCGGTCCCCGACGGCGCGCACGAGGCGGCCGGCGCCCTGGGCCATGCGGACGGCGGCGTGCGTGGCCGACACCTTCATGAACCCGTTGCCGCCGTGCCGGGCGATGTCCCGCGTGCGCGCCTGGGAGAGCGGGTCGTCCGGGCGCGGGAACGGGATCCGGTCGATCACCACGAGGCGCAGCGAGGAGCCCGGCACGTCCACGCCCTGCCACAGGCTCATGGTCCCGAAGAGGGAGGCGTCCCGCTCCTCGGCGAACTGCCGGACGAGTGCGGAGAGGGTGGCATCGCCCTGGCACAGGATCGTCTGCGTCGGGCCCAGCCGGCGGCGCATCTCCGCCGCGGCGTCCTCGGCGGCCCGCCGGGAGGAGAACAGGCCGAGCGTGCCGCCGTTCGAGGCCTTCATGAGCTCCCCGAGCTCGTCGAGGGACTCGGGGGAGGCCGTCCTCCCGGGACGCGGCAGGTGCCGGGCCACGTACAGCACGCCCTGGCGGGGATAGTCGAAGGGGCTGCCGACGTCGAGGGCGGTGTACGCGGGGGCGTCAGGCCCGGCGAGGCCGACGTCACCGGCCACCGAGTCGAACCGCCGCTCCCCCGTGCCCACGGTCAGCGTGGCGGAGGTGAGCACCGTGGTGGCCTTACCGAAGAGCCCCTCACGCAGCTTGCCTGCCACCGAGATGGGGGCCACGTAGAGCTGCGGCGGGTCCTCCTCGTTGCCGGGCTGCCAGCCGACGCCGGGCTCGAAGTGCCCGGGCCGCGTGGCCCACAGGACCTCCGGGAAGTCGGCCTCGGGGCGCGCGGCGAGCATGCGCTCGGTGACCTCGAGGACCTCGACGAGGCGGGAGCGGGCCATCTGGTGGCCGCCGTCGCCGTCGGCCTCCTTGTCCTTGCTCTGGCCGAGGTCTGAGAAGCACTGCCGGGCGGCAGCGAGGACGGCGGCCAGCGCCTGCTCCTGCACCTCGTCCGGGCCGGTGGCGAGCAGCCCCGAGGGGGTGCCCGCGAAGGCGCGGTCCAGGGCAGCACCGGCCTGCACGAGGTCCTCGACCGCCACCGAGGTGTGGCGCCGGACCGAGGTGGCGGCGCCGTGCACGATCGAGCCGGAGAGCTGGCCCGTCACCGCGCCGGTGACGCGGTCCTGCAGCTCGTGCGCCTCGTCCACCACCACGGCGGAGTAGGCGGGGAGCACGGCGAGTCCCTCGAACGCGCTGATCGCGAGCATCGCGTGGTTGGTGACCACCACGTCGGCGTCCGCGGCGTCCGCGCGGGCGTGCTCCGAGAAGCACTCGTCCGCCATGGGGCAGCGGGACGCGCCGAGGCAGTCCACGGCCGAGACCGAGACCTGCCGCCAGGCGCGGTCCGTCACGGGGACCTCGAGGTCGTCGCGGTCGCCCGTCTCCGTCTCGTCCGCCCACGCACGCAGGTACATGACCTCCTTGCCCAGCAGCGACGACGGCCCTGAGGCCCCGTCCGCGGCGGAGCCGATCACGCCGCCGTCGTCGGCCACCGTGAAGAGGGCCTCCTCGCCCTCGTCCCCGGGATACCCGCCGTCCACCTTGTGCCGGCACAGGTAGTTGGAGCGCCCCTTGACGAGCGCGACGACGGGCTCGCGCGGCAGCTCCCCCTTCAGCGCCTCCACGAGGCGCGGGGCGTCCCGCTTCATGATCTGCGCCTGGAGGGCCAGGGTGGCCGTCGCGATCACGACGGGGTCCTCCTGGTCCATGGCGTGCTGCAGCGCCGGGATCAGGTAGGCCAGCGACTTGCCGGTGCCGGTCCCGGCCTGGACCAGCAGGTGCCGCCGCGACTCGAGGGCGCGCGCGACCTGCAGGACCATCTCCTTCTGGCCCGCGCGCTCCTGGCCGCCCGTGGCCTCGACCACGGCGTCCAGGAGCCGCAGCGCCTCCCTCTCCCGATCCGTGCGGGGGGCCGAGACGGCCCCCTCCGCGGCGTCCGCCCCGCTCATGAGGCGTCGGAGTCCACGCGGTGCTCCGCGAGCTCGGCGGCGATGTCCTCGCGCACGAGGACGGTCAGGCGGGTGCCGCCCTCCTCATAGGCCTCGGCGAGGATCTCCGCATCCGCGGAGTGCAGGCGCGAGACCACGTCGCCCCGCGTGAACGGGACGAGCAGCTCGAGGCGCACGCTGGGCCGCGGGATCGTGGCCGCGATGGCCTTCTCCAGCTCGTCGATGCCGGCGCCGGTGCGGGCCGAGACCACGACGGTGTGCGGCTCCTTCGAGCGGATGCGGGCGATGACCACGGGATCCGCCGCGTCCGCCTTGTTCAGCACGATGATCTCCGGGATGCGCTGCGCGTCCACCTCGGCCAGCACGCCGCGCACGGCGGCGATCTGCCCCTCGGGGTCCGGGTGCGCGCCGTCCACGACGTGGAGGATGACGTCCGCGTCCGCGACCTCCTCCAGGGTGGAGCGGAAGGCCTCCACGAGCTGCGTGGGAAGGTTGCGCACGAAGCCCACGGTGTCCGAGAGCGTGTAGCCGATGCCGTCCGGGGTCACGGCCTTGCGGACCGTGGGGTCCAGGGTGGCGAACAGCGCGTTCTCCACGAGCACCCCCGCGTGGGTGAGGCGGTTGAGCAGTGAGGACTTGCCCGCGTTGGTGTAGCCGGCGATGGCCACGGACGGCACCCGATTGCGCCGGCGGTTGGCCCGCTTGGCCTCGCGCGCCGGCTTCATGGCGGAGATGTCCCGGCGCAGCTTGGCCATGCGCGTGCGGATGCGACGGCGGTCCAGCTCGATCTTCGTCTCGCCAGGGCCGCGGGAGCCGATGCCCTCGCCGCCGGCCGCACGGCCGCCGGCCTGGCGCGACATGGACTCGCCCCAGCCGCGCAGGCGAGGCAGGAGGTACTCGAGCTGGGCCAGCTCGACCTGCGCGCGGCCCTCGCGGGACTTCGCGTGCTGCGCGAAGATGTCCAGGATCAGCGCGGTGCGGTCGATGACCTTGACCCGCACCACGTCCTCGAGCGCGCGGCGCTGGGACGGGGCGAGTTCGGAGTCCACCACCACGGTGTCCGCGCCGGAGAGGGCCACGATCTCCGCGAGCTCACGGGCCTTGCCCTTGCCGAGGAACGTGGCCGGGTCCGGGGTCGCGCGGCGCTGGATGACACCGTCCAGCACCTCCGAGCCCGCGGTCTCCGCGAGCGCGGCGAGCTCCTGGAGGGAGTTCTCGGCGTCCTCCGCGGTGCCCTCGGTCCACACGCCCGCCAGGACCACCCGCTCGAGGCGCAGCTGGCGGTACTCGACCTCGGACATGTCCTCGAGCTCCGTGGAGAGCCCGGCCACGCGGCGCAGGGAATGGCGCGCGGCCAGTTCGTCCTGGTCGCCGTCGAACTCGGTGTGCTCGTCCCCGCCCTCGGCGAGCGCGAGCGCGCGGCCCCCGACGACGGACGCCCGATCGCGCGTCTCGGAGGCCTGCTCGGACGCGTCGTCCCCGCCGGACGCGCGGCGAGCGTCGTCGGCGGCGAGGATGCGGTCGATCACGGCCTGGATCTCGTCCTCGGATCCTGCCGCGGCGGGTCCCGGCCCGTTCTGGCCGGCGGTGTTCTGGTGCTCTTCAGTCATGGTCTCCTCTGGGCGCCCGTCGGTGGGGCCCGGTTCGAATCAGCGTAGTGGGTGGGGCGGACGCGCTAGCGGTCCTGTGGAGCTCGGGCGACGTCCTCGCGGGTCCACGCGTCCAGCCGGCCGGTTCCCTCAGGCGGCCGCGCGATCAGCGCCTCCAACGGTGCGGTGGCGATCCCCCTGCCCTCGTGGTCGGGGTGGACGGCGATCGCGTCGATCATGGCGGGGCCGGCCTCCTCGGCGCCCTCCGCGCCGGGCTCGACGTCGAGGATCCCGAGGACCTCACCGCCCGAGCCGACGGCGACCCACCGGGTCGAGGGGAAGGACAGGGCGCGGCAGCGCAGCCAGCTCGGAGTGTCCGGCGGGCGCGCAGGGCGCAGCGTGATGCTCATGGGGATGTCCTGTTCGCGTCAGCGGGGCCCGGGCGCACGGAGGCGACGCCTCAGGGGCGGGATGCGGGGTGTGACGGCGGCCGGAGCGGGGCTCCACGGCGGGCGTCAGGCGAACAGCAGGAACATGAATGACACCCTACCCGGCCCTCACCGCAGCGGGAAGCCTCTCCCCCGTGGGCGAACACCCTCTCCGACATGGCGCCGCAGGCCGCCCCGGCGCCGCCGACCACGCCACGGTCCCCGTGAACGGCGCCGGCCAGGCGAGACGGTCCGCGGCCCACCGCCTGACTACGATGGTCCGCGTGAGTCAGCCAGCCCACTACTTCTCCCCCGACCCCGGGACGCCCGAGCGACGCCGGCGGATCGAGGTCGAGCTCGCGGGCCGGACCGTGGCCGTGCAGACGGCCAACGGGATCTTCTCGCCCGACGGGATCGACAAGGGCACCGCCGCCCTGCTCTCCGTGGTCCCCGTGCCGCCGTCGCACGGCGCCTTCCTCGACGTCGGCGCGGGCTGGGGACCGCTCGCCCTCACGCTCGCACTGCGCTCGCCCGAGGCCCATGTGACCGGCGTCGAGGTGAACGAGCGGTCGATCGGTCTGGCCCGGGAGAACGCGGCCGCCGTGGGCGCCGAGAACGCGGTGTTCCTGCGGCCCGAGGACGTGCCGGCGGACGCGGGCTTCGACCTCATCTGGTCCAACCCGCCCATCCGCGTGGGCAAGGAGGTGCTCCACGAGCTGCTGGAGCGCTGGCTGCCCGCGCTGAACCCGGGCGGCGAGGCGTGGCTCGTGGTGCAGAAGAACCTCGGGGCCGACTCGCTGCAGCCCTGGATCGCCGGGATGCTCGAGGACCGCACCCCGGGGGCGTTCACCGTGCGGCGCGCGGCGACCGTCAAGGGGTTCCGCATCCTGACGGTGACCCGGCAGGCCTGACCCGCGGCCGGAGCGTCGGCCGGCGACCGGGTCTCAGCCGCGCAGCTCGCCGTCGAACACGAGCTCGGCGGCCCCCGCGAGGACGACGTGCTCCTCTCCGTCGGAGGCCAGGACGAAGTCCACCGCCAGCACGCCGCCCGGGACCTCCACGAGCCACGAGTCCGCGCCCTCGGGCCCGGCCCACACGCGCATGGCCGCCGCGGCCGCGCACGCGCCGGTGCCGCACGACTGGGTCTCCCCCACGCCGCGCTCGTGCACGCGCATCCGCACCCGGCCCACGCCCCCCTTGACGAGCGGCTCGTGGGCGGCCACGAACTCCACGTTGGTGCCGTGCGGCGGCTCGGGGTCCACCTCGGGAGCCGTGTGCAGCTCCAGCGCCTCGAGCTCTGCGAACGCCCCGAGCGGGACCACCGTGTGGGGGTTGCCCATCGAGATGCTCAGGCCGGGACGGGCGTCCGTCAGCCCGGTGGCGCGCACCATCGAGTCGGCGGCCGCGTCCTCCGCGAGCTCCGGGTCGATCAGGCTCCAGGGGCCCATGTCGATCGCGTAGCCGTGCTCCATGCGGGTGACGGACTTCGCGCCCGCGCGGGTTCCGATGGTCAGCGCCGAGCCGACGGGCAGGTCCACGAGCTCCTTCTCCACGAGGAAGTGGACGAAGACGCGCACACCGTTGCCGCACATCTCGGCGACCGAGCCGTCCCCGTTGCGGTAGTCCATGAACCACTCGGCCTCGGGAGCCGCCGCCAGCACCTCGCGGCCCTCGGGGAGGTGCGCCGAACGCACGGCGCGGATGACGCCGTCGGCGCCGATCCCCTGGTGGCGGTCCGCGAGCATCGCGACGCGGGAGGGCTCGAGGTGCGCGTTGCCGTCCGGGTCGGCGATCAGCACGAAGTCGTTGCCCGTGCCGTGGCCCTTCGTGAAGGGCAGCGTGGGCGTGGTGTCGACGACGGCGGAGGCGCCGGGCAGGAGGCTCATGCGGGCCAGTCTAGGAGGCGGGCTCGGCGGCGAGCACCGCGAGGGAGCGCTCGAGGACGTCGGGGGCGAGGGCGTCGACCCAGCGCACGCGGGGATCGGCGCGGAACCACGTCTCCTGGCGGCGGGCGAAGCGCCGGGTGGCCACCACGGTGCGCTCGACGGCGTCGCCCAGGCTCGCGGTGCCGTCGAGGACCTCGAGCACGGGCGCGTACCCGATGGCCTGGGAGGCGGTGCGCCCCTCCCGCAGGCCGGCGGCGTCGAGGCGCCGCACCTCCTCGACGAGCCCGGCGTCCACCATGGCCGCGACGCGCGCGGCGATGCGCGCGTGGAGCACGGCGCGGTCGATCCGCAGCCCGAGCTGCACGGCCGGCGCCACGGAATCCTCGTAGCGCCGCCGCGGCATGAACGCCGAGAACGGCCGGCCCGTGATCCGGTGCACCTCGAGGGCGCGCACCAGGCGCCGCTCGTCCGCGACCTTCTCCGCGGAGACCGGGTCGACGGCGGCGAGCTCGGCCCGCAGCGCGGCCTCCCCGCGTGCGGCCAGCTGGGCCTCGACCTCCCCGCGGACCGCCGGATCGGTGGGAGGGAACTCCAGCTCGTCGAGGGCCGCACGGACGTACAGGCCCGACCCGCCGACGAGGATCGGGGGGCGACCCCGCGCCCGGATCTGCGCGAACAGCTCGCGGGCGCGCCGCTGGAAGTCCGCGACGGAGGCCTCCTCGCGCACGTCCAGGACGTCGAGGAGATGGTGCGGGACGCCCTCGCGCTCGGCCTCCGTGACCTTCGCGGTGCCCACGTCCATGCCGCGGTAGAGCTGCAGCGCGTCACCGTTGACGATCTCCCCGTCCAGCCGGTGCGCGAGGGCGACGGCGAGAGCGGACTTGCCGGTCGCCGTCGCCCCCACCACGGCGACGACGGGCGGGCGCGCGGCCGGCATGCTCACCCGCGCGGGCGGATCGTCGGCATGCCGAGGCGCGTCGCCCCGGAGGCGGAGGGGGCCGTCCCGTCCGTCGCGCCCGGGCCGGGGACGCCGCAGGACTCGGCCTGGGCCCGGTCCCACGCGTCGCCGGCGCGCGTGCGGCGCAGGGCGTAGTCCTCGGGGCCCGGATCCGCGATCGCGAAGAACGGGCGCGCCTCGGTGACGGTCACGGTGACGAAGTCGCCCGGGCGGGGCGTCTCGGCGCCCTCGGGCACGGAGAAGTGCACGAGCCGATTGTCCTTCGCGCGTCCGGCGAGGCGGCCGCGCTCGGCCGCCTTCGAGCCGGAGTCGGCGGTGACGAGCAGCTCCTGCCGCGTGCCCGCGAGGGTGGCCATCTCCTCCGCGGAGATGCGGTCCTGCAGCGCGACGAGCCGCTCGAAGCGCTCCTGCACGACGGCCTTGGGCACCTGGTCCTCCATCTCGCCCGCCGGCGTCCCGGGGCGGATGGAGTACTGGAAGGTGAACGCCGAGGCGAAGCGGGAGGCCTCGACCACGCGCATCGTCTCCGCGAAGTCCTCCTCGGTCTCCCCCGGGAAGCCCACGATGATGTCGGTGGTGATGGCCGCGTGCGGGATGCGCTCGCGGACCCGCTCGAGGATGCCGAGGAACCGGGTGGAGCGGTACGAGCGGCGCATGGCCTTGAGGATCCGGTCCGAGCCGGACTGCAGGGGCATGTGCAGCTGGGGCATGACGTTCGGGGTCTCGGCCATCGCGTCGATGACGTCGTCGGTGAAGGCGGCCGGGTGGGGGCTCGTGAAGCGCACGCGCTCGAGGCCCTCGATCTGACCGCACGCGTGCAGCAGCTTCGCGAAGGCGCCGCGGTCGCCGAACTCGACGCCGTAGGAGTTCACGTTCTGGCCGAGGAGGGTGACCTCCACGGCGCCGGCGTCCACGAGCGCCTGCACCTCGGCGAGGATCTCCCCCGGGCGGCGGTCCTTCTCCTTGCCGCGCAGGCTCGGGACGATGCAGAACGTGCACGTGTTGTTGCAGCCCACGGAGATCGAGACCCAGCCGGAGTGCGTGGAGTCGCGCTTGGTGGGCAGCGTGGAGGGGAACACCTCGAGGGACTCGAGGATCTCCATCTCGGCCTCGGCGTTGTGGCGGGAGCGCTCGAGCAGCACGGGCAGGGAGCCGATGTTGTGGGTGCCGAAGACGACGTCCACCCAGGGCGCCTTCGCCTGGATGGTCGCCTGGTCCTTCTGGGCGAGACAGCCGCCGACGGCGATCTGCAGGCCTGGGTGCGCGGCCTTCACGGAGCGGAGGTTGCCGAGGTTGCCGTAGAGGCGGTTGTCCGCGTTCTCGCGGACGGCGCACGTGTTGAACACGACGAGGTCCGGCTGGTGGCCCTCGCCCGCGGGGGCGTAGCCGGTCGACTCCAGGAGGCCGGAGATGCGCTCGGAGTCGTGCACGTTCATCTGGCACCCGAAGGTGCGGACCTCGTAGGTGAGGCCGTCGTGCGGGAGGGCGGGGGCGGGGTCCGTCAGAGTCACCGGACCATTCTAGGAGGCGTCCGCCTCGTGCTCCCCGAGGACCTCCGTGACCACCCCGAACGCGAGTCCGGGGGCGTAGCCCTTCCGACCGAGCATCCCGACGAGGCGGCGCACCGCCTTGTCCCGCTCGGCGCGGTTCTCCGGGGAGTCGGCCGGCGGCACCGTCTTCCCGCGCATCCGGCGGCGGGCGAGCTCGAGGGCGGCGGCGCGCT
Organism: Micrococcus sp. NPDC078436; assembly: GCF_040702705.1. Classification (NCBI taxonomy): domain Bacteria; kingdom Bacillati; phylum Actinomycetota; class Actinomycetes; order Micrococcales; family Micrococcaceae; genus Micrococcus; species Micrococcus sp. NPDC078436. The sequence goes on along the minus strand of NZ_JBFBLX010000001.1, from coordinate 71,859 downwards.
CGTCCTCCGGCTCGATGGCCTCGAGGGCCTCCTCGGCGACGTCCCGGTCCACGCCCTTCTCGTGCAGCTCCCGGCCGATGGCCCGGCGGGACAGGCCCCGGCCGCGGTGACGACTGCGCACCCACACCTCGGCGAAGGCGGCGTCGTCCACGAGCCGCACCTCCTCGAAGCGGTCGAGCACCTGCTCGATCAGCTCCGGCTCGGCCTCGCGCTCCGCGAGCTTGCGCTCGAGCTGGCCGCGCGAGCGCGGGCCCATCGCGAGCTGCCGCAGCACGACCTCGCGCGCGGCCTCCGCGCGCTCCCGGGGGTCCGCGGGCAGGGGCGCGGGCCCCGGCCGACGACGTCGGCGAGGACGCGCGGCCTCGTCCGACGCCTCGGCGCTGCGGCCCACGACGGACGGCTCAGGCTCCGGAGCGGGCGGGGACGAGGGCGCGGCGGCCTTCGGCGCGCGACGCTTCTTCGTGCCCGGCGCCGTCGTCGGGCCCGGAACCGTCCTCGCGCCGCTGGTCCACGGCAGTGGCGTGACCCCGCCCGTGGTCGGCGCGGGGCTGGGCAGGTCGCTCGCCCGCGTGAGGAGCGCGCTCAGGTCCGCCGGCTCCGGAGGCGCCGGTTCCGCCGGCGAGGCCGCGGCGGGATCCAGCCCGGCCAGGTCGAGCCAGAGCCGGGCCACCTCGGAGTCCCGGGAGTCGTCGAACCCGGCGCCGTGCCCCGACATCAGGCCTTGGTGTCACCCGCCACGGCCGCGAGGACCGGCGCCCCGTCCTCCTCGGCGGCCTCCGGGTCCACGCCGATGCCGAGCTTCGTGAGGATGCGCTGCTCGATCTCGAGGGCCAGGTCCGGGTTGTCCTTGAGGAACCGGCGGGCGTTCTCCTTGCCCTGGCCCAGCTGGTCCCCGTCGTACGTGAACCAGGCGCCGGACTTCTTGACGATGCCCTCCTCGACGCCCATGTCGATCAGCCCACCCTCACGGGAGATGCCCACCCCGTAGAGGATGTCGAACTCGGCCTGCTTGAAGGGCGGGGCCATCTTGTTCTTCACGATCTTGACGCGCGTGCGGTTGCCGACGGGGTTGCCGCCCTCCTTCAGCGTCTCGATGCGGCGCACGTCGATGCGCACGGAGGCGTAGAACTTGAGGGCCTTGCCGCCGGTGGTGGTCTCCGGGGAGCCGAAGAACACGCCGATCTTCTCGCGCAGCTGGTTGATGAAGATAGCGGTGGTCTTGGTCTGGTGCAGGCGGCCGGTGATCTTGCGCAGCGCCTGGGACATCAGGCGGGCCTGGAGACCCACGTGGGAGTCGCCCATCTCACCCTCGATCTCCGCGCGCGGCGTCAGGGCCGCCACGGAGTCGATGACGACGATGTCCAGGGTGCCGGAGGAGACCAGCATGTCCATGATCTCAAGGGCCTGCTCGCCCGTGTCCGGCTGGCTGACCAGCAGCGCGTCCGTGTCCACGCCGAGCTTGCGGGCGTAGGCCGGGTCCAGCGCGTGCTCCGCGTCGATGAACGCCGCGATGCCGCCGTTGCGCTGGGCGTTGGCCACCGCGTGCAGGGCGAGCGTGGTCTTGCCCGAGGACTCCGGGCCATAGATCTCCACCACGCGCCCCCGCGGGAGGCCGCCGATGCCCAGGGCCACGTCCATGGCCACCGAGCCGGTCGGGATGACCTCCACCGGCGCCTGGGTCTGATCGCCCAGGCGCATGACGGAGCCCTTGCCGAACTGCTTGTCGATCTGGGCCAGTGCCGCCTCGAGGGCCTTCTCACGATCCGTCACGTTGCTCATCCTTCACCCCTTGATGTGGTCTGTGCTCGTGCGGGACTCTGCGACGCCCGCCTCGGCCATGTCAGTGACACTACGAGGTGGGGCGGACACGTTAGGCGCGCACCCAGTCTGCTGTGCACGGGCCGGCGGCCCCTGCGGCTGTGCAGGACTCTACCCCATGGATTCGAACACGTGTTCGAAGCGGTGCCCCGACCCGCCGCAGGGTCAGCGCGTCGGCGGCACGTCCCGCCCGAGACGCCGTTCGGCGGGGATGTCGTTCAGCTCGCAGACGGCCCGCCACACGGCCCGCGGATCCACGCCCGCGGACAGCGCCTCCCGCGCCGTGGCGTCCAGTCCCGGCAGGTGCAGGCTGTCCGCCTCGACCGCGGCGCGCGCGGCGCCGAACTCGTCGTCCATCAGTCTCCAGAACTCGCTCACCCGCACGGTGGCCCTCCTCTGCTCGTCACGGACTCCTCCTCGCGGGGGCGCGGCCCCTCGCCCGGGGCCGGCCTCCCCCGCATGCACACGGGCGCCCCGCCGTGATGGCAGGGCGCCCGGAGGCGGAGCGGTGGGGATCAGCGGCCGGCCAGGGAGCCCAGCTCCGCGGCGCCGGCCTCGCCCATGCCCTCGGGCACGGTGTCCGGGATGACCACGCCCTCCTGCTCGGCAAGGCGGTCCGAGACCTCGCGGAGCATGAAGGACAGGGGGACGTCGAGCGCCCCGCAGATGGAGGCCAGCAGCTCGGAGGAGGCCTCCTTCTGGCCGCGCTCCACCTCGGAGAGGTAGCCGAGGGAGACGCGGGCGTCGTGGGAGACCTCGCGGAGCGTGCGGCCCTGCCGCTGGCGCACGTCACGCAGGACGTCGCCGATCTCGTGCCGGAGGACGGGCATTGTGCGCTCCTTGATGTCGGGGGTCTCCGCGCGGGGGCGAGGCTGCTCGCCGACCCAGCGGGTGATGCCGTTGGCATGGACGGGGTGTCGCATCATGTCTATCGCGTGCTCCTGGACTTTCGCTGAGGACGCCGGACGGGGGCCTGATCCCCCACGGCCGTCTTCTTGACTCGTTCCATTCAACCGGCTGGAGGCCGGGTTCATTCCCGCTCGGCCGCACCGCGCTCAGGAACCCCCGCGACGCTCCCCCGCGGTGGCGAGCCGCTCGAGGCACGCGACCACGGTCCCCCGGCGGATCGCGGCCCGGTCGCCCGGCAGGCGCAGCCCCCACGCCTCGGCCTGCTCCACGCCCGCCTCGTCCGTCCACGCCAGCGCGATGAACACGGTCCCCACCGGCTTGCCCTGATGGGGCTCCGGCCCGGCCACGCCGGTGGTCGCCACGCCGACGTCGGCGCCCAGCACCCGGCGCGCACCGCGCGCCATGGCCTCGGCCACCCCGGGATCCACGGCCCCGCGCTCGGCCAGCAACGCCGCCTCGACGCCGAGCACCTCCGCCTTCACGCGGTTCTGGTACGCCACCACACCGCCCTGCAGGACGGCAGAGGCGCCCGGCACGTCCGCGAGGGTGGCGGCCACGAGGCCCGCAGTGAGCGACTCGGCGGTCGCCAGCGTCAGCTCGTCCCGGGCGAAGCGGGCGACCACCTGCGCGGCCGTGCTCATGCGGCGGTCCGGCCCGCGAGCGCGTCCCGGCGGAGCGCGGCGGCGTCGCGGACGTACTCCACGCCGGTGACCACCGTCAGCGCGGTGGCCACGCCGATCACGGTCCAGCCCAGCCACGGCCACCAGCCGCCCACCAGGGCGCCCAGCGGCATGAGCAACAGGCCGATGCCCGCCGCCTGCAGCACGGTCTTCAGCTTGCCGCCGCGGCCGGCCGGCATGACGCCGTACCGGATCACCACGAAGCGCATGAGGGTGATGCCCCATTCGCGCACGAGGATCACGATCGTCACCCACCACCACAGCTCGCCCAGGAGGGAGAAGACCACGAGCGCGGCCCCCGTGAGCAGCTTGTCCGCGATCGGGTCCGCGATCTTCCCGAAGTCCGTGATCAGCCCGCGCGCGCGGGCGATGTCGCCGTCGAGCTTGTCCGTGTACATGGCCGCCGCGAACAGCCCGAAGGCCACCCAGCGCGCCGTGAGCGAGTCCTGGCCCCACGGCCCGCCCGCCCACAGCACCCACACGAAGAAGGGGACCATCAGGATCCGCACGCTCGTGAGGATGTTCGGCAGGTTCCAGGCCGACGGCCGCTCCCCCGCTCGGCCCTCGGCCGTCCGCTCCGTGCTCATCTGCCCGTCAGCTCCCATGCGTCCTCGGATTCCCCCTCGTCCTCCCCATCGTCCCAGGCCTGGGCCTGCGGACGGGAGTCGAGGTCCTCGGCCACCAGGTCACGCGGTGCCGCGGACGACGACGGCGCAGGCGCCGGAGCAGGCCCCGCCGGCGGGGTGTCCCCCGAGATCGCGGCGAGCACCTCGGCCACCTCGTCGGGCTTGACCAGCACGTCGCGCGCCTTCGACCCCTCGGAGGGGCCGACGACGCCGCGGGACTCCATGAGGTCCATGAGGCGGCCGGCCTTCGCGAAGCCCACGCGGAGCTTGCGCTGCAGCATGGAGGTCGAGCCGAACTGGGTGGTCACCACGAGCTCGACCGCCTGCAGGAGCAGGTCCAGATCGTCGCCAATGTCCTCGTCGATGACCTTCTCGGTCTTCTCCGGCACCACGTCGTCCCGGTACTGCACCTGCATCTGGGCCTTCACATGCTCCACGACCGCGTGGATCTCGGACTCGTTCACCCACGCGCCCTGCACGCGCATGGGCTTCGACTTGCCCATGGGCAGGAAGAGCGCGTCGCCCTGGCCCAGGAGCTTCTCGGCGCCGGGCTGGTCGAGCACCACGCGGGAGTCCGTGACGGAGGACGTCGCGAACGCCATGCGGGAGGGCACGTTGGCCTTGATCAGGCCGGTGACGACGTCCACGGAGGGGCGCTGGGTGGCGAGCACCAGGTGGATGCCGGCGGCGCGCGCGAGCTGGGTGATGCGCACGATCGAGTCCTCGACGTCCCGCGGGGCGACCATCATGAGGTCCGCGAGCTCGTCCACGATCACCAGCAGGTACGGGTACGGCCGGAGGACGCGCTTGGAGTCCGGCGGCAGCTTCACCTGCCCCGCGCGCACCGCCTTGTTGAAGTCGTCCACGTGCTTGAAGCCGAACGCCGCGAGGTCGTCGTAGCGGGTGTCCATCTCCTTCACCACCCACTGGAGGGCCTCGGCGGCCTTCTTGGGGTTCGTGATGATGGGCGTCACGAGGTGCGGGACGCCCTCGTAGGCCGTGAGCTCCACGCGCTTGGGGTCGACCATGACCATGCGGACCTCGTCCGGGGTGGCCCGCATGAGGATCGAGGTGATCATCGAGTTCACGAACGAGGACTTGCCCGCGCCGGTGGCGCCGGCGACGAGCATGTGCGGCATCTTCGCGAGGTTGGCCACCACGTAGCCGCCCTCCACGTCCTTGCCGACGCCCATGACCATCGGGTGGTCGGTGCGGTGCGCGGCCTGCGAGCGCAGGACGTCGCCGAGCACCACCACCTCCTTGTCCGGGTTGGGGATCTCGATGCCGATGGCGCGCTTGCCGGGGATGGGGCTGAGGATGCGCACGTCGGAGGAGGCCACCGCGTAGGCGATGTTCTTCTCGAGCGCCGTGACCTTCTCCACCTTGGTGCCGGGGGCGACCTCGACCTCGTAGCGCGTGACGGTGGGGCCGCGGGAGAAGCCGGTGACCTGCGCGTCCACCTTGAACTCGGTGAACGTGGTGGTCAGCGCGGCGACGACGCGGTCGTTGGCCTCGGAGCGCTCCTTCGGCTGCGGGCCAGCGGGCAGCAGGTCCGACTGGGGCAGCGTGTACGCGGCGTCCCCGCCGAGCTCGGCCTGCCGGCCCCGGGCCGGAGCGGCGGTCATGGGCGGCACGGGGGCCGGCGTGCTCACCGCCGGCACCGGGGCAGGCACGGCCGACGCCGACTCCTCCTCGGGCTCGGCCGCCTCCTCCACAGGCTGCGTCGGCTCCTCCGCCTCGCCGTCCGGCGTGGCGGCGTGACGGGCGCGGGCGTGCTCGCGGACCCGCTCGAGGGCCCGGTCGGCGGCGGTGGGGCGCTTGACCCCCGGGGGAAGCACCGGGGCCGCGTCCTCGTCCACCCAGGGGTCGAACGACTCGGCGGTGGCGTCGCCGCGGGCCGCGGGAGCGGCCAGGTGCTCCTCCGCGTCGAACACGCCCTGCTGGCCCCGCGCGGGACGGCGGGGGGCGGGCGCGGCGGCGCGCGGCTCGAGCACGAGCGTGGCGTCCTCCTCCGTGGCCTCCGCGGCCTCCGCGGTCCCGGCGGCGTGGGAGCCGGCCCCGGCCGCGGAGTCCAGGATCACGGGAGAGTCGTAGGCGGCACTCTCGTGGCCGCGTTCGGATGCAGCGTCCCGGCCGCGGTCACGCCGCCCGAAGAGGCGGGCGAACAGGCCCGGGCGGGGACGCGCGGAGTCCTCCGCGGCGTGGCTGCCCACGGCGTCGAGGTAGGACTGGTCGTGGTCGGGGTGGGTGCGCGCGGGCTCCGCGGCCTCCTCCCCGGCGGCGCGCCGCTCACGGCGTGCGTCCCGGCGCTCGGCGCGGCGGGCCGAGGCGCCCTCGGGGTCCTGGCCGGTGAGCCAGTCGTACGCGCCCGTGATCCGTTGCGGGATGGACCCCAGCGGGGTGGCGGTGAGGACGAGCAGGGAGAAGAAGGCGAGGGCGGCCATGAGCACCCACACGGGGACGGCCGTCAGGAGCGAGGCGAGCGGGACGGTCGCGAGGTAGCCGACCATGCCGCCGGCGTGCAGCACGTCCTCGAAGGACTCTGCGGCCGAGGGCAGCCCGCCGGCCAGGTGGGCGAGGCCGCTGCCCGCCACCGTGGCCATGAGCAGGCCGATGATGATGCGGCCGTTGGCGCGCAGCTCCTGGGGCGTGCGGAAGCACCGCACCGCCACCACGAGCAGGGCGAGCGGCAGCAGGAAGGCGAACCATCCCACGGTGCCGCCCACCACGCGGTGGACCACCTCGCCGAAGCCCGGCGTCTCCCGCAGGCCCCACCACTCCACCGCGGCGATGACCGCGGCGACGATCAGCAGGAGCAGGCCCGTGCCGTCCCGGCGTTCGTCGCGCGGGATGCGCACGTCACGGCCGAGCTTGCGGAAGAGCGCGCCCACGGGGGTCGCCACTCCCATCCACGCCGCGCGCAGGGCGCGGACAGGGGCGGGGGGCTGATCGGAGGCAGCGGCGGTCGCGCCCTTCCCGGCGGAGGCCCGGGCGGCGGTGGAGCCGGCTCGGGTCTTCGACGAGGAGGACGACGACCGCGGGGGGGAAGTGCGGGTCGCCATGCCCTCCACGGTACCGTCCGGGGCGGACGCGACAGCGCCCGCAGGCGTGTCAGGCCTCGAGGATCACCGGTACGATCATGGGGCGGCGGCGCAGGCGGCGGTTGACCCACGTGCCCATGGTGCGGCGCACGACCTGTTGCAGCTGCTGCGTGGTGTGCTCCTTCTGGCCCTGCACGGCCTCCTCGATGGCGCGGGCGATCTTCGGCTTGATCTCCTCGAAGACCTTCTCGTCCTCGGCCACGCCGCGGGCGTGCACGTCCGGGCCGGACACGATCGCGCCGCTCTGGCGGTTGACGACGGTGACGATGGAGATGAAGCCCTCCTCGCCCAGCACACGGCGGTCCTTGAGGTCGAGGTCGGAGATCTCGCCCACGGAGGAGCCGTCCACGTAGACGTAGCCGCAGTCGACCTCGCCGACGATCTGCACGCGGCCGTCGGTCATGTCCACCACGGTGCCGTTGGCGGCCAGGATGACGTTCTCCTTCGGCACACCCGTCTTCTCGGCGATGCGGCCGTTGGCGATGAGGTGGCGCGTCTCGCCGTGCACGGGCATGACGTACTCGGGCTCCACGATGTTGTAGCAGTAGAGCAGCTCGCCCTCGGAGGCGTGGCCGGAGACGTGGACCTTGGCCATGCCCTTGTGGACCACCTGCGCGCCGAGCTTCATGAGCCCGTTGATCACACGGAACACGGAGTTCTCGTTGCCCGGGATGAGCGAGGAGGCGAGGACCACGAGGTCCCCCTCCTGCAGCTGCACCTGGTGGTCGCCGTTGGCCATGCGGGACAGCGCGGCCATGGGCTCGCCCTGGGAGCCGGTGACCATGAGGACGACCTCGTCGTCCCGGTACTTGTCGATCTTGCGGATGTCCACGAGGATCCCGTTGGGCACGTTGAGGTAGCCCAGCTTCTGCGCGATCGTCATGTTCCGGATCATCGAGCGGCCGCCGAAGGCGACCTTGCGCTTGTGCTTCGCGGCGGCGTCGAGCACCTGCTGGACGCGGTGCACGTGCGAGGAGAACGAGGCGACGACGATGCGGCGCTCGGCCGTGGCGAAGTAGCGCTCCAGCGTGGGGCCGATCTCCTTCTCCGTGGTGGTGAACCCGGGGACCTCGGCGTTCGTGGAGTCGGTCATGAACAGGTCCACGCCCTCCTCGCCGAGACGGGCGAAGGAGCGCAGGTCCGTGATGCGGCCGTCGAGCGGCAGCTGGTCCATCTTGAAGTCTCCGGTGTGCAGGATGCTGCCTGCGTCCGTGTGGATGGCGACGGCGAGGGCGTCCGGGATGGAGTGGTTCACGGCCACGAACTCGCACTCGAAGGGGCCGTACTCCTCGACGTCCCCCTCCGTCACCGGGACGAGGACCGGCTTGATGCGGTGCTCCTCGAGCTTGGCCTCGATGAGGGCCAGCGTCAGCCTGGAGCCGATCAGCGGGATGTCCTTGCGCAGGCGCAGGAGGTAGGGCACGGCGCCGATGTGGTCCTCATGACCGTGGGTCAGCACGATGCCGACGACGTCGTCGAGGCGGTCCCGGATGTAGTCGAAGTCGGGGAGGATCAGGTCCACGCCCGGCTGGGTCTCCTCGGGGAAGAGCACGCCGCAGTCGACGATCAGGATCTTGCCGTCGATCTCGAAGGTGACCATGTTGCGGCCGACCTCCTCGAGGCCGCCGAGCTGCACGATGCGGCAGGTGTCACGGGCGAGCTTGGGCGGGGTGGACAGGCGGTTGCCTGGAGTCATGTGAGGGAGTCCTTGTCAGAAGGTGATGCCGGCCTCGGCGAGGTCGGCGCGGATGAGGGAGAGCTCGTCGGCGGTCGCCGGGACGAGGGGCAGCCGCACGGCTGCGGAGGGAATGTGGCCCTGGGCGGCGAGCACGGCCTTCGCGGCCACGGCCCCCTGGACGTGGGTCATGATGCCGCGCTGGACGGGGTCCAGGGCGAAGTGGTGCTCGCGGGCGGCGGTCAGGTCTCCGGCCGCCACCGCGTCCACGAGGGCGCGGTACAGGGCGGGGGCCACGTGCGCGGCCACGGAGACGACGCCGACGGCGCCGAGCGCCATGAGCGGCAGGGTCGCGCCGTCGTCGCCGGAGTAGAGGTCCAGGTCCGAGTGCGCGAGGACCGTGGTGGTGGACTGCAGGTCGCCCTTGGCGTCCTTGAGCGCCCGGATGTTCGGGTGCGCCGCGAGCGCGATGAGCGTCTCGGGCTGGATCGGCATCACGGAGCGGCCCGGGATGTCGTAGAGCATGATCGGCAGGTCGACGCCGTCCGCGATGGTCTCGAAGTGTGCGCGGATGCCCGCCTGGTTGGGCTTGTTGTAGTACGGGGTGACCAGCAGCAGGCCGTCCACGCCGGTCTTCGCGGCGAGGCGGGACAGGTGCAGGCTGTGCGCGGTGTCGTTGGTGCCGGTGCCGGCGATGACCGCGGCGCGGTCCCCCACGGCCTCGACCACGGCCCGGAACATGTCCAGGTTCTCCGCGTCGGTGAGCGTGGAGGTCTCCCCCGTCGTGCCGGTGACCACGAGGCCGTCGGCGCCCTGGTCGACGAGGTGGGCGGCGAGCGACTGCGCGGCCGCGAGGTCCACGGCACCGTCCTTGGTCATGGGCGTCACCATGGCCGGGACCACCGTGCCGAAGAGCTTCTCGGTGGGGGCGGTGGTGTGACGGGCGGCGTTCATGCTCTCCAGCCTACCTGCGAGAATGCCTGCGTCCGGGACCCGGGCGCCCACCCCGCCCTCCGAGGAGCCTAGATGACGCACCCCGCCCCGCCCGCACGGCTGGCCGGAGTGGACGCCGCCCGTGGCGTCGCCCTGCTGGGGATGGTCGCCGTGCACGTCACCGCCCCCCTCGACGCCGACGGGGAGCCGAGCCTGGCCCACCTCCTCTTCGGGGGGCTGGCCTCGGTCCTCTTCGTCACACTCGCCGGGGTGGGCCTCGCCCTCATGACGGGCGGGGCGGCCGGAGCGGACCCGGCCCGCCTGCCCCTGCTGCGCCGCCGGATCGCCCGCCGCGCCGGCCTGCTCTTCGCGCTCGGGCTGGTGTGCGCGTGGCTGGGGACGCCCGTGGCCGTGATCCTGTGCCACGACGGACTCCTCTTCCTCCTCGCCCTGCCGTTCCTGGGGATGCGGGCCCGCGCGCTCGCACTGCCGGCGGGGGTCGGGCTGATCGGCGGCCCCGTGCTGGTCTTCGCGCTCAGCGCGGCGGGGCAGGCCCTGCTGGGGCAGGAGGAGTTCCTCATGGACGCCCGCCTGTGGGTCACCCCCGCCCCGGAGCACCTCCTCACCCCGGGGCTGCTGCTCACCGACCTGCTGCTGACCGGCTACTACCCCGTCCTCTCGTGGATCGGCTTCCTGCTGCTCGGCCTGTGGCTGGGGCGCCTGGAGCTGGAGCGTCCGCGCGTGGCCGCGGCCCTGCTCGCCGGAGGCGCCGTGGCCGGGGCGGCCGCGAGCGCGGCCGGTTCGTGGCAGCACCACGACCCCGCACAGCTCCAGCGGATCGCCGCCGGCACGGGCGTGTCCCTCGCCGAGCTGCCGACGGCCCTGGCCACGGGGGACCACCGCCTCGCATGGCTCGTGCCCGATCCGCTGTGGCTCGCGGTGGTGGCCCCGCACTCGGGATCCGTGCTCGAGGCGATGCGCGCGGCGGGCTGGGCGGCGGCGGTCCTGGGGCTGTGCCTGCTGGCCGCGCGGGCGAGCGGCCTCCGCCCCGCGCTCGCCCCGCTCGCCGGGGCCGGGCGGGTGACGCTCAGCCTCTACGTGGGGCACCTCGTGCTCATCGCCGCGCTGGGCGCGGCGGGGCTGCCGTCCGAGGGCGGGGCCGTCGTCGCCGCGTTCTGGATCCTGTGCCTGGGCGCGGGCTTCGCGGCGCTGCGCACGGGGCGGCGGGGCCCGCTCGAGGCGGGCGTCGCGGAGCTCTCCCGCGCGGGCGAGTGAGGCCCGCGGCGGCGGGGGCTCAGCCCTCGGCGTGCAGGCGGACGGCGTCGCGCGCCGCGGCACGGGCCCGGCGGCGGTCCCCTGCGGCGTCGTAGGCGAGGGACAGCCGGTAGCGGGCACGCCAGTCCCGCGGCGCAGCCTCGACCTCGGCCCGGCAGGTCTCGAACTGGGCGTCGGCCGCGGCGCGGTCGATCCGGCCTCCGGGCGAGCGCGGCAGGTCGTCGGCGGGCAGCTCGCCGTCGGCCGCCAGGATGCCGGCGAGCCGCTCCGTCTGGAGACCGAAGCGCAGCTCGCGTGCCAGCAGGAGCAGGCCCAGGACGACCACGACGATCACGGCGACGCCGATGGCCTTCGCCACGAACTGGGGCGCAGACATGAAGGCGACGGCGAAGTACACCGCGATCGCGGAGAAGAAGAGCAGGAGCGCGCTCGTGAAGCCCACCCACACCTTGGACGCGAGGGTCGAGCGGGTGGTCTCAGCCAAGGTCGAGGTATCCGTCCAGTCCGTAGGTGAGACCGGGGCGGGAGGCCACGGTCCGGAGGCCCAGCACGACGCCCGGCATGTAGGCGCCGCGGTCGAAGGCATCGTGGCGCACCACGAGCTGCTCCCCCGGCCCGCCCAGGAGGACCTCCTGATGGGCCTCGAGGCCGCGCAAGCGCACGGCGTGCACGTGCACCCCGTTCACGACGGCGCCCCGTGCTCCGTCGGGATCACGCTCCGTCGCGTCGGGCGAGGGGCCGACGCCCGCCGCGGCCCGCGCGTCGCCGATCAGCTCGGCGGTGCGCACCGCCGTGCCGGAGGGGGCGTCCAGCTTGGCGGGGTGGTGCAGCTCGATGAGCTCGACCGACTCGAACCACCGCGCCGCCTTGGCGGCGAACGCGGAGGCGAGCACCGACCCCACGGAGAAGTTGGGGGCGATCAGCACGCCGACCCCGGGGTGCTCGGCCAGCCGGGCCTCGAGAGCCACGCGGCGCTCGGGGCCCCACCCCGAGGTCCCGACGACGGCGTGGAGCCCGTTCTCCACCGCGAAGGCGACGTTGTCCGGCGAGGCGTCCGGGACGGTGAGGTCCAGGACGTGGGTGGCGCCGGCGTCGACGACGGCCGTCAGCGGGTCCCGCGAGCCGAGCTCGGCGGCGAGCTCGAGGCCCTCGGCGGCACGGACGGCCTCGACGGCCCGGCGGCCCATCTTGCCGTTCGCGCCCAGGACGGCCACGCGCGGGGCGGCCTCGGGGGCAGCGTGAGGGGTGTCAGACATGGGATCCAGCTTAGTGGTCGCGCCTCAGGCCGGAGCGACGACGACGCGTCCCCGCTCCCCCGCCGCCAGACGCGCGGCGACGGCGCGGACCTGGCCGACGTCGACGGCGCGCACTCGCTCGAGCGAGGCGGCGAGGTCGACGAACTCGCCCGTGACCAGCTCGGCGCGGCCGAGGCGCGACATGCGGGCGCCGGTGGACTCCATGCCCAGCACGGTGCCGCCGCAGAGCTGACCGTGGGCGCGGTCGAGCTCCTCGGCCGTGATGTCCTCGGAGGCCATGCGGTCGAGCTCGGCCTCCATGAGGGCGGAGACCTCGTCCACCCGGTCCGGCTGGCAGCCCGCGTAGAGGCCGTAGTAGCCGGCGTCGGAGTAGCCCGCCGAGAAGGAGTACGTGGAGTAGGCGAGGCCGCGCCGCTCACGGATCTCCTGGAACAGCCGCGAGGACATGCCGCCGCCGAGCACGGACTGCATGACTCCGAGGGCGAAGCGGTCCGGGTCCGTGGTGGAGAGGGAGCGGCCGCCGACGATCACATTGGCCTGCTCCACGGCCTTCTCCACGGTGTGCGTGCCGGTCAGCACGCGGGAGGCCGCGGCGCCCGCGGTGTCGACGCCGCGCCGCGGCGCCGGGGACGCCCCCGGAGCCAGGTCCCAGCCGGAGCGGCGCAGGGCGTCGAGGACGAGGCCGCAGACGACGTCGTGGTCCAGGTGGCCCGCGGCGGTGACCACCAGCTCGTCCGGCCGGTACCAGTGCCGGTAGTGGGCGAGGACACGCTCGCGGCTGACGGCGAGGATGGTCTCCGGGGTGCCGCCGATGGGGCGGCCGAGCGGATGCCCGTCCAGCATGACCTCGGCGAGCTTCTCGTGGGCGACGTCGACGGGGTCGTCGGCGTCCATCGCGAGCTCCTCCAGGATGACGCCGCGCTCGGTCTCGAGCTCGTCCGGGTCGAGGACGGACGAGGTGAGCATGTCCGTGAGGACCTCGACGGCCATGGGGAGGTCCTCGTCGAGCACGCGCGCGTGGTAGACCGTGGACTCCTTCGCGGTGCCCGCGTTGGACTCGCCGCCCACGCGGTCGAAGGCCGCGGCGATGTCCATCGCCGAACGGGTGGCGGTGCCCTTGAAGAGCAGGTGCTCCAGGAAGTGGGTGGAGCCGTAGCCGTCGGTGGACTCGTCCCGCGAGCCGACCGCGACCCAGTAGCCGATGGTGACGGAGCGCTGGTCCGGCATGGACTCCGTGAGGACGCGCACGCCGCCGGGGAGGACGGACCGCCGGACGACGGACCCGTTGCCCTCGTCCGCGAGGACGCCGTCGAAGTCCAGGGGGATCTCACGCTGAATGCTCATGCTGGCCATTCTGTCCGATCGGCGGAGGCGGGGTGTGCACGGCGGTGCGGCACCGGTCGTCGCGCAGGGTGACCCTGCGGCGCAGCAGGGGAGGGAAGATCCGGGCCCGCGACTCCATGGCGAGCAGCTGACCGGACTCCGGTGCCGTGGAGAGGCGGGGCAGAAGGAGACAAGCGTCCTCCGACGTCGCGCCGTCCTCCCCCGCCCCGCTCGAGGCGGGGCCGAGCATGGCCCGGGCGACGCCGCCCGGGACGGGGCCGTGACCGGGGAGCCACGCCGGGTCACCGGCACCGGCACCGGCACCGCAGGCGTGGCCGAGGAGCGACCGGTGGAGTGCGCGTGGGGATGGTCGCCCGTGCCCACGATGGTGGCCGCATCCCGGGTGAGGCCGGCGAACGCCGCGACGGACTGCTCGAGGGGCAGCAGCGCACTCAGGTGGGCCATGCCCGCGCCCGCGGCAGCCGGCGCCGGGCGCACGCTCACCCGCCGCTGCGCAGGGGACCGCTCCCGACGCTCCACCGCGCCGGCCTGATCCAGCCGCAGTGCGTGAGCACGGGCCTCGCCTCCGAGGCGACGGATCCCCGTCCCACCGAGCCTGTCCGCCATGAGCTCGTCCACCCGGCGGCGCTGCTCGGGCTCGAGCCAGATGCTCTCCCGCACCATGACCGTCGCGTGCTCCTCCGAGATCAGGCCGCGGGTGAGGGCCGTCAGCGTGAGCAGCATCTCGTGGACGAGAGCACGGTCCATGCCCACGTGCCGACCGCCGCGGTGGGGAGACTCCCGCCGGGCGAGCGCGACCTCCGCGCCCAGCCCACGGCAGCGGTCCCGCCGGGCGATGCCCCGCTCCCCCTCGGCTGCGGAGCGCAGCGCGTGGAGACGGGCCGTGAGCGTCGCCTGGGCGGCGGAGGCGGAGGCCTTGAGCTCCTCGAGCGCGCGAACGGCCTCGAGGCAGGCGGACTCGTCCTCAGGGAGGTCGGCGGCGGCCCGCTCCCGGACGACGTCGACGACGTGGTCGGCGCCCAGGGGCCGGTGGCCCAGATCCGCTGTGCGAGTGAGGCCCGGGGAGGATGGCCGATCCGGGCACAGCGGCTGATCCAGATGAGGGACGCGCGCCGGATCTTCACAGGGCTCGCCCAGGGCGGGGGCCTCCGCCCCGCTCCGCGCCCGCGCCCCGCGCGTCACCGTCCGCTCATCCATGACCCCCACGCCACGAAGGGTCCCGGACGGGTTGAGCGAGCCGCCCAGAATTGTGGAGGAGCGGTCGGGACGGTGCCCGCCCCCCTGCGCATGCCGCCTCACGCGGCCTAGTCTGACGTCATGAGCGCGTCCGTCCCCTCCCGATCGAGCCGGTCCAGCCGCTCCCCCGGCCCCGCCCGCACCGTGCTGCTCGTCGCGGTCGGCGCCCTGCTGATCTACGTCACGCAGGCCCTGGTGCCCACTCTCCTCGACGGCAGCGGGTTCACCTGGAGCGCTCTCCTCCCCGGCCTGGATCCGATCGTGGTGCTCGGTCCGCTCGCATGGGCGGCCGTCACGGGGCTCCTGCTCCTCACGCGCCGCACCGGCCCGGCCCGGCTCGTCCTCGGCGGCCTCGCGGCCTATGTCGCGGGATTCGCCGCCGGCGCGATGATCCTCGACTCCGGGACGCACGCCGGAGGCTGGGACCTCGGGTGGGAGATCGTGTTCTTCGTGATGATGAGGCTGGGCGCATGGGTGCCCGCGCTGCTGGTCAGCATCGCCGTCGCGGCATTGTCCCGGCGCTGACCCGGCCCTGCCCCGGCCTTGCCCCCCCGTACGACGACGACGCCGCACCCTCCAGCGGAGGGCGCGGCGTCGTCGTGCGTCAGGCGGAGGCGATGGGCCTCAGCCCCGGATCACCGGGATCAGGCCTCGGTCTGCGAGGACTCGATGGCGTCCTCGGTCTCCGAGTCCGCGGCGTCGTCGGCCACGACCGGGGAGAGAGAGAGCTTGCCGCGGTCGTCGATCTTGGTGATCTCGACCTGGACCTTCTGGCCCACGCCGAGGACGTCCTCGACGTCGTCCACGCGGTTGCCGCCGTTCATCTTCCGGAGCTCGGAGATGTGCAGCAGGCCGTCCTTGCCCGGGGTGAGCGAGACGAAGGCGCCGAAGGTGGTCAACTTCACCACGGTGCCGAGGTAGCGCTCGCCGATCTCGGGGACCTGCGGGTTGGCGATCGCGTTCACGGCCGAGCGGGCGGCCTCGGCCGAGGGGCCGTCGGTCGCGCCGATGAGCACGGTGCCGTCGTCCTCGATCGAGATGTCCGCGCCCGTGTCGTCCTGGATCTGGTTGATCATGGCGCCCTTGGGGCCGATGACCGCACCGATCTTGTCCACGGGGATCTTCACGGCGATGATGCGCGGCGCGGTGGGCGCCAGCTCGTCCGGGGTGTCGATCGCCGCGTTGAGCACGGAGAGGATGTGCAGACGGGCCTCGCGGGCCTGGGTCAGCGCGGCGGCCAGCACGGAGGCCGGGATGCCGTCGAGCTTGGTGTCCAGCTGGATCGCGGTGACGAACTCCGAGGTGCCTGCCACCTTGAAGTCCATGTCGCCGAACGCGTCCTCGGCGCCCAGGATGTCGGTCAGGGCCGCGTACTGGGTCTGGCCGTTCACCTCGGCGGAGACCAGGCCCATCGCGATGCCGGCCACGGGAGCGCGCAGCGGCACGCCCGCGTTCAGCAGGGACAGGGTGGAGGCGCACACGGAGCCCATCGACGTGGAGCCGTTGGAGCCGAGGGCCTCGGAGACCTGGCGGATCGCGTAGGGGAACTCCTCGCGCTCCGGCAGCACCGGCACGAGCGCACGCTCGGCGAGCGCGCCGTGGCCGATCTCGCGGCGCTTGGGCGAGCCCACGCGGCCGGTCTCGCCGGTGGAGTACGGCGGGAAGTTGTAGTGGTGCATGTAGCGCTTGGACGTCTCCGGCGCCAGCGAGTCGATCTGCTGCTCCATCTTGAGCATGTTGAGCGTGGTGACGCCCATGATCTGGGTCTCGCCGCGCTCGAAGATCGCGGAGCCGTGCACGCGGGGCAGGACCTCGACCTCGGCGGTGAGCTTGCGGATGTCCGTGAGGCCGCGGCCGTCGATGCGGACCTGCTCCTTGAGGATGCGCTGGCGCACGACCTGCTTGGTCACGGAGCCGTAGGCCTTGGCGATCTCGCCGCGGCGGTCGGCGAACTTCTCGCCCTCGCCGGCCAGCTTCTCGATGACCTCGCGCTGGTAGTCGTCCGAGGCGGACTCGCGCTCCTGCTTGTCCCCGATCGAGAAGATCTCGGTGAGGCGCTTCGAGGCGAGCTTCTCGACGGCGGCGTACGCGTCGTCCTCGTAGTCCTTGAAGACCGGCACCTCGACGGGCGCCTTGCCGGCGCGGGCGGCCAGGTCGGCCTGGGCCTCGCACAGCGCGCGGATGAACGGCTTGGCGGCCTCGAGGCCCTCGGCCACGACCTCCTCGGTGGGCGCGGAGGCGCCGGAGTCCTTGATGAGGGTCCAGGAGTCGGGGGTGGCCTCGGCCTCGACCATCATGATCGCGACGTCGTCGCCCGAGACGCGGCCGGCGACGGCCATGTTGAACACGGCGTCCTTGAGCTGCGAGTGCTTCGGGAAGGCGACCCACTGGCGCTTGCCGGAGCCGTCGTCCATCAGCGCGACGCGGACGCCGCCGATGGGGCCGGAGAACGGCAGGCCGGAGAGCTGCGTGGACAGCGAGGCGGCGTTGATGGCCACGGTGTCGTAGATCTCGTCGGGCGCGATGGAGGTGACGGTCACGACGACCTGCACCTCGTTGCGGATGCCCTTGACGAACGCGGGGCGCAGCGGGCGGTCGATCAGGCGGCAGGTGAGGATGGCGTCCGTGGACGGACGGCCCTCGCGGCGGAAGAACGAGCCGGGGATGCGGCCGGCGGCGTACATGCGCTCCTCGACGTCCACCGTGAGGGGGAAGAAGTCGAAGCCCTCGCGCGGGGACTTGCCCACCGTGGTGGCGGACAGCATCGACGTCTCCTCGTCGATGTACACCATCGCGGCGCCGGCGGCCTGCTGGGCGAGGCGGCCGGTCTCGAACCGGACGGTGCGGGTGCCATAGGCACCGTTGTCGATGACGGCTTCGGCGAACGTGATCTCAGGACCTTCCATGGGGTCCCTCCTTTCAGGACGACGAGCCCGCGTCGGTGCCATCGTCCTGGTCTTCGATCGAGGCCCTCGGCCTGCCCGCTGCGAGGCGGGCGTCCGGGAGCCACTGTCGAGGACCGCGAAGGATGGGTGCGGGTCCGTCTGGGTGGTTCTCTTGCTGGTGCGGACCGCCCGGTTGGCGGCGCACGGTTCCTACACTAAGGGCGGCACCGGTGTCCGCGGGAGGTCCCACGGGCCGATGCCGCCCTCAGCGGCGGGTCACTTGCGGAGGCCGAGGCGCTCGATCAGTGCGCGGTAGCGCTCGATGTCGACCTTCTGCAGGTAGCCGAGCATGCGACGACGACGGCCCACGAGGCCCATGAGGCCACGGCGGGTGTGGTGGTCGTGCTTGTGCTCCTTGAGGTGCTCGGTCAGGTCCTTGATGCGGCGCGAGAGCACCGCGATCTGGACCTCCGGGGAGCCGGTGTCGCCCTCGTGAGTGGCGTACTCCTTGATGATCTGCTGCTTGACAGCGGGATCCAGGGCCATGTCAGGCCTCCTTCTCTTCGGTACCGCGAACGGGGAGCCGCGCGAGCCCGAGGGCACGGCGCGGGGCCTCTCCACCGCGGACTGCAGGGAGGCCGATGGTCGAGTCTACCGCAGGATCATCCCGACGGCGGAGGCGCCCGACGGCGCGCCGCCCCTACGGTGGTGCCGTGACCTCCGCTCCCCCGCCGCTCGGCCCGCTCGGCCCTCCCCTCCGCCCGCTCGACCTGCCCCTCATCGGCCACGAGTACCCCCAGCTGCTGCGGACCCCGCGCAGCCGGTGGTGGCAGCCGCTGCTCTCGCTGCTCCTCGTGCTCGGATCGCTGCTGGCCCTGATCGCGGCGCTGCTGCCGGCCATGTCGGCCGCGATCCTCTCCGAGGTCGGATGGGACGCGCTCCTCTCCTCCGACCCGGAGGACGTCGCCGCGGTGGAGGAGGCCGCCTTCTCGAACTCCGCGCCGCTGACGCTCCTGAACAACCTGCCGCTCATCGCGCTGATCGGCGTCGCCCTGCTCGCCGTGGCCGTCTGCCACCCCGTGGCCGCCCGGTTCGTCCACTCGGTCGAGGGCCGCGTGCGCTGGCACTGGCTGCTGCGCGCGCACCTCGTGCCGCTGCCGCTCTTCCTCGTCTACGTGCTCGGCACCTGGGCCCTCGACGGCACCCCCACCGCCCCGCGCTCCGAGGACTGGGCCTGGCTCCTGGCCATGACGTTCGTGCTGACCCCCCTCCAGGCCGCCGGCGAGGAGTACCTGTTCCGCGGCTGGCTGCTCTTGGCCATCGGCTCGTGGTTCCGCCGCCCCGTGCCGGCCGTGGTGCTCACCGCGCTCGTCTCGGCCGGGACGTTCGCCCTGGCCCACGGCTCCCTCGACCCGTGGATCCTGCTGGACCTGGCCGTGTTCGCGGTCGCCGCGGTGGTCCTGACCTGGCGCACGGGCGGGCTCGAGGCGGCCTTGGCCCTGCACGTGGTGAACAACGTCGTCATCCTCGCCGCCGGCACCCTCGCGGGGACCGTGGACGAGAGCTACGTGGACGCGGAGGCCACGGGCTCACCCCTGGCGACCCTGGTGTCCGTCGTCGTGATCTCGCTCGCGAGCGCCCTGCTGCTGTGGCAGGCGAAGCGGGCGGGCGTCGCCCGCGCCGTGCCGGTCAGCGTCGGCGCGCGCCCCTGATCAGCGGCGCCGAGGGGCCGTCGCCCGCCACGCCACCGTGACGTAGGGCAGCTCGATCACGGCGCCCGGCGCATGGCCGAGGTGCTCGAGGAGGTACCAGTCCAGGTTCGCGGCCATCCTGGCCCGGGTGGCCTCGGAGGCGCGCAGCCAGGACGCACGCGATGCCATGAGCCCGTGCAGCTGCGGCACGGGCTGCTCCACGGTCCACGTCCACCGCGCGTGCTCCTCCGCTCCGAACGGAGCCGCGAACCGGCGCTGCTCCGGCTTGGCGGCGTGAACGTCGCCGGCGCGCATGATCCGGGTGAGCCGGTGCACCCACGGCACGGAGGTGTCCAGCTGGTTCCACACCGCCGCGAGCCGCCCGCCCGGGCGCAGCACCCGCGCGGCCTCGGCGCTCGCAACGGGCACGTCCGTCCAGTGCCACGCCTGGGCCGCCACCACGACGTCGGCGCTCGCCTCCGGCAGGCCGGTCGCCTCGGCCGTGCCGGGCAGGGCGCGGACGCGGTCGGGCAGGGCGGGGTCGAGTGCGGCGACGTCGCGCTCGAGCACGGCCCGCATGGCCTCCGACGGCTCCGTGGCCACGACGCCGCGGACCCGTGAGGTCGGTCGCGCCGCCAGCTGCCGCGTGAACAGGCCCGTTCCGGCGCCGAGCTCCACGACATCGAGACCGCGCCCCGCGGCGGTCGGCTCCGACGCGGCCGGATCCGTCAGCACCCAGTCCACGCACGCCTCCGGATAGGAGGGCCGGACGGCGTCGTAGTGCTCCCCCGCCGCCGCTCCGCCGAGGTCGAAGGGGTTGGGTGCGTCCGTGCGCGGCCGCGCGGGGCGGCCGGGCAGGCTCGGGACGGGCCGGCCGGGCAGGCTCGGATCGGGCTGCTCGGGGACGCTCACGGCGGCGTTCAGGACGGGCGCGGCGCCGCGCCGAGGATGGCGCGCGCCCGGTCGACGTCGTCGCGCATCTGGGCAACAAGCTTCTCGACGCCCTCGTAGGCGACCATGCCGCGCAGGTGCTCGACGAACTCGACCTCGACGTGCTGACCGTAGAGGTCGAAGTCCTCGACGCGCTCCTCGGGGCGGTCGATCACGTGGGCCTCGACCACGCGCGAGACGCCCTCGAAGGTGGGGTTGGAGCCGATCGAGATCGCGGCGGGGTGGGCCGCGCCGTCGGCGTCGTGCAGCCAGCCCGCGTACACGCCGTCGGCCGGGACCATGCCGGCCACGTCCGCCGCGAGGTTGGCCGTGGGGAAGCCGAGCTCGCGGCCGCGGGCGAAGCCGTGGACGACCTCGCCGGCGAGCACGTGGTTCCGGCCCAGCACGGCGGCCGCCTGGGCGACGTCGCCCGCGGCGAGGGCCTCGCGGATCCACGTGGAGGAGCAACGGCGCTCGGGCGTCGCGCCCTCGAGGGCCGGGAACTCGTCCACCGCCTCCACCTCGAAGCCGTGCCGCTCCCCCAGGGCCACCATCGCGGCGAAGTCGCCGGCGTTGTCCTGGCCGAAGCGCACGTCGTGGCCCACGACGACGGCGCACGCGCGGAGCCCGTCCACGAACATGCCCCGCACGAATTCCTCGGGGCCCTGCCGGGCGAACTCGAGGCTGTAGCGCTGCAGCAGGACGGCGTCGATCCCGGCCTCCTCGAGGAGGAGCAGCCGCTGCTCGGTGCTCACGATGTCCCCGTGCGGGACCTCGGGGCGGTGCACGGCGCGCGGGTGCGGCGTGAACGTCACGGCCACGGCGAGGGCGTCCTGCTCGCGGGCCAGCTCGACGACGCGGCGCAGCACCTGCCGGTGGCCGCGGTGCACGCCGTCGAAGTTGCCGAGCGTGACCACGGTCCGCCGCAGGTCCGCGGGGACCTCCGCGAGGCTGTTCCAGATCAGCATTCAGCGCACCCCGGCTTCGTCGGCGTGGGAGGGCCGGTGCGCGAGCAGCCAGGCCAGGCCCACGATCGGCAGCACGAGCGGGATGTAGCCGTAGCCCGCGCCGAAGCGCGACCACACGGTCTCGTCCGCGAACAGCTGGGGGTCCAGGAGGGTCAGCAGGCCCACCCCCACGACGCCCACGAGCTCCACGCCCACGGCCGCCACCGCGACGCGCCACGCCCGCGCACCCGTGCGGGCGAGCGAGAGGGTGGCCACGATGTACACGAGGGCCGCGAACGCCGAGAGCAGGTACGCCAGCGGCGCCACGCTGAACTGGGTCAGCAGCTGGAAGAGGCTGCGCGCGAAGGCCGAGAGCGCGAACACGGCGTAGACCATCACGATGATCCGGCCGAACCCCTGGTTGCGGGGGGCGCGGGTGCTGCGGGCGGGCGTCGTCTCCATGGGTCCTCTCACCACTGTCCGAACCAGATGACCTGCATGCGGTGCAGCATGACCACGATGGTCGGCCCGACGACGGCCAGCACGAGGTTGGACCAGCGCGTCTTGTCCGAGGCCGCCCAGCCCACCGCGACCACCGGCACGATGAGCGCCGTGAGCACGTAGCCCCAGAACTCCCAGCCGGGCCCGTTCAGCGGCTGCCCGCCGAGCTGGCGGAACGCCGCGGCCCCCGCGTACACGAGCAGGAAGAGCTCGACCGCGGCCACGGAGAGGATCGAGGAGTCGGCGGGGTGGCGTCGCACGGCCGTCATCACCACGCAGGTCAGGAAGGACAGGACGCCGATCACGGTGCCCGCCCAGAACCATCCGTCGAGGATCACGCGTCGCCCCCCGCCGGTTCGAAGACCAGGTGGGGCCGGGCCACGTCACGGCCCGCGCGGCGGCCGTCCTGCAGAAGCGCGACGACGGCGCCGCCGGGGGCCCGTCCGGCCACGAGGGCGGCCTCGCCGCCGGAGGAGGGCGGAGTCGGCGCGCCGGGCGTGCCGGAGAGCTCGCCCGAGGGGTCGATCGCCCGCCCGAAGGAGAGCTCCCGCGCCTCGTGCTCCGTGAGCTCGCGCACCGGGAAGAGGACGGCGGCGGCCGCGGAGAGCTCCGTCATGGAGAACCGCTCGGCGAGCTGGTCGAGGGTCACGGCGTCGGCCACGTCGAACGGGCCCACGTGCGTGCGGCGCAGCGCCGTGAGGTGGCCGCCCGTGTCGAGGGCCTCCCCCAGGTCGCGCGCCAGCGCGCGGATGTAGGTGCCCGAGGAGCAGCGCACGGTGACGTCCAGGTCCACGAGCCGGCCGCCGTCGAGCCGCCGGAGGTCCGCGACCTCGAAGGAGTGCACCGTGACTGCACGGGCCGCCAGCTGCACGTCCTCCCCCGCGCGGACGCGGTCGTAGGAGCGCTTCCCGGCGACCTTGATCGCCGAGACCGACGACGGGACCTGCTGGATGCGGCCCGTGAGGGCGGCGACGTGCTCCGCCACGCGTTCGGGGGTGACGGCGTTCGCCAGGCGGGTGGCCACGACCTCGCCCTCGGCGTCGTCCGTGACGGTCGACTGCCCGAGGCGGATGGTCGCCGTGTACGTCTTGTCCGTGCCCGTGATGGCGGTGAGCAGCCGGGTGGCCTTGTTCAGGCCCACCACCAGCAGGCCCGTCGCCATGGGGTCGAGCGTGCCGGCGTGGCCCACCTTGCGGGTGCCGGCGAGCCGCCGGACCCGCCCGACGACGTCGTGCGAGGTCCAGCCCTGCGGCTTGTCCACGAGGACGACCCCCGACGCCGCCGTTCCCGGGGCGTCGGGGGTCTGTCCCGCAGGGGTGTGTCCTGCGGCGGTGCGCGCGTTCACGTCGGCGTCGCCTCAGGCCCGCTGCTCGTCGTCGTCGGCGTCGTCCTCGGCGGTGCGGTACGGGTCCGCGTCGCCGGCGTACTGCGCGCCCTCGCGGGCCTTCGCCAGCGCGGCGTCCCGCTCCTTGGCGGCGCGGAGGACGTCCTCCAGGTGCGCGGCCGCCTCGGGGACGGTGTCCGCGACGAACTCGAGCGTCGGCACCAGGCGGATGGTGAGGCCACGTCCCACCTCGCGGCGCAGCACGCCGCGGTTCTCCTGGATGGCCGCGTGGGCGGCGTCGACGGCCGCGTCGTCGCCGAGCACGGTGTAGTAGACGGTGGCGTGCTGGAGGTCGTTGGTCACGCGGACCTCCGTCACGGTGACGGGCTCCACGCGGTCGTCCTTCACGGCGCGGCGCAGCGCCTCCGCCACGAGGACCTTGATGCGCTGGGCCAGTCGGCCAGCACGGGCCGGATCGGCCATGGCTGCACTTCCTTCCGGTTCAGCCGGCCGCGGTCGCGGCCGGCACGGTGGGGCGCCGGGGTCCCTCACGGGGCCCCGGCGCCCCCTCGATCACGCGCGGGGCTTCTCCTGCATCTCGAAGGTCTCGATCACGTCGTCCTCCTTGATGTCGTTGAAGCTGCCCAGGCCGATGCCGCACTCGTAGCCCTCGCGGACCTCGGTGGCGTCGTCCTTGAAGCGGCGCAGCGACTCGATCTTGAGGTTGTCCGCCACCACCATGCCGTCGCGCACGAGGCGCGCCGAGGCGTTGCGGCGGATGAGGCCCGAGCGCACGAGCGTGCCCGCAATGCTGCCCCACTTGGAGGAGCGGAAGACCTCGCGCACCTCGGCGGTGCCGAGCTGCACCTCCTCGTACTCCGGCTTGAGCATGCCCTTGAGGGCGTTCTCGATGTCGTCGATCGCGTCGTAGATGACGGAGTAGAACCGCATGTCCACGCCCTCGCGGTCGGCCAGGTCGGCCACCCGCTCGGCAGGACGGACGTTGAAGCCGATGATGATGGCGTTGTCCACCGTCGCCAGGTTCACGTCGTTCTGCGTGATCGCGCCCACGCCGCGGTGGATGACGCGCAGCTGCACGTCGTCGCCCACCTCGACCTTGAGGAGCGAGTCCTCGAGCGCCTCCACCGGACCGGCGGCGTCGCCCTTGATGATGAGGTTGAGGGTGTCGATCTTGCCCTCGGCCACGGCCTGGTCGAAGTCCTCGAGCGTGATGCGCTTGCGGCGCTTGGCCAGCTGGGCGTTGCGCTCGGCGGCCTCGCGCTTCTCCGCGATCTGACGAGCGGTGCGCTCGTCCTCGGTGACCAGGAAGGTGTCGCCGGCACGGGGCACGGACGACAGGCCCAGGACCTGGACCGGACGCGACGGGGTCGCCTCCGAGACGGTGTCGCCGTTCTCGTCGAACATCGCGCGGACGCGGCCGTGGGCGGAGCCCACCACCACGGTGTCGCCGACCCGCAGCGTGCCGGTCTGCACCAGCACGGTGACAACGGCGCCGCGGCCCCTGTCGAGGTTCGCCTCGATGGCCACGCCGCGCGCGTCCTTGGTGGGATTCGCCGTGAGCTCGAGGGCGGCGTCCGCGGTGAGCAGGACCGCCTCGAGCAGCTTGTCGATGTTCTCGTTGTTGCGCGCGGAGACGTCGACGAACATGGTGTCGCCGCCGTACTCCTCGGGCACCAGGCCGTACTCGGTGAGCTGGCCGCGGATCTTCTCCGGCGACGCGCCCTCCTTGTCGATCTTGTTGACCGCGACCACGATCGGCACGTCGGCCGCCTGGGCGTGGTTGAGCGCCTCGACGGTCTGCGGCATGACGCCGTCGTCGGCGGCGACCACGAGCACGGCGATGTCGGTGACCTTCGCACCGCGGGCACGCATGGCCGTGAAGGCCTCGTGACCGGGGGTGTCGATGAAGGTCAGGCGTCGCTCCTCGCCCTCGTGCTCCACCGGCACCTGGTACGCGCCGATGTGCTGGGTGATGCCGCCGGCCTCGCCCTCGGTGACGTTCGCCGAGCGGATCGAGTCCAGGAGGCGGGTCTTGCCGTGGTCCACGTGGCCCATGACGGTGACGACCGCGGGGCGGGGCGCCAGGTCGGCGTCGTCCTCGTTGGCCTCCTCGGCGTCGAGGTCGATGTCGAACGCCTCGAGCAGCTCCTTGTCCTCGTCCTCCGGGGAGACGATCTGGACGCGGTAGCCCAGCTCCTCGCCGAGCAGCTGGAAGGTCTCCTCGTCCAGGGACTGGTTGGCCGAGGCCATCTCGCCCAGGGTGAAGAGCACCTTCACGAGGTCCGCGGTGTCCGCGCGGATCTTGTCGGCGAAGTCCGCGAGCGAGGCGCCGCGCCGCAGGCGCAGGATCGTGGTGCCGTCGCCCTTGGGGACCTTGACGCCGCCGATCTCGCGGGTGTGCTGCTGCTCGAACTCCTGACGCTTCGCGCGCTTGGACTTGCGCCCCTTGCGCGCTCCGCCGCCGCGGCCGAACGCACCCTGAGCGTTGCCACGGCCGCCGCGGCCGCCGGGACCACCCGGACGGGCCGGACCGCCGCCGGGCGCGCCCGCGCCCGGACGGCCACGGCCGCCGCCGCGGCCCGGAGCGGGCGCAGGGGTGATCTGCTTGGGCATCATGCCCGGGTTCGGACGGGCGCCGCCCGCACCGGGGCGAGGGCCCGCGGCGCCGGCCGCGGGACGCGGACCGCCGGGACGGGGACCGGCCGCGCCCGCCGCCGGACGGGGGCCGCCCGGACGCGGCGCGCGGTCCTCACGGCCGGCGCGCATGCCCTGCGAGGGCGCGAACGGGTTGTTGCCCGGACGCGGCGCACCGCCGCGCGCACCGGCACCGCCGGGACGGGCGCCCGGACGCGGGGCGCCGCCGCCGGGGGCAGCCTTCGAGGTGAACGGGTTGTTGCCGGGGCGCGGGGCGCCCGGCTTGGCGCCGCCCGGCTTGGGAGCGGCCGCGCCCGGGGTGGGCGTCGAGGCCGCCGACGTCGGCGCGGAGGGCGTCGACGCGGCGGGGGCCTGCGGCGTGCCCTGTCGGGACTCCTGCGGGGCGGCCGGAGCCGGCGTCGGAGCCTGCTCGGGCGTCGGCGCGGGAGCCGGCGTCGGGGTGGGAGCCGGGGTCTCGACGCGGGCGGGCGCCTCCGGCGCGGCGGCCTGACCCGGCTTGGGAGCCGCAGACCCGGGCTTGGGTGCGGCCGAGCCCGGCTTCGGGCCGCGCGGCGACGGGGTGGGCGCGCCCTGGGCGGACGTGCTCGGGACACCCGCCGCGGGGGCGGAAGGGGCGGCGGGCTTCGCGGCGCCCGTGCCGCCGGCCTTGCCGGCGCCGGGGTAGGCGCCGCGCAGCTTCTTGACCACCGGGGGCTCGATGGTGGAGGAGGCGGAGCTGACGAACTCGCCGAGATCCTTGAGGGTGCTCAAGGCCTCCTTGGAGGTGATGCCGAGCTCTTTGGCGAGCTCATGGACGCGGACCTTTGCCACGGTTCTCCTGTTCTGGCCTCACGGGCCTTCAGGGGAGCCGGGGGGCTTCCGATTCAGCGCGGCGCGAGACCGTTGACGTTTGTCCAGGCCGCACGGGACACCTCGAGGGTGCGCGCGCCGCGGCCTGCCTGATAGCAGGGGGTGAAGTTCATCGTTGGGCACTCATGCTTCAGTGCTCATCGGGTACGCATCAGATCTCTGACCCGCCTTCATCTGTCGTGTCTGCAGCCGGTGCGGCGTTCCGCGTCCGCGCGGCGCTCGGGGATCCCTCGCCGGGACCGCCCGCCTCGCGTGTGAGCCCGTCGGCGTCCACGGCGGCCTTGAAGGCCCGGTGGAACGCCCGACGGCGCACGGCGAGGAGGAGGCAGTCCGGCCCGGGGTGCACCCAGGCACCGCGTCCGGGACGTCGACGACTCCGGTCCCAGACGACGGTGGGGGGTTCCGTCGCGGGGTCCAGTGCCACGCGCACCAGCTCTTCCTGGTCCGCCCTCGCCCGGCATCCGATGCAGGTCCGCACGACCGTCTGGGACGTCATGCGGTCACCTCACACGGTGTCGGAACGAGAATGGACCTCATCCATCCTAGCGCGTCCCGGCCGGGATCTCCTCCCGGGCCCGGGCATCAGTGCCCGGGCGCCTGCGCCGCGGCGCCGTCGCCGACGATGTCGATGCGCCAGCCGGTGAGCTTCGCGGCGAGGCGGGCGTTCTGGCCCTCCTTGCCGATCGCGAGGGAGAGCTGGTGCTGCGGGACCACCACGCGCGCGGAGTGCTGGTCGGCGTCCACGATCTCCACGGAGACCGTCTGGGCCGGCGAGAGGGCGTGGGCGATCATCGCGGCCGGGTCGTCCGAGTGCTCCACGATGTCGATCTTCTCGTCGCCGAGCTCGGTCATGACGGCGCGCACGCGCGAGCCCATCTCCCCGATCGCGGCGCCCTTGGCGTTGATGCCCGCCCGGGTGGCCTTGACCGCCATCTTGGTGCGGTGGCCGGCCTCGCGGGCCAGGGCCGTGATCTCCACCGAGCCGTCGGCGATCTCGGGGACCTCGAGCTCGAAGAGGCGCCGCACGAGGTTCGGGTGCGAGCGGGAGACGGTCACGGACGGGCCCTTGCTGCCGCGGTTCGCGGAGACCACGTAGGTGCGCAGGCGGCGGCCATGGGGGTACTGCTCCCCCGGCACCTGCTCGGGCGGCGGGAGCACGGCCTCGAGGGTGCCCAAGTTCACCTGGATCATCTGGCGGTTGTTGCCCTGCTGGACGACGCCGGAGACGAGCTCTCCCTCCTTCTCCTTGAACTCGCCCAGCACCTTGTCGTCGTCCGCCTCGCGCAGGCGCTGCAGGATGACCTGGCGTGCGGTGGACGCCGCGACCCGGCCGAAGCCGTTGGGGGTGTCGTCGAACTCGCCGACGGCCGCGCCCTCCTCGTCCAGCTCCGTGGCCCAGATGGTCACGTGGCCGCTCGTGCGGTCCAGCTCCGCGCGGGCGCGCTTCAGGGCGCCCGGGGTCCGCTGGTACGCCATGAGCAGGGCCTGCTCGATGGTGGGGACGAGCCGGTCCAGCGGGATGTCCCGCTCGGCCACCAGCATGCGCAGCGCGCTCATGTCGATATCCACTTATGCCTCCGTGTGCTCTGCCGTGTGCTCGGCCCGGTCCGGGGACTCACCGGGCTCGCGGGCGGTGCCCCACTCTACCTGCACCACGGCCGGCCCCAGTCGGTCCATCCCCACCCGCTCGGCCGGCAGCTCCTTGGCGGGCATGCCCTTCTTGGCGCCGGGGCGGACCACGACGAGCTCGACGTCGTGCTCCCCGACGTCTGTGAGGCGCGCGGTGATCGGCTCGGCCCCGTCCACGGACACGCTCACGAGGCGGCCCACGTTGCGCTCGAAGTGGCGCGGCTGCGTGAGCGGGCGATCGACGCCGGCCGTGGTGACCTCGAGCATGTACTCGCCGGCGCCCACACCCGGGACCTCGTCCCCGGCGGCGTCCAGCGCGGCGGAGACGCGGGCGCTCAGGGCGGCCACCTCGTCCAGGCTCAGGCCCTCGGGTCCGGCGGCGCGGTCCAGGACGACCTCCACGGTCGGGGTGGCGGCGGCGCCGGCCACGCGCACCTCCTCCACCACGACGCCGGCGTCGGCCACGGCGTCCTCGACCATCGCCGTCAGCGCGGCGCTCTCGGGACGGTCGGTGGTCTCCTGCGGGTCCATGCGGGGCTCCTGAGGGGTCGGGGGCGGGCAGGGCCAGCGTACCGCCGCGGTCGGCGCCTCACCCCACGAGCGGGGCCAGGGTGTCCGCGCCCACCTTCACGATCAGCGCGGAGACGACCGCGAGGAAGACCACCCGGATGAACCCGGTCCCCCGCGCGATCGCCATGCGCGCGCCCACGTAGCCGCCCGCGAGGTTGGCCGCGCCGAGGAGGAGGCCCAGGCCGAGCACCGCGTGGCCCGCGGGCAGGAAGAACGCCAGGGCGCCGAGGTTGGTGGCCAGGTTGACCACCTTGGCCTGGGCCGAGGCTTGCAGGAAGTCGTGTCCGAGCAGCGCCACCAGTCCCAGGATGAGGAAGGTCCCCGTGCCGGGCCCGATCATCCCGTCGTAGAATCCGACCGCCCCGCCGAGGGCCAGGGCCCGCGTCAGGTGGGCCGCCCCCGTGTGCTTGAGGGCGGCGACCCGGCCCAGCTGCGGTCGGGTCGCGGTGACGATCCACACCGTCACGAGCGCCGCGAGGATCACGGGCCGGATCACCCCCGTGGGGAGCAGCGTGGCCACGACCGCCCCGCCGAGGGAGGTCGCGAAGGCCAGCGCGGCCATGGGCAGCGCCGTGCGCAGGTCCGAGCCGAGCCGGCGCCGGTAGGTGATCGCCGACGTCGCGGTGCCGAACACGGAGCCCAGCTTGTTGGTGGCCAGGGCCTGCACGGGCGTGAGTCCCGGCACCAGCAGCATGACGGGCAGCTGCAGCAGCCCGCCCCCGCCGACGACGGCGTCCACCCAGCCGGCGGCGAAGCCCGCGGCCAGGAGCAGCAGCACCAGGCCCGTCGTCAGCTCGACGGCGCCGAACATCTCAGCGCCCGTGACGCACCTCGGCCACGACCTCGGCGACCGCGTCGGCCACCGGCACGGTGCGGGCCTCCCCCGTGGCACGGTCCTTGAGCTCGAGCTCGCCGTCGGCCAGGCCGCGGCCGATCACCACGGCGGTCGGCACGCCGATCAGCTCGGCGTCCTTGAACTTCACGCCGGGGCTCACCTTGGCGCGGTCGTCCACGATCACGGTGAGACCGTGGGCCTCGAGGCCCTCGGCCAGGTCCAGGGCGGCGGCGACGCCGTCCTCCCCCTTGGTCGCCACGACCACGTGCACGTCGGCCGGGGCGACCGCGCGCGGCCACGCGAGGCCCTTGTCGTCGCGGTAGCGCTCGGCGATCGCGGCGACGGCGCGGGTCACGCCGATGCCGTAGGAGCCCATGGTCACCACGACCTGCTTGCCGTTGACGTCGAGGACCTTCAGGTCGAGGGCCTCGGCGTACTTGCGACCCAGCTGGAAGATGTGCCCCATCTCCATGCCGCGGCGGGAGTGGAGCGGGCCGGAGCCGTCCGGGGCGGCGTCGCCCTCGCGCACGACGGTGGCCTCGAGGACCGCGTCCCATCGGAAGTCGCGGCCGGCGACGACGCCGAAGGCGTGGCGCTGGTCCGCGTTGGCGCCGGTCACCCAGGCGGTCCCGGGGGCGACACGCGGGTCCACGAACAGGGGCAGGCCGGACACCGAGCCCTCCGCGCCGAGCACGGGGGTGCCCTCGATCTCGCCGGCCCCGGCCGGGCCGATGTAGCCCTTGACGAGGGCGGGGTGGCGCTTGAGGTCCTCGGCCGCGGCGGCCTCGACCGTGGGCTCCCCGACGACCCCGAGGGCCGGGCCGACGGACGCCTCGAGCCGCTTGACGTCGACCTCTCGGTCGCCGGGGACGGCGACGACGAACTGGCGGCGCTCGCCGCCGTCGACCACGGCGGTGAGCACGACGCACTTGAGGGTGTCCGCGGCCTCCCACGGGCGGTCGGCCCGCGGGGCCAGGTCGTTGGCGACGTCCACGAGCGCCGCGATGGTCGTGGAGTCCGGGGTCT
This sequence comes from Micrococcus sp. NPDC078436, assembly GCF_040702705.1. Classification (NCBI taxonomy): domain Bacteria; kingdom Bacillati; phylum Actinomycetota; class Actinomycetes; order Micrococcales; family Micrococcaceae; genus Micrococcus; species Micrococcus sp. NPDC078436. The sequence goes on along the minus strand of NZ_JBFBLX010000001.1, from coordinate 41,143 downwards.
CCTTGACCTCGGCCGCCGGCAGCGCGGCCATCGCGGCCTCGTCGAGGGGCTCGGGGGCCACGGTGGTGACGGCCTCGACGTTGGCGCGGTAGCCGCCGTCGGACTCCACGAAGGTGTCCTCGCCGACCTCGGTGGGGTGCAGGAACTCCTCGGAGCGGGAGCCGCCCATGGCGCCGGAGGTGGCCTTCACCGGCACGACCTCGAGGCCGAGCCGCTCGAAGATGCGCAGGTACGCGGCGCGGTGGGCCTCGTAGGCGTCGTCGAGGCCGGCGTCGTCCACCGTGAAGGAGTAGGAGTCCTTCATGACGAACTCGCGGCCGCGCAGCAGGCCGGCGCGCGGGCGGGCCTCGTCCCGGTACTTCGTCTGGATCTGGTACAGGTACGCCGGCAGGTCCTTGTAGGACGAGTAGAGGTCCTTGACGAGGAGGGTGAACATCTCCTCGTGCGTGGGGGCCAGCAGGTAGTCGGCACCCTTGCGGTCCTGGAGGCGGAACAGGCCGTCCCCGTACTCCTCCCACCGGCCGGAGGCCTCGTAGGGCTCGCGCGGCAGCAGCGCGGGGAAGTGCACCTCCTGGGCGCCGATGGCGTCCATCTCCTCGCGCACGACCGCCTCCACGCGGCGCAGCACGCGCAGGCCCAGGGGCAGCCACGTGTAGATGCCGGGGGCGGCGCGGCGGATCATTCCGGCCCGCACGAGCAGCTGGTGGCTCGCCACCTCGGCGTCGGCCGGGGCATCGCGCAGGGTCCGCAGGAACAGGGTGGACATGCGCAGAGGCATGGGAGGACTCCTTCAGGGGCAGCGCGCGAGCACGGGTCGGTGGACGCCGGCCGGTGCGTCGGGGGCGTCGTCGACGTCGATCCTAGCGGCCGGCCCGGCCTCGTCCGGCTGCGTCCTCGGTGCCCGGGCACAGGAGGTCCGCCGCCGAGGGATCCGCGGCCGACCCGGCGGTGCATCCCAGGGGCGGATCGGACGCGGAACCAGACCCGCGCACCCCCGTCAGTAGAGCACCGTGGCGAACGTGCCCACGCGCTCGAACCCGACGCGCGCGTACGTGCGCAGCGCGGCGGTGTTGTACGCGTTCACGTAGAGGCTGACCACGGGCGCGTGACGCCGTGCCAGCCCCACGACGGCGGCCATCGCCCCGGCCGCGAGCCCGCGCCCGCGGTGCTCCGGGTGCATCCAGACCCCCTGGATCTGGGCGCACCGGGAGGAGAGCACGCCCACGTCCGCCTTGAAGCGCAGCGGGGGGCGGGCGCCGGCGCCCGGCGTCGGGGCATCTGGTGCCGGGACGCCCGGCGTCGGGGCGTCTCCGGGGACGATGAACACGCGGCCGGACGCGATGAGCCCCCGCACGCGCTCGCGGTACTGCTGCGCGCCGCCGAGGAACGGGGAGAAGCCGAGCTCCTCCTCGAACATGGCCGCGCTGGCCGGCAGCACCCGGTCATAGTCCCGCGGCCCTGCCGGGACCACGTCCGGGAGCGGCGCGACGGCGGGCCGCTCCCCCGCCACGAGGAGGGGCTGCTCCTCGCGCACGGAGCGCGGCCGGTGGCCGGCGGTCCGCAGGGCGCGGCCGATCGTCAGCACCGCGGCGGCCGGGCCGTACACGGATCCGAGGCGGCGCCGCAGGGCGACGACGGCCGCGGCGAGGGCGGCCGCGTCGTCGTCGGTCGCCGTCGACTCGGCGCGGCCGGGCGGCACCACCGGCACCACGTTCGAGCCGACCCACGCGGCGGCGCGCAGCGCGCCGGCGGGGGCTGCGGCGTCGGGGTTCTCGGGGACGCCCAGGAAGAGGGTGCCGCCCGCTCCCCCGCGCGGGCCCGCCCGGCGACCGGCCTCGAGCAGGGACTCGACGAAGACGTTCGCCACCGGGTCGCGGCGCGCGAGGGCCGCGAGTGCGGGGGTGTCGGCGTCGGTCAGAAGGCGGACCCGCCCCTGCGAGGCCTGGCGGACGGCAGCGTCAGTGGACGGAGACCACGGGGGCACCGGCGGCAGCCTGGTCACCGGAGCCCTCCTCGTGGCCCATCTCCGCGGCGATCCGGCGGGCCTCCTCGATGAGGGTGTCCACGATCTGGTCCTCGGGCACGGTCCGAATGACCTCGCCCTTGACGAAGATCTGGCCCTTGCCGTTGCCCGAGGCCACGCCGAGGTCGGCCTCCCGGGCCTCGCCCGGGCCGTTGACGACGCAGCCCATGACGGCCACGCGCAGCGGGACGGTGACGTCCTTGAGGCCTTCGGTGACCTCCTCGGCGAGCGTGTACACGTCCACCTGGGCGCGGCCGCACGAGGGGCAGGAGACGATCTCGAGCCTGCGCTCGCGGAGGTTGAGCGACTGCAGGATCTGCAGGCCGACCTTGATCTCCTCGACGGGCGGGGCGGAGAGGGACACGCGGATGGTGTCGCCGATGCCCTTGCCCAGCAGGTAGCCGAACGCGGTGGCCGACTTGATGGTGCCCTGGAAGGCGGGGCCGGCCTCGGTCACGCCGAGGTGCAGGGGCCAGTCGCCCTCCTCCGCGAGGAGCTCGTACGCGCGGGCCATGATCACCGGGTCGTTGTGCTTCACGGAGATCTTGAAGTCCTTGAATCCGTGCTCCTCGAAGAGGGACGCCTCCCACACGGCGGACTCCACGAGGGCCTCCGGCGTGGCCTTGCCGTGCTTCTGGATCAGGCGGGGGTCGAGGGAGCCGGCGTTGACGCCGATGCGCAGGGAGGTGCCGTGCTCGGCGGCCGCCTGGGCGATCTCCTTGACCTGGTCGTCGAACTTGCGGATGTTGCCCGGATTCACGCGCACGGCGCCGCAGCCGGCCTCGATCGCGGCGAACACGTACTTCGGCTGGAAGTGGATGTCCGCGATCACGGGGATCGTGGACTGCCGCGCGATGACCTTCAGCGCGTCCGCGTCCTTGTCCGTGGGGCAGGCCACGCGCACGATGTCGCAGCCGGCAGCGGTGAGCTCCGCGATCTGCTGCAGGGTGGCGCCGATGTCGTGGGTCTTGGTGGTGGTCATGGACTGCACCGAGACCTGGTGCTTCGAGCCCACCCCCACGGAGCCCACCCGGATCTGCCGGGTCGGCCGGCGCGGGGCCAGCACGGGCGGCGGGGCGGACGGCATTCCAAGGCTGACGGGCACGGCAGCGCTCCTCACGGTTCTCGGGTCGGCGGCGAGAGGCCGTCGCTTCATCCGTCCCATCCTAGGCCCCGGTGCACGGCGGCACCGGGGCCCGGCGGGGGCGGTGAGGACGGCCGGGGATCACTGGAAGGAGACGAGCCAGGGCTTGGGGTCGTTGGCCATGGTCTGCTCCGGGGTCATCATCGGCTTGTCCTCGTCGTAGAAGTTCTTCCAGGCCATGCGGATATGGTCCGGGAGGTTCTTGCGGAGGATGCTGTACGTCTCCTTCTTGAGCCGGTGGGTGCCGTGCCCGTCCGCGTGGAGCAGGAAGGCCAGGCCCTCGCGGGCCACGATCTCCGACCGCTGCTCGATCATGGCCGAGCGGAACTGATGCAGGACGAACAGCTTCTCGGGGAGCCCCTCGGAGGCCACGAGGTCCGAGAGCCACGCGCTGGTCTCGTTGATCTCGGCGGCCGTCACCTGGCCGATGTCCCGCATGTGCTTCTGTCCCGGACGCAGCCGCCACTCCGGGTCCAGGGCGAGGCCGACGTGGGGCCGCTTGAGCAGGTCCTCGATGCGCTTCGCCTGGGTGGGGAAGTCCTCGAAGCCGGTCTGCAGGTCCAGGATGACGTGGATGCCGGCCTCGCCGGCGCCGTCCACCCACTCCTCGAGGCGGTCGCGCTTGACGGGCCGGGAGTACGCGCCGTCGGGGCCCGCGTCCGCCGAGGCCACCGTGGCGATCATCTCGAACGCCGGCTGGATCGGCTCCTCCGAGAACGGCTCGTAGGTCTTCGCGAGCGCCCGCACGCGCTCGATGGACGCGGGGAGGTCCTGCTCGCCCAGGACGCCGAGGGCACCGGTGCCGGGAGTGCCGTACAGGGCGACGAACCGGCGGGCCGGGAAGATCTCCCGACCGCCGCCGGGCAGCTCGCCGGACGGGGTGGGCGTGGCCGAGGACGAGTCCGCGGCGGACTCCGAGGCCGAGGCCGAGGCGGGGGGCGCCGACGAGCTGGCCGCCTCCTGGGAGGCGGGTGCCGAGCAACCGGCCAGGCCCGCCGCGAGGGAGCCGAGACCGAGGAGGGTGGCGCGGCGCGTCAGGACGCTCGGAAACGGGAAGGCGTCACGAGAGGCATTCACAGCAACGATCCTAGGGGACGCCCTCCGGGCAGGCCGGGCGGGCCGGGCGGCGCCGCGGCTTCGTGCCCGGACTGTGACCTTCCGGGCCGTCCGCCCGTCAGAAGAGCCGCACGGGCTCCACGAGGTCCGCCACGATCAGCAGCAGGCCCATGGCCAGCATGGCCCCGGCCACCACGTACGTCAGGGGCATCAGCGCGGCGAGGTCGAACGGCCCGGGGTCCGGTCGCCCCCGCAGGCGGGCCCCGCCGCGGCGCAGCGCCTCGTAGAGCGCGCCCGCCACGTGCCCGCCGTCCAGCGGCAGCAGGGGGATCAGGTTGAACACCAGCAGGGCGACGTTCACCCCCGCCACGAGCGAGAGCACCATCGCGGCCTTGTCCCCGAACGAGACCTCGTCCAGCGCCGCCGCCTCCCCCGCGATCCGCCCGACCCCGACGACGGACATGGGGCCGTTCGGATCGCGCTCGGCCGGGGTGAGCACCGCGACGGCGGTGTCCCACAGCCGCTGGGGCAGCACGAGGACCACGTCCGCGACGCCGCGGATCTGCGTGCCCACCAGGCCCACCGCGTCCAGCGGCGTCCCCGTCACGGTCTCGGTCTGCGCCCCCATGCCGATGAAGCCCACCTGCTGGGTGCGGGCGGTGCCGTCCGGGGCGCGCTCCGGCTGCCCGACGGCGTCCGTCACCGGCCGCTCCGTCAGCCGCGGGGTGATCGTGGACTCGATGCGCCGCCCGTCCCGCTCCCACGCGATCGCGGTGGGCCGGCCGGCGCGCTCGCGGATGGCAGCGGCGAACGCGTCCCAGTCCTCGACGGGGACGCCGTCGAAGGCGACGACGGTGTCTCCGGGCAGCATGCCTGCCTCGTGGGCCGGCGCCACGGGGTCCCCGGGCCGGCACTCCTCGGTCTCGCCCGCGGCGGCGCGCGCCTGCTGCTCCTGCGCGGGGACGACGCAGCGGAAGACCTCCGCCGCCGTCGTGCTGGGCTGCGCGGTGCCCACCGTGGTGACGAGCAGGGCGGTCAGGGCGAGCGCGATCAACAGGTTCATGGCCGGGCCGCCGAGCATGATGACGATCCGCTTCCAGACCGGCAGCGAGATGAAGGTGCGCCCCTCGTCCCCGGGCCGCAGCTCCTCGGCGGCCTGGGCCCGTGCGTCGTCGGCCAGGCGCCCGAACTGGCGGAAGAGCCCCGTGGAGGACGCGCGGGGCGCCTGCCCCGCACGCGGCGGTGGGAGCATGCCCACCATGGAGACGTAGCCGCCGAGCGGGAGCACCTTGATCCCGTACTCGGTCTCCCCGCGCCGCCACGAGGCGACCGTGGGGCCGAAGCCGATCATGTAGCGCGTCACGCGGACGCCGAAGACCTTGGCGGGCACGAGGTGGCCCACTTCGTGCAGCGCGATCGAGAGGGCCAGGCCCAGGGCGACGGCGAGGACGCCGAGCACGAACCAGGCGGCGCTCATGCCCGCGCCCACCGGCCCCGGGCCGCGGCGCGGGCCCAGCCCTCGACGGCCAGGACGGCGTCGACGCTGAGGTCTCCCGGCGCGTGGCCGTGGCCGGCGGCGTCGAGGACGCGCTCGGGGGCGTAGTCGCCGAGGACGGCGCGGACCGTCTCCAGGATGCCGTCGAAGGAGAGGCACCCCTCATGGAAGGCGTCGACGGCCTCCTCGTTGGCGGCGTTGAACACGGCCATGTGCGTCGGCGAGGCGGCCGCGGCCTCCTTCGCGAGGCGCACCGCGGGGAACACCTCCTCGTCGAGGGGCTCGAAGGTCCAGGTCGCGGCGCGGGTCCAGTCGCATCCGCCCACGGCTCCGGGCACGCGGCGCGGCCAGCCGAGGCCGAGGGCGATCGGCAGGCGCATGTCCGGCGGGGAGGCCTGGGCGAGGGTGGAGCCGTCCGTGAACTCCACCATGGAGTGCACGACGGACTGCGGGTGGACCACGACGTCGATGCGGTCCAGGGCGACGTCGAAGAGCAGGTGCGCCTCGATCACCTCGAGGGCCTTGTTCACGAGCGAGGCGGAGTTGGTGGTGACCACGCGGCCCATGTCCCACGTGGGGTGGGCGAGGGCCTGCGCGGGCGTGACCGCGCGCAGCTGCTCCCGGGTGCAGCCCCGGAACGGACCGCCCGAGGCGGTCAGGACCAGGCGGGCGACCTCGTCCGCCGTGCCGCCGCGGAGCGCCTGGGCCAGCGCGGAGTGCTCGGAGTCCACGGGGACGAGCTGGCCGGGCGCCGCGGCGGCCTTGACGAGCGCGCCCCCCACGATGAGCGACTCCTTGTTCGCCAGGGCGAGGCGGTGGCCCGCCTCGAGGGCCGCGAGCGTGGGGCGCAGGCCGATCGAGCCGGTGATGCCGTTGAGCACGGTGTCCGCGCCGGTCCAGGCCGCGATGCGGGTGGCCGCCTCGGGGCCCGTGAAGAGCTCGGCGGCGGGAGCCGGGCGGCCGAGGCGTGCGGCGGCCGCCGCGATCGCCGCGCGCAGCTCCTCCGCGCCCGCCGTGGCGGAGCCCACCGCCTCGACGCCGTGGCGGACGGCCTGCTCGGCCAGGAGGGCGGTGTTGGAGCCGCCCGCGAGCGCGACGGCCCGGAACCGCTCGGGGTCCTGCTCGATGACGTCCAGGCCCTGGGTCCCGATCGAGCCGGTCGAGCCGAGGAGGGCGACGCGGCGGGGGGCGCCGTCGCCTCCGCCGGAGGGGTCGTCGGCGCGGACGCCGGGGGCCGGGAGGGTGTAGTCGGCGAGGGATCCGTGGGTCACCGGGCCATCATGCCAGCGGCGGCTGGGAGGAGGGCGGGACGGTGGAGTGCCGGGATGCCGGGGACGACGACGGCGGGACCGCACCCGTGAGGGTGCGGCCCCGCCGTCGTCAGGGGTGGGCGGATGCCCGCGGCGTCAGTGGCTCACGGCCTTCTCGGCGCCGATGCCGGTGAGGGAGCGGACCTCCATCTCGGCCTGCTTGCCCGGGTCCTCGGCGCGCGAGGACGTCACGGAGCCGAGCCAGCCGAGGAAGAAGGCCAGCGGGATCGAGACGACGCCCGGGTTCTTCAGCGGGAAGAGCACGAAGTCCGCGCTCGGGATCATGGCGGCCGGGTTGCCGGACATGACCGGGGAGAACACGATCAGGACGATCGCGGAGAGCAGGCCGCCGTACATGGACCAGAGGGCGCCGCGCGTGGTGAAGCCCTTCCAGAACAGGGAGTACAGGATGGTCGGGAGGTTCGCCGATGCGGCCACGGCGAAGGCGAGCGCCACGAGGAACGCGACGTTCTGGCCCTGGGCGCCGATGCCGCCGAGGATGGCGAGGATGCCGATGACCACCACGGTGATCTTGCCGATGCGCACCTCATCCTCCGAGGACAGGGGCTTCTTCGCGATCACGGGGCCCCACACGTCGTGCGTGAAGGACGCCGCCGCCGTGAGGGCGAGGCCGGCGACGACCGCGAGGATCGTCGCGAAGGCGACCGCCGAGATCAGCCCGAGCAGGATCGACCCGCCGAGCTCGAACGCCAGCAGCGGGGCCGCCGAGTTCACGCCGCCGGGAGCGGCGAGGATGCGCTCGGGGCCGATCAGTGCACCGGCGCCGTAGCCCAGCACCAGGGTGAAGAGGTAGAAGGCGCCGATGAGCACGATCGCCCACACCACCGACTTGCGGGCCTCCTTGGCCGTGGGCACGGTGTAGAAGCGCATCAGGACGTGCGGCAGGCCGGCGGTGCCGAGGACGAGCGCGAGGCCCAGGGAGACGAAGTCCAGGCGCGTGGTGAAGTCCTTGCCGTACTGCAGGCCCGGCTCGAGGATGGCCTCGCCCTTGGGGTTGAGCTCGACGGCCCGGCCGAGCATCGCGTTGAAGTCGAAGCCGAAGAGGGCGAGCGCCCACACGGTCATGACGCCCGCGCCGAGGATGAGCAGGATCGCCTTGATGATCTGGACGTAGGTGGTGCCCTTCATGCCGCCGATGAGGACATAGGCGATCATGAGCACGCCCACGATCACGATCACGAGCGCCTGGCCGCCCCTGTCCGTGATGTTGAGCAGCAGGGCGACGAGGCCGCCCGCGCCGGCCATCTGGGCCAGGAGGTAGAAGAGGCAGACGGCCATGGTGCCGAAGGCGGCGGCGATGCGCACCGGCTTCTGGCGCAGGCGGAACGAGAGCACGTCGGCCATCGTGAACTTGCCTGTGTTGCGCAGCAGCTCCGCCACGAGGAGCAGGGCGACGAGCCACGCCACGAGGAAGCCGATCGAGTACAGGAAGCCGTCGTAGCCGTAGAGGGCGATCGCGCCGACGATGCCGAGGAACGAGGCCGCCGAGAGATAGTCGCCCGCGATGGCGGTGCCGTTCTGGGTGCCGGAGAAGCCTCGGCCTCCCGCGTAGAAGTCCGCCGAGGAGCCCGAGGTCTTGGAGGCCCGGATCACGACGACGAGGGTGACGACGACGAACGCCGCGAAGATGCCGATGTTGACCATCGGGTTGCCGACGGCCTCCGCGGCCAGGAGGGGGGCGAGGGTGCTCATCGGATCTCCTCCGTGGGGTCGGCCGCGTGGGAGCCCGCCTCGCGCTCGAGGCGCTCGCGCAGCGCCGTGGAGCGCGGGTCGAGGGTGCGGTTGGCGAAGCGGACGTACGCCGCCGTGATGGCGAACGTGGTGACGAACTGCAGCAGGCCGAGGACCAGGCCCAGCGTGATGTTGTCGTGGAGGCGGATGGCCATGACCTGCGGGAAGAACGCCCCCAGGATGACGAACAGCAGGTACCAGACGAAGAACGCGACCGTCATGGGGAACGCGAACGAGCGGTACGTGCGGCGCAGCTCCGTGAACTCCTCGGACTGCTGGGCCGCGCGGAACTGCTCGGGGGTCGGCGCCGGTGGCGCGACGGAGTGGGGTGACATGGGTGCTCCCTCAGGGGGCGGGCGTCCGGCCGCGGAGCGGGCGGAGCGGTGTGTGATGACGCTCACATCCTCTCCCGCGAATGCTCCGCGCGTCAACCACTTTGTATACATACGCCAGTGCGTGACCGATTGTGACGACGGCCCCTGCCAGTCCCCCGGTGATAGCGTTGCCGAAAGACTGCGGGCGGCCGCCGCCGCCCGCCCGCTCACCCGAGAGGTCCACCGCCGTGCCCCTTCGTGACGTCCGCCCCGAGGACCTGGACGAGTTCTTCGTGCACCAGCAGGACGAGGACGCGAACCAGATGTCCGGAATCGCCCCCCGCAGCCCTGCCGACCGCGGGGTCTTCGACCATCACTGGGGCACCCTGCTGCGCGACCCCCGCGTCCAGGTGCACACCATCGAGCACGAGGGCCGCGCCGTGGGCGCGCTGATCTGCTCCGAGCAGGACGACGCCGCCGAGCTCTCCTTCTGGACGGCGCAGGAGTTCTGGGGCCTCGGGCTGACCACCTCGGCCGTGGACGAGTTCCTGCGCGGGTACCCGCACCGCCCCGTGCGGGCCCACGTGGCCGAGGACAACGCGGGCACCGTCAGGGTCCTCTCCCGCCGGGGGTTCGAGGTGGTGGGCGAGGAGAAGGTCTTCTCCAATGCCCGCGCCGCCGTCATCACCGAGCTCGTCATGGAGCTCGGCGCGGACTGAGGCCGGCTGGAACGCGACGGCGCCGCGGAATGCCTCCCGCGGCGCCCCTCCTGTATACAGCCGTTCAGTCCCCCGCCGGCACCCGCCCGAGGGTCAGCCGGGCCTGGGCGAGCACCACCTCGTCCACCATGGTGCCGTCCAGCTCGAAGGCGCCGTGCGCCCCCTCGGCCGCCGCGAGCACGCGTCGGGCCCGGGCCACCGCCTCCTCGCTCGGGGCGTAGGCCTCACGCACCACGGGGGCCTGCGCCGGGTGGAGGCACACGGTGGCCGCGCACCCGAGCGCGACGGCGTCCTCGGCCTCCGCGGCGAGGCCCGCGTGATCCTGCAGGTCGAGGAACACCGCGTCCCACGCCGCCGTGCCGTGGGCGGCGGCGGCGAGCAGCACGGTCGCTCGTGCGTGCCGGACGACGGGGCGGTAGGCGCCGTCGGCCGTGCGCGAGGACGTGCCGCCCATGGACGCCACGAGGTCCTCCGCGCCCCACATCAGCGCGCCCACGTGGGGGTGCGCCGCGAGGGCGGGCGCGGCGAGGATGCCCGCCGCGGTCTCGCACAGGGCCACGACGCGCACGTCCTCCCCCAGCGCCGCCACGAGGCCGTCCACCTGCGCGGCGGACTCCGCCTTGGCGAGCATGAGCGTGCGCCACCCGGTCTCCGTGAGCATCGCCAGGTCCGCGGCGTGGTCCGGCGTGCCCGCCGGGTTCACGCGCACGACGACGCGGTCCGCGGCGAGCGGTCCGCCGTCCGTGCCGCCCGTGGCCCGGCCTTCCCAGGCAGCTCGCACGGCGTCGCGGGCGGCCGGGCGGGAGGCCGGCGTGACGGCGTCCTCGAGGTCGAGGATCACCGCGTCGGCGCGGTCGAGGGCCTTGGCGAAGCGCTCGGGTCGGTCCGCCGGCGTGAACATCACGGCCGGGCCGAGGGCCAGGGGCCCGGCCGCCGTGGGGGTGCTCATGCCCGGGTCTCCATGGAGCCCTGCTTCGCCTTCGCCTCGGCGTGGGCCGACGCCGTCCACATGAGGCAGGTGCGCTGGGCCCGCACGACGACGTCGCCGTGCTGGTTCTCCCCCGTCATCTGGAAGGTGACGATGCGCTGGCCCGGTCGCGAGGAGGACTCCCGGACCGCGGTGACCTCCGAGCGCCCGTAGAGGGTGTCCCCGTGGAACACGGGGTGCGGGAAGGCGATCTCCCCCAGCCCGAGCTGCGCCACGAGCGTGCCCTGCGTCGTCTGCCCGACGGCGAGGCCCACGAGCGTGGACAGCGTGAGCATGGAGTTCACGAGCGGCTTCCCGAAGGGCTGCGCGGCCGCGTACGCGTGGTCCAGGTGCAGCGCCTGCGGGTTCATCGTCAGCGTGGTGAAGAGGACGTTGTCCGCCTCCGTGAGCGTGCGGCCGGGCCGGTGCAGGTACACCTGGCCCACCGCGAGCTCGTCCGCGTAGCGCCCGCGCTGCTCGATGACCTCGGGCCCTGTGTTCTCCGCGCCCGGCGTGGGGGTCTCCGCCACCGTCACAGCCCCAGGTCGCGCGCGATCAGCATGAGCTGCACCTCGGTGGTGCCCTCGCCGACCTCGAGGATCTTGGAGTCGCGGTAGTGGCGGGCCACGAGGGTCTCGTTCATGAAGCCGTAGCCGCCGAACACCTGGGTGGCGTCGCGGGCGTTGTCCATGGCCGCCTCGCCGGCGATCATCTTCGCCATGGCGGCCTCGGTCTTGAACGGCTTGCCGGCCAGCATCTTCTGCGCCGCCTCGTAGTAGGCCAGGCGCGCGGCGTGGGCGCGGGCCTGCATGCGGGCGATCTTGAAGGAGACGGCCTGGAACGTGCCGATCCTCTGGCCGAACGAGGTGCGCTGCTTCGCGTAGGCGACCGACTCGTCGACGCAGCCCTGGGCCACACCCGTGGCGAGCGCGGCGATGGCGATGCGGCCCTCGTCGAGGATCTCGAGGAAGTTCGCGAAGCCGCGGCCGCGGGTGCCGAGCAGGTTCTCCTCGGGGACGCGCACGTCGGTGAAGTGCAGGGCGTGGGTGTCGGAGGAGTTCCAGCCGACCTTGTCGTACGGCTTGGCCACGGTGAAGCCCTCGGTGCCGGCGGGCACGAGGATCGTGGAGATCTCCTTCGCGGGGCGGCCGTCGGGGCCGGTCTTGCCCTCCACCGTGCCGGTCACCGCGGTGACGGTGACGAGGCTCGTGATGTCCGTGCCGGAGTTGGTGATGAACTCCTTGGCGCCGTTGATGCGCCACATGCCGTCCTCGAGCACCGCGGTGGTCTGGGTGCCGCCGGCGTCGGAGCCCGCGCCGGGCTCGGTGAGGCCGAAGCCGGCCAGGTTCTCGCCCGCCACGAGGCTGGGCAGCCAGCGCTCCTTCTGCTCCTGGGTGCCGAACTTCAGCAGCGGCATCGCGCCGAGGGAGACGCCCGCCTCGAGGGTGATGGCCACCGACTGGTTGACGCGGCCGAGCTGCTCGAGCGCGAGGGCGAGGGCGAAGTAGTCGCCGCCCATGCCGCCGAACTCCTCGGGGAAGGGCAGGCCGAACAGGCCCATCTCGCCCATCTGCTTCACGATCTCGTACGGGAACTCGTGCCGGGCGTCGAGCTCGGCGGAGACGGGGGCCACGACCTCGTCCGCGAACTCGCGGACGGTGTCGGAGAGGACCTGGTAGTCCTCCTCGAGGGCGGGCAGGGTGCGGTGCTTGGTGCTCATGCGGACTCTCCAGAGGTGGTGGGCACATCGGCGGTGCCGGGGGTGTGAGGGGTGACGGTGGCGACCAGCCCGCGCGCGGGCACGGACTCGCCGGGACGGACGTGGACGGTGACGACGCCGGCGACGCCCGCGGTGACGGGGTGCTCCATCTTCATGGCCTCGAGGACGGCCAGCTCGGCGCCGGCCTCGACGTGCTCGCCGGTGGACACGGACACCGCGACGACGGTGCCCGGCATGGGAGCCCGGGCCTCCGGGGAACCGCCGCCGGCGGGGGCACGACGCGCGGCGGCCGCGGCGCGCGACGCCGCCACGCGCTCGGCGCGGCCCAGCCGCTCGATTCGCCAGGTGTGCCCGCCGGAGTGGACCCACGCGGCGTCCGGGTCCGCGGGGTGGCGCAGAGATCGACCGCCCGCGTGCCCGGGCTCCGCCCCGTCCTGCGCGGACGGCCCGTCCTCCGGGGCCACCGACCCGGGCCCGCGCCACAGCACGCAGAGGTCCTCCCAGCGCAGAGGCAGCGCGGGGGCGGGGGCGCCCGCGGCGCGCCAGGCGTCCTGGCGGTGCCAGGCGCCGGCCGGCTGCACCCGCAGACCGGACGCGGCCAGGGTCGCCTCGTCGATCCCCTGGACCGTCAGCGCGGAGGTGAGGGCCTCCGGGGCGAAGGCGGCGCCGGCCGCGTCCCAGACCTCCGCGCGGGGGGCGGGGGCCTCCCATGCCGGTGCCTCGTCGATCAGGGAGGTCCTCAGGCGGCCGGCCCGGACGTCGTCGCGCGCCACGAGGTCCCGCAGCCACGCCAGGTTGCTCGTGACCCCGAACAGCACCGACTCCGCGAGCGCCGCCTCGAGGCGGTCCAGTGCCTGGGGGCGGTCCGCGCCGGAGGCGATCACCTTGGCGACCATGGGGTCGTAGTGACCGGTGACCTCGGGCTGGTCCGGGCCCTCGGACCGGCCGGGGGCGTCGTCCTCGGAGTCCGGCGGGAAGAGCAGGGTGTCCACGCGGACCCCCTCCCCCCGCGGCGGCTCCCACAGCAGCACGGGCCCGGCGGCGGGGAGGAACCCGTGCGCGGGGTCCTCGGCGTAGACGCGGGCCTCGGCGGCCGCCCCCTCCAGGGTGACGTCCTCCTGGCCGAAGCCCAGGTCCTGTCCGGCGGCGATCCACAGCTGCAGCTCCACGAAGTCCACGCGCTCGCCGCGCACCCGCACGACCTCCTCGGACACGGGGTGCTCCACCTGCAGACGGGTGTTCATCTCCATGAAGAAGAACTCGTCCGGGTCCTCGTCCGAGACGAGGAACTCCACGGTGCCGGCCCCCACGTAGCCCACGGACTCCGCGGCGTCCACGGCGGCCCTGCCGAGACGGGCGCGCAGCTCGGCGCCGTGCGCCAGGCCGGTGAGCAGGGGCGCGGGCGCCTCCTCGATCACCTTCTGGTGGCGGCGCTGCAGGGAGCACTCCCGCTCCCCCAGGTGCACGGTGCGCCCGTGGGTGTCCGCGAAGACCTGCACCTCGATGTGCCGCGGGGCGGTGATGAGCCGCTCGAGCAGGAGGGTGTCGTTCCCGAACGCGGAGCGCGCGGTGCGGCGGGCGGAGGCCAGCGCGGCCGGCAGCTCGTCCGCGGCGTGCACGGCCACCATCCCCTTGCCGCCGCCGCCCGCGGAGGGCTTGATCAGCAGCGGGAAGCCGACGCGCTGCGCCTCGGCCACGATCTGATCGTCGGTGAGCGTGGGGTCGGCGATGCCCGGCACCACCGGCACGTCCCGCGCCGAGACGGTCTCCTTGGCGCGGATCTTGTCCGCCATCGCGTCCAGCGACGCCACGGGCGGGCCCACGAAGACGACGCCGGCCGCCTCGAGCGCCCGGGCGAAGTCCGCGTTCTCGGAGAGGAACCCGTAGCCGGGGTGCACGGCCTGCGCCCCGGTCCGGACGGCGGCCGCCACCACCGCGTCCACGTCCAGGTAGGACTCGCGGGCGGGGGCCGGGCCGAGGCGGACGGCGAGGTCCGCCTCGCGCACGTGGCGGGCGCCGGCGTCGGCGTCGGAGAACACCGCCACGGAGCGGATGCCGAGGCGGCGCAGGGTGCGGATCACGCGCACGGCGATCTCGCCGCGGTTGGCCACGAGGACGGTGTCGAAGAGGGCGGGGCCCTCGGCGGGGGTCTGGGTCATGGTCAGGCTCACATCCGGAAGAGGCCGAAGCGGGCGTCCGGCAGGGGGGCACGGGAGATGACGTCGAGGGCCATGGCGAGCACGCGGCGGGTCTGGCCGGGGGTGATGATGCCGTCGTCCCACAGGCGGGCCGTGGAGTAGAGGGGGCTGCCCTGCTCGTCGTACTGCTGCCGCACGGGGGCCTGGAAGGCCTCGACCTCCTCGGCGGTCATCGGCTCCTCCCCCTTCGCGGCGCGCTGGTCCTGCTTGACCTGGGTCAGCACGGCGGAGGCCTGCGGCCCGCCCATCACGGAGATGCGGGCGTTGGGCCACATCCAGAGGAACCGCGGGGAGTAGGCGCGGCCGCACATCGCGTAGTTGCCGGCGCCGAACGAGCCGCCGATCACCACGGTCAGCTTGGGCACGCGACACGTGGCGACGGCGGTGACCATCTTCGCGCCGTCGCGGGCGATGCCGCCGGCCTCCGCGTCCCGGCCCACCATGAAGCCGGAGATGTTCTGGAGGAACAGCAGCGGGATGCCGCGCTGGTCGCACAGCTCGATGAAGTGCGCGCCCTTGCGGGCCGAGTCGCCGAAGAGGATGCCGTTGTTGGCCAGGATGCCCACGGGGTGGCCGTCGATGCGAGCGAAGGCGGTGACGAGCGTGGTGCCGTAGAGCGGCTTGAACTCGTGCACCGAGTCGGCGTCCACGAGGCGGTCGATCACCTCGTGCACGTCGTACGGGGCGTTGACGTCCACCGGCACCACGGAGGTCAGCTCCCCCGGGTCCTTCGCGGGCTCGAGGGAGGGGTGCACCTCCCACGCGGGGCGGGCCGGCGCGGGCAGGGTGGCCACGATGTCCCGCAGCAGCTGCATGGCGTGGACGTCGTCGTCGGCCAGGTGGTCCGCCACGCCCGAGCGCTCGGCGTGCAGGCGCCCGCCGCCGAGGTCCTCGGGGGTGACGTCCTCGCCGATCGCGGCCTTCACGAGGGGCGGGCCTCCGAGGAAGATGGTGCCCTGCTCGCGGACGATCACGGTCTCGTCGCACATGGCGGGCACGTACGCGCCGCCCGCGGTGGAGGAGCCGCACACGGCCGCGAGCTGCGGGATCCGGCGCGAGGAGAGCAGTGCCTGGTTGCGGAAGATCCGGCCGAAGTGCTCCCGGTCCGGGAACACCTCGTCCTGCTTCGGCAGGAACGCGCCGCCCGAGTCCACGAGGTAGAGGCAGGGCAGGTGGTTCTCGAGGGCGATCTCCTGGGCACGCAGGTGCTTCTTCACGGTCAGCGGGTAGTAGGTGCCGCCCTTCACGGTGGCGTCGTTGCCCACCACCATCACGGCGCGGCCGTGGACCAGGCCGATGCCCGCCACGACGCCGGCGGCGGCCGGGCTGTCCTCGCCGTACACGCCGTGCGCGGCGAGCGCGGCGATCTCGAGGAACGGCGAGCCCTCGTCGAGGAGCGCGTCGATGCGGTCCCGCACCAGGAGCTTGCCGCGGCCGGTGTGCCGCGCGCGGGCGGACTCGGAGCCGCCGAGCGCGGTGCGGGCGACGAGCTCGGCGAGCTCCGCCTCGAGGCGGGCATGGCCGGCGGCGTGGCGCTCGGCGGCGCTGGCGGGCGCGGCGGATGCCTCCGCGGTGGGACCGGCGGTCATGAGACCCCTTCCAGTGAATGATCACTAACTGAACCTGCTCCCAGTGTAGTGATCAGGATCACGGGCGCAAACGCCGTCACGGCCCCGTCGGGCCCGCCCTAGAGTGGCAGGCATGCCCTCCGCAGCACCCTCCGCCGAGACCCCGGGCGCGGCCCCGCCCCGCGCCGACACACCCGCCCCCACGGCCCGTCTGGCCGCGAAGGCTCGGCGCCGGGCGGACCTGTTGGCCGCGGCCGCCCGACTGTTCGCGGCGAGCGGGTTCGACGCGGTGCGCCTCGAGGACATCGGCGCGGCATGCGGGATCAGCGGGCCCGCCGTCTACCGGCACTTCGCGAACAAGGCGGCCGTGCTCCGGGAGATCCTGGAGACGGCCAGCCGCGACCTCCTGGCGGGCGCGCTCGCCACGGAGGGCACGCAGGCCCCGGGCGAGCCCGTGCTGCGCGCGCTCATCGCCTTCCACGCCGACTTCGCCCTGGAGAACCGGGACGTGATCCGCGTGCAGGACCGGGACCTGCGGGCGCTGCCCGCCGCCGAGCGCGCCGAGGTCACGGCCACGCAGCGCGCCTACATCGACGTGTGGGCGCGGCAGCTCACCGCGCTGCACCCCGACGACGACGCCGCCGCGGCGGTCTTCCGGTCCCAGGCGGTCCTCGGGCTGCTCAACTCGACGCCGCGCTCCGTGCGCCGCACGCCCGCGGACCGGGCCGCGCGTCGGGCGACCCTGATCGCGATGGCGTGGGCCGCCGTCGCGGCCCACGCCTGAGCATCAGACCATCGCCAGGGTCATCCCGGGCCGGCGCAGCATCGCACCGACGTCGGCGAGGAAGCGCGAGCCCTGCTCGCCGTCCACGAGGCGGTGGTCGAAGGAGAGCGAGAGCGTGACGACGTCGCGCAGCGCGATCTCCCCGCGGTGCTCCCACGGCATGCGGCGCACGGCGCCGAGGCACAGGATGGCCGCCTCCCCCGGGTTGATGATGGGGGTGCCGGTGTCCACGCCGAACACGCCGACGTTGGTGATGGTGAACGTGCCGCCCGTCAGCTCGGCCGGACCCAGCGCGCCCTCGCGCGCCGTCGACGTCAGCCCGGCGATCGCCTGGCCCAGGGCCCTGAGGTCCATGGCCTGGGCGTCCTTGACGTTGGGCACCATGAGCCCGCGGGGCGTCGCGGCGGCGAAGCCGAGGTTCACGGCGTTCTGCTGCACGATCACGCCGCGCGCCTCGTCCCAGCGCGCGTTGACGTCCGGGGTGCGCTCCATGGCCAGCAGGCAGGCTCGGGCGGTGAGCGTCATGGGGGTGAGCTTGACGTCGCGGAACGCGCGGTCGGCCTTGAGCTCGGCCAGCAGCTCGAGCGTCTCGGTCACGTCCACCTGGAGGAACTCGGTGACGTGCGGCGCGGTGAACGCCGACTGCACCATGGCCGCCGCGGTCGCCTTGCGCACGCCCTTGACGGGGACGTCCACCTCGCGGGGACGCCCGCCCAGGGTGCGCACGGAGCCGGTCGCATCGCCAGCGGCCGACGGCGCGGACGACGCGGCCGCGGGCTCGGCGGCCGCAGGCTGGGCGGCCCGCAGGAACGCCTCGACGTCCTCGCGGGTGATCACCCCGCCGACCCCCGAGCCGGTCAGGGACGTCAGGTCGACCCCGCTGCGCTTGGCGAACAGGCGCACCGGCGGGGTGCACCGGGGGCGCTCCCCCGTGCCGCGCTCGACAGCCGGGGCGATGGGCTCCGCGTCCGCGGCGAGCGCCGGCGCCTCGCCCGGGGCGTCGGGGGCCTCCTCGGGGCCGGCGACGGGGGCCGACTCGACCGCGGCGGACGGGCCCGCGCCGCGGCGGGCGCGTCGACCCGGCTTGCCGGCGTCGGGCGCGGCGCCGTAGCCCACGAGCGTGGGCACCCGGCCGCCGTCGCCGTCGGAGCCTGCGGGATCGTCCCCGGCGCCCTCCACCGTGAAGGTGACGAGCGGGGCGCCCACCTCGACGGTGGCGCCCTCCTCAGCGTGCAGCTGGGCCACGACGCCGGCGAAGGGGCTCGAGACCTCGACGACGGCCTTGGCCGTCTCGACCTCGGCGAGGGTCTGATTGACGGTGACCGCGTCGCCGACGGCGACGCGCCACATGGCGATGTCGGACTCGGTCAGGCCCTCGCCCAGGTCGGGCAGGCGGAACGTCTTCTGGCTCATCGGGTCTCCTCCCCGTCGGCGCCGGCGGCGTGCGCGGCGAGGAACTGCTCTGCGGTCTGCGGGGCGGCGAACGCGTCCACGGAGTCCAGCGAGTTGGGCCGGCCCATCGCGCGGTCCACGCCGTCGAGGATGCGGTCGAGGTCCGGCAGGTGCAGGTGCTCGAGCTTGGCCGGCGGGTACGGGACGTCCATGCCGGTGACGCGCACCGGCGGAGCCTCGAGCCAGTGGAACGCGCGCTCGGCCACGGTGGCCACGAGCTCCGCGCCCAGGCCGCCCGTGCGGGAGGCCTCGTGGGCCACCACGAGCCGGCCGGTGCGGCGCACCGAGGACTCCACGAGGCCCGTGTCGATCGGCGAGAGGCTGCGCAGGTCCACGACCTCCACGTCCACGCCCTCCTCGGCGGCCACCTCGGCGGCCTGCAGGGCCGTCTTCACGAGCGGTCCGTACGAGACGAGCGTGACGTCGGAGCCGGGGCGCAGGATGCGCGCGGGGCTCAGCGGCGGGACGGCGGCGTCCACGTCCACCTCACCCTTGTCGTGGTAGCGGCGCTTGGGCTCGAGGTAGATGACCGGGTCGTCCGAGGCGATGGCGCCGCGGATCATGTCGTAGCCGTCCTGCGGAGAGGACGGGGAGACCACGCGCAGGCCCGCGGTGTGCAGGAAGTACGCCTCGGGCGACTCGGAGTGGTGCTCGGGCGAGCCGATGCCGCCGCCGAAGGGGATGCGGACGGTCACCGGCATGGGCACGGCGCCCCGGGTACGGGCCCGCAGCTTGGCCAGGTTCGCCACGATCTGGTCGAAGGCCGGGTACACGAAGCCGTCGAACTGGATCTCGACGACGGGCCGGTAGCCGCGCATCGCCAGGCCCACGGCCGTGCCGACGATCCCGGACTCGGCGAGCGGGGTGTCCAGCACGCGGTCCCTGCCGAACTCCTCCTGGAGCCCGTCCGTGATCCGGAAGACACCGCCGAGCGCGCCGATGTCCTCGCCCATGAGCAGGACCTTGGGGTCCTCCGCCAAGGCCCGGTGGAGGCCGCGGTTGATCGCGCGGCCGAACGTCATGCGCTCGCTCATGCGCCTGCCTCCTCGTCGTCGAACTGGGCCAGGAACAGCCCGTGGTCCCGGTGCTGGCGCTCCAGCTCCTGGTGCGGCTCCGCGTACACCTCCGAGAACATCGTGTCCGGCCCGTCCTCCACGAGTCCCTCGAGCGCGCGGCGGACCTCCGCGGCCAGCTCGTCGGCGGCCGCCTGGGCCTCGGCGCGGATCGCGTCCACGTCCTCGCCGAGCGAGGCCAGGTGCGCCTCGACACGCGCCAGGGGGTCGCGGGCGCGCCAGGCCTCGAGCACCTCGGGGTCCTGGTAGCGCGTGGGGTCGTCCGCGGTCGTGTGCGGGCCCATGCGGTAGGTGACCGCCTCGATGAAGGTGGGGCCGCCGCCCTCGGCCGCGCGGGCCACAGCCTGGCGCGTGGCCGCCAGCACCGCGAGGACGTCGTTGCCGTCCACGCGCAGGGCGGGGATGCCGAAGCCCCACGGGCGGTCCGCGATGTTCCGACGGGCCTGCAGCCCCACGGGCTCGGAGATGGCCCAGTGGTTGTTCTGGCAGAAGAACACGACGGGCGACTGGTAGGTCGCGCTGAAGACCATGGCCTCGTTCACGTCGCCCTGGCTCGTGGCGCCGTCGCCGAAGTAGACGATCGTGGCGGCGTCGGCCTGGTCGCGCTGGACCCCCATCGCGTAGCCGACGGCGTGCAGCGCCTGGGCGCCGATGATGATCTGTTGGGTGGCCACGCCGGTGGCCTTGGGATCCCAGCCGGAGAACGTGGATCCCCGCCACACGCGCAGCAGGTCCAGGGCGGGGACGCCGCGCAGCAGGGCCACGCCGTTCTCGCGATACGAGGGGAAGACGAAGTCGTCCGCGCGCAGGGCGGCGGCCGAGCCCACCTGGGACGCCTCCTGGCCCAGCAGCGGGGGCCACAGGGCGAGTTCACCCTGGCGCTGCAGGTGGGTGGCCTCCGTGTCCAGCCGGCGCACCACGGTCATGCTGCGGAGGAGGTCCGCGAGGACGGCGGCGTCCACGTCCTCCAGCCACGGATCGAGCTCCGGCGAGGGGACGCGGGTCCCCTCGGCGTCGAGCACCTGCAGCGTCGCGCCCGCGGACGCGTGCCCGTCCTCGAGGGGGGTGTGGCCGGCGGCGGGATCGGTGGAGCCGTGCTCCACGGGGGTGGGGTGCACCAGGGTCATGAACTCAGCCTTCCATACGTCGCCCCAGGTGAGGGGCGAGGGTGGAGGCGTCCTGCGCGGCGGGGGTGGGCGGCGTCAGGGCGCGTCTGAAATGTGATTGTAGTCACATGGTGGACGCGATTTGCAATCGGCGCCCCGGACCGCCCCGCGCCGGGCGAGGCGGTCCTGGACGCCGGGCGGGTCAGCCGCGGCGCAGCAGCACGTCGACGGCGGCGTCCAGGTAGGCGTCCACCTGCGCCTCGTCGTAGCCGTCGCGGCCCTCGGCCTCGGCGAAGGACGACCGGCGGACGTCGTCGGCGGTCAGCGGACGGTCCGCGTCGTCGCCGCGCTCAGCGGTGACGCGATCCGTGCTCCCGAGGGTCGCGCGGAGTCGGTCGAGGAGGGCGTCGACGTCGTCGACGGCGTAGGCGGGGGCGTCCTCGCGGGTGGGGCGGCGGAAGCGCTCGGCGGGTGCGCGGTCCGCGCGGTCCAGGAGCTCGCGGGTGCTCTCCTCGAGCGCGGCGTCCCACTCCCCGTCGCCGTGCTCGCGCACGACGGCGTCCCGCTCAGCGGCGGTGAGGGCCTCCTCGAGGCGGTCCAGGGCGTCGTCCACCTCGTCGGTGGCGTAGCCGCCGTCCACGGTGGCGAAGCGAGCCTGGCGCACCTGCTCGGGGGTGAGCTCGCCGCGTCCCTCGGCGGCCTCGCGGGCGCGCTCCATGAACGCGTCCACGTGGGTGGGCTCGTAGCCGATCTCGTCCGACTCGACGGTCTGGAAGACGTGGTCGGCGGAGGGAACGGCGTCCTTCGGGGGGCGGGGGGTCATGGCGTCTCCTGCGGGGTGGGTCGGAGCCCCGCGGTGCGGGGCGGCGGGGGGAAGGGGATCAGGTGAACGGCAGCGCCATGACCGTGTAGGCCACGGGCGCCGCGAAGACCAGGGAGTCGAGTCGGTCCATGATCCCGCCGTGGCCCGGGAGCATCGAGGACATGTCCTTGATGCCGAGCTCGCGCTTGACCATGGACTCGGAGAAGTCGCCGCACGTGGCGGCCGCCACGGTGAGCACGCCCAGCAGCGCGCCCACCCACCAGGGCTGGCCCACCAGCAGCGGCACCGCCACGACGCCCACCAGCACGGAGCCGGCCAGGGAGCCGCCGAGGCCCTCCCACGACTTCTTGGGGCTGATGCGCGGGGCGATGGGCGTGCGGCCGAAGCGGTAGCCCACGGCGTAGCCGAACGTGTCGTTGGACACCACCATGAGGAGCAGGCACAGCACCATCATGCGCCCGTGCGGCTGGGCGAACAGCGCCACGCCGAAGGAGAGCAGGAAGGGGGCCCACAGCACCACGAACACGCCGGCGAGGATGAACTGCCCCGTGGGCCGACGCCGCGTGGCCGCCGTCCAGAGGCACACGGCCAGGAGTGAGGCGAGCAACGCCAGGAACAGGGCGGGGACGCCGCCCCACCACGTGGCCAGCGGCAGGGCCGCCGCGGCGATCCACAGCGGCGGGCATGGGACGTCCATCCCGATCCCCCGCACGGCGGCCGCCACCTCGGAGACCCCGCCCAGGAGCAGCGCCACGAGGAGCGTCACCAGCACCCACGGCAGCCACACGAGGCCCACCAGGGCGACGGCCAACAGGCCGGCCCCCACGACGACGGCGGACTTGAGGTCGCGGCCGCCGCGCGGGGGCGCGGGGATGGGGGCGGGTGTCATCGAGGCGGGACGCCGGAGCGCGAGGATCAGACCTCGAGCAGCTCGGCTTCCTTCTTCTTCGACATCTCGTCCACGAGGTCGACGTGCTTCTTGGTCAGCGCGTCCAGGTCCTTCTCGCCGCGCGTGCCCTCGTCCTCGCCGATCTCGCCGTCCTTGACCGCCTTGTCCATGGCCTCCTTGGCCTTGCGGCGGGCGTTGCGGATGGAGACCTTGTGCTCCTCCGCCTTCGACTTCACGAGCTTCACGTACTCCTTGCGGCGCTCCTCGGTCAGCTCCGGCATGACCACGCGGATGACCTTGCCGTCGTTGGACGGGTTGGCGCCGATCTCCGACTCGGACAGCGCCTTCTCGATGTTGCGCAGGGCGCTGGTGTCGAAGGGCGTGATGAGCAGCGTGCGGGCGTCCGTGGTGGTGAAGGACGCGAGCTGCTGCAGCGGGGTGTAGGAGCCGTAGTAGTCCACCATCACCTTGGAGTACAGCCCGGGGTTGGCGCGGCCGGTGCGCACGGCGGCGAAGTCTTCGCGCGTGGCCTCGATGGTGCGGTCCATCTGCTCTTGCGCGGACTGCAGGGTCTCCTGGATCACGGTCTCTCCTCGGTGGTGCGGTTCGGGTCTGGTGCCATCCTACGCGGCGGGGCTCACGGGGTGACGGTGGTGCCGATCGGCTCGCCGAGCAGCGCGCGGGTCACGTTGCCCGGGCCCTCCATGCCGAACACGCGCATGCTCAGGTCGTTGTCCTTGCACATGGTCATGGCGGTCAGGTCCATCACGCGGATGTTGTTCAGCAGCGCCTCGTCGTACGTCAGGTGCTCCAGGCGCCGGGCCGTGGGGTCCTTCTTGGGGTCCGCGGTGTACACGCCGTCCACGCCGGACTTGGCCATCAGCACCTCGTCCGCGCCCACCTCGAGCGCCCGCTGTGCGGCCACGGTGTCGGTGGAGAAGTAGGGCAGGCCGGTGCCGGCGCCGAAGATCACGACGCGGCCCTTCTGCATGTGGCGGATGGCGCGCAGCGGGATGTAGGACTCGGCCACCTGCTCCATGTGGATGGCGGACTGCACGCGCGTGGACACGCCGGCCTGGAGGAGGAAGTCCTGCAGGGCCAGGCAGTTCATCACGGTGCCGAGCATGCCCATGTAGTCGGCACGCCGGCGGTCCATGCCGCTCTCGGAGAGCTCGGCGCCGCGGAAGAAGTTGCCGCCGCCGACGACGATGGCGATCTCCACCCGGTCGGCCGCGGCGGCGATCTGCTCGGCGATCCCGCTGACGGTCACGGGGTCCACGCCGACGCTCCCGCCGCCGAACACCTCGCCCGAGAGCTTGAGCAGGACGCGGCGCCGGCCCGTCTCGTCGGCGTTCTGCTGCGCGGTCTCGGCCGTGCGGGGGGCTGCGGGGGCGCGGTTGGACTCCATGGGGATCTCCTGGCGTGACTGGGGGACGAGGGGCCGCCGGCCGCGCGGAGGCGCGGGGCGGGCATCGTGCGCGAGTCTACCGGCCGGCGTCGTGGGCCCCACCCCCGGACCGGCACCCGGAGACGGCGTCGGACACGGGACGAGCCGCGCCCCCACCGATGAGGTGGGGACGCGGCTCGTCTCGAGTGCTCCGCCCGGCGCGGGCGGCGCGGATCAGGCGCCGACGCGGAAGCGGGCGAAGCCGGCGACGGCGGTGCCGGCCTCGGAGGCCACCTTGCCGACGGTGGTCTTCGGGTCCTTCGCGAAGGGCTGGTCCACGAGCACGATCTCCTTGAAGAAGCCGGTCAGGCGGCCCTCCACGATCTTCGGGAGAGCCTGCTCCGGCTTGCCCTCGGCGCGCGCGGACTCGTCGGCGATGCGACGCTCGTTCTCCACGGTCTCGGCCGGGACGTCCTCGCGGGAGAGGTACGTGGGCGAGTAGGCGGCGGTGTGCACCGCGATGTCGTGCGCGGCCGTCTTGGCCTCCGCGGAGTCGGCGTCGACGGCGAGCAGCACGCCCACCTGCGCCGGCAGGTCCTTGGAGGTCTTGTGGAGGTAGGCGTCCACGAAGGAGCCCTCGACGCGGGCCAGACGGCGCACGACGACCTTCTCGCCCAGCAGGGCGCCCTCCTCGATGACGTAGTCGCCCAGGGTGCGGCCCTCGTGGTCGGAGGCCAGCAGGCCCTCGACGTCGGTGGCGCCGGAGGCGACGGCGGCGCGCAGCACCACGTCGCCCAGGGTGATGAACTTCTCGGCCTTGGCCACGAAGTCGGTCTCGCAGTTGAGCTCGATCATGACGCCCACGCCGTTCTCGACGGTGGCGGCCACGAGGCCCTCGGCCGCGGAGCGGCCCTCGCGCTTGGTGGCGCCCTTGAGGCCCTTCACGCGGATGATCTCGGTGGCCTTCTCGGCGTCGCCGTTGGCCTCGTCGAGGGCCTTCTTGACGTCCATCATGCCGGCGCCGGTGCGCTCGCGCAGGGCCTTGATGTCAGCAGCGGTGTAGTTCGCCATGCTCGTTCGGTCCTTCCCGTGGTGGGGTGGTGCGGGATGTGCTGGGGATGGGATCCGGGGTGGGCGGCCCGGTGCCGATGGGCACCGGGCCGCCCCTCACCCGGACGGGGTCACTCGGCCTGGGCCGGGGCCTCGGTCTCGGCCACGGTCTCCTCGGCCTGGGGCACCTCGAGGGCCGGCGCCTCGGTGGCGCCCGGCGCCACGGCCTCGCCGGCGGCCGGAGCGGCGGCCGCGGGGGCCTGCTCCTGGGCCTGCGGGGCGGCCTGCTCGGCGTTGTGCTGCTCGAGCAGCTCGCGCTCCCACTCGGCCATCGGCTCGGCGGCGGACTGACCGGACTTGCCGCCGTCCTGGCGGGCCATCAGGCCCTCGGCCACGGCGTCGGCCACCACGCGGGTGAGCAGGTTGACGGAGCGGATCGCGTCGTCGTTGCCCGGGATCGGGTAGGTGACCTCGTCCGGATCGCAGTTGGTGTCGAGGATCGCCACCACGGGGATGTTGAGCTTCTGCGCCTCGTCGACGGCGAGGTGCTCCTTCTTGGTGTCCACGATCCACACGGCGGAGGGGGTCTTCGCCATGTTGCGGATGCCGCCGAGGTTGGCCTGCAGCTTCTGCAGCTCGCGGTTCAGGAGCAGGAGCTCCTTCTTGGTGTGGCCGGAGCCGGCGACGTCCTCGAAGTCGATCTCCTCGAGCTCCTTCATGCGCTGCACGCGCTTGGAGACCGTGGAGTAGTTGGTGAGCATGCCGCCCAGCCAGCGGTGGTTCACGTAGGGCATGCCCACGCGGCCGGCCTGGTCGGCGATGGCCTCCTGGGCCTGCTTCTTGGTGCCGACGAAGAGGATGGTGCCGCCGTGGGCCACCGTCTCCTTGACGAACTCGTAGGCGCGATCGATGTAGGACAGCGACTGCTGCAGGTCGATCACGTAGATGCCGTTGCGCTCGGTGAGGATGA
Source organism: Micrococcus sp. NPDC078436 (assembly GCF_040702705.1). Taxonomy (NCBI): domain Bacteria; kingdom Bacillati; phylum Actinomycetota; class Actinomycetes; order Micrococcales; family Micrococcaceae; genus Micrococcus; species Micrococcus sp. NPDC078436. The sequence goes on along the minus strand of NZ_JBFBLX010000001.1, from coordinate 15,343 downwards.
AGCGCTTCATCTTGGGGTTCCAGCGGCGGGTCTGGTGGCCGAAATGGACACCGGAGTCGAGGAGCTGGCGCATGGTCACGACGGGCATGACGTTTCCCTTCTGTGGCAGCCGTGGCACCCCGCGCTTCGCGCGCGGGCGGTCTGCCGGTCGGTTCTTGACGGTTGTCGGCCGCACGGCACGTGCGACCCCTGGCATCAGGACGGCGGCTGCCGGGCCCCGCGTGCACCCCCGACGACGCCGTGGCGGCGGAGGCGGGGGACCGAACGTGGGGGCTGGGCTCGCCGGAGCGGGCCCACCCTGATGCGCGTAGTCGGTGCCCGAGCGCACGGCGAGACGCCGGCGCAGGACACCGCTGGGGCCAAGCCTACCGCACCCGGGGTCGGCCGGACGCGGCCGGCCCGCTCCTGCACAGCGCGCGGAGAGCCCCGCTCCGTCCCCCATCCCGGGCCCGATCGAACCGGGCGGGGCGCGCCCCGGGCAGGCTGTCCGCATGGCCGGATCATCCCCTCCGCTCCCCCGCCCCCTCCGCGGCCCGCGGGCCCTCGCGGTGCTCGCGGTGCTCGCCACCCTCCTGGCCACCCTGCTCGTCACGTCCGTCTCCGTGCCCCTCACGGGCGATCCCTCCGCGGATCCCGCCGCCGCGCCGCACGGGCTGCTCGCCGCGGGCGAGGCGCGGCCCGGGTGGCGCGCGCCCGTGGCCGGGGCGGGACCGCAGGACGTCCGCCGGGCCTTCGCCGCGCCCCTCCAGCCGTGGGGGCGCGGGCACCGCGGCGTGGACCTGGCGACGGGCTCAGGGGCCGTCCGCTCCCCCGCGGACGGAACGGTGCGGTTCGCCGGCGGCGTGGTGGACCGTCCCGTGCTCACGATCGCCCACGACGACGGTCTCGTGAGCTCGTTCGAGCCCGTCACCGCCCTGGTCCCGGTGGGCGCGCGCGTCTCCGCGGGAGAGGTGGTGGGGACAGCCGACCCGCTGGGCGCGCACTGCCTCGTGCCGTGCGTCCACTGGGGCGTGCGCCGCGAGGACGGGTGGCGCGTGGGAGGGGCCCTCTTCGACCGCTACGTGGATCCGCTCTGGCTCATCGGCTGGAGCGGTCCCTCCGTCCTGTGGCCGCAGCACGGTCCTCGGCCACCCGGCGTGCCAGCCGCAGCAGGGCCCGCGCCGAGCGGTCCCAGCTGAACCGGGCCGCCTGGGCGGCGCTCGCGCGGGAGGCCCGCGCGAACTCCGCCGGGTCTTCGAGCTCGCGCACCCGCGCCACGAGGGCGGCGGCGCGATCGCCGTCCAGCGGCACGCCGCGGTACGCCAGCGTGCCGGCCCCCGCGACCTCCTGGAAGATCGGCAGGTCCGAGCAGATCACGGGGGTGCCGTGGGCCATGGCCTCGGCGACGGGCAGGCCGAACCCCTCGGCCCGGGAGAGCGTGACGAGGGCCGTGGCCCGCCGCAGCAGGTCCGCGTACTCCGCCTCGGAGGCACCGCCGTGGAAGAGGACCCGGGCGCCGGACTCCCCGACGGCGGCGCGCCGTCCGGCCAGCCGGGCCTCCAGCTCGGCCCGTCGCTGCGGCGGGATCGGGGACAGCAGGTGCAGCTCGTAGCCCGGCAGCGCGGGGGCGGCGTCCAGCAGGGACTCCACGTCCTTGTAGTCCATGAAGGAGCCCATGTAGACCAAGAGCCGCTCCGGGGCGGCGTCCGGGTCCCGCGGCGTCGCGACGTCCGGCGGCGCGTTGCCGATCACGTGCACGGGCCGGCGGGTGAGGCGGTGGCGGGCGATCAGCTCCGCGGTGGTCTGCGAGACCGTTGCCACGGCGTCGCCCCGGTCCAGCAGGAGCCGCTGCGGCGCGTAGCTGAGGTGGTAGGCCCGCCAGAGCCAGCGGATCGGCTCGGGGAGGCGCCCCGGCGGGGTGGGGTGCTCGTAGTAGATGAGGTCGTGCAGCGTGAGGATCAGGCCGTAGGCCCGCCCCCACGAGCCCATCGTCTGCATGGGCGAGAACACCACGTCCGGCTCGAGCGCCCGGACCTGCCGGGCCACGAACGGCTCCCGGACGGAGACGGGGCCGGAGACCCGGTGCCACGGGACGCCCGCGGGGAGCAGGGCCAGCTGGCGCTCGTCGGCGATGAGCATGGCCGTCCGGACGCCTTCGCCGTCGGCGTCCCCCGACGTCGTCGTGATCCGGTGGACGGCCTCGATGAGGCTCGCGCCGTAGCGGGAGATGCCGTCGTGGAAGTCGGTGCGCGTGTAGCGCGCGTCCAGGAGGAGGCGCAGGGGGCGAGGGGCGGTCACCGCTCCACGCTAGCGCGCCCGGCCCACCGCAGGCCGAGACCCCCGTGAGCGTGGGGCCGGCCACGAGCGCGTCGACGTCGGCCCTCGGCACCGTGCGCCGCGCCCGCGAGAGGGCTGCCGCGCCCCCGGCGGTGGACGGGCGAGACGAGCCCGGAGCGACGACGTGGAGAACGTGTCCTGCGGCACACTCGCGAGGCGCGCAAGGCCTCGTCAGCGCAGGATTTCGTGGATTGCCCCTGGATGTTCCCCGGCGTTCATATTGCGTTTCGATAACGATCCGGTATCTTTGATCACGGATCGGTTGCGATCCACTCCGGGCTTCCCCTCGCACCCTGCGTCCCGGTCTCTCCATCACTGTTCATCACTCGCACCAGCGGTCCGGCTACACCCGGGCACCACGTGGCGCCCTGCCCGAAGGACGCTGGTCACGAATGGGAAGTAGCGCCATGACTGAGATCTCCCCCGCCATCCGCCGTCATCACCGCGTCGCCGCGGCCTCCTTCGCCCTCGCCCTGAGCGCCGGCACCCTCGCCGGCGTCGGCACCGTCGCCGCGGCGCCCTCCGCGCAGGCCGCCGAGTCCACCTACACCGTGCGCTCCGGCGACACCCTGTGGCGCATCGCCGCCGCCAACGGCGTGGCCCTCTCGGAGCTGATGAGCCTCAACGGCCTCTCCGGGTCCTCGATCATCTACCCGGGCGACGTGCTGCGCCTCACCGGCACCACCACCGCGGCCCCGGCCCCGACCTCGGGCGGCACCTACACCGTGCGCGCCGGCGACGGCTGGTGGGTCATCTCCCAGCGCGTCGGCATGAGCATGTCCGCACTGACCTCCCTGAACGGCATGACGACCTCGACCATGCTGCACCCGGGCATGGTCCTGAAGACCTCCACCGCCGTCGAGCGCACCTCCACCACCGCTCCGGCCCCCGCCCCGGCCCCGGAGCCGGTGCGCCAGTCCTCCTCCAAGCAGGCCGCGATCGACTTCATGGTCGCCAAGGTCCGCAGCTCCTCCACGTACTACGCCTGGGGCGGCAACGGCCCCTACGGCTACGACTGCTCGGGCCTCGTGAAGCAGGCCATGGCCCAGTCCGGCATCACTGTGGCCCGCACCAGCCACGACCAGTACGTGAACGCCCCCACCAAGGTCTCGCGTGCCAACGCCCAGCCCGGCGACCTCGTGTTCTGGGCCAACCAGTCCACCGGCCGCATCTACCACGTGGCCATGTACATCGGCGACGGCAAGATCGCCCACGCGCTGAACCCCACCGCCGACCTCGTCATCACGGACATGAACATCATGTCCTCGAACATGCTCTCTGTGGTGGGCCGCTACTGAGCCTGACCCCCGCCGCCTGAACGGCGGCACGGGAAGCCCGACGCCGGCCCCCGCCCCACGCGACCGAACGGTCCGGGGCGGGGGCCGGCGTCGTCTGCGGTCAGGACGGCGCCAGGACTAGGCTGGCGGCCATGACCACCCTTCTCTGGGGCGCGGTGGCCGCGTCGTCGCTGCTGCTGGGCGCCGTGCTCGCCACCCTGCGTGACTGGCACCGGGGAACGATCGGCCTGATCCTCGCGTTCGGCGCGGGAGCCCTCATCGCCTCCGTGTCCTTCGAGCTCGCCGAGTCCGGAGTCGAGGCGGCCGGCCCGATGCCGGTGGGCGTGGGCCTCGTGGTCGGGGCGCTGGCCTACTTCCTCGGCAACGGCTACGTGGAGCGGCGGGCGAAGCACTCCGGGGGCGGCGCGTCCTCGGGCGCGTCCCTCACCGTGGGCGCGCTGCTGGACGGCATCCCCGAGCAGGTGGTGCTCGGCATCGGCCTGGCCATGGGCGAGGGGGTCTCGATGGCCCTGCTCGTCGCGGTCTTCATGTCCAACCTGCCCGAGTCCATCGCCGCCTCGGCGGACTCGCTGAAGGCCGGCAAGTCCAAACGCTCCGTGCTGCTGCAGTGGACCGTCGTGTTCCTGGTGTGCACCCTGGCGACCGGCGCGGGCGGCCTCCTCGCGGATGTCGCCTCCGCCTCCTTCACGGGGGGCGTGCAGGGCTTCGCCGCCGGCGCCCTGCTCGTGATGCTCATCGACACGATGGTGCCCGAGGCCCGCGAGGAGGGCGGTGAGACCGCCGGCCTGGTCACCGTGGTGGGCTTCGCGATCGGCGCGTTCCTCTCCCTCACCGGGTGAGGGTCCTGTAGGGCGTGCGGGACTTGAACCCGCGACCGAAGGATTATGAGTCCTCTGCTCTGACCGACTGAGCTAACGCCCCTGGCCCGCGCACCGGCGCGGGACCCGCCCATCCTAGCGAGGACGGGGCCGGCGTCGCCTCAGAGGGCCGCGCGGACCTCCGCCACCGTGGCACCGCGGTAGAGCCGCTCGAAGAGGTCCACGCTCTTCTCGGCGGAGTGCCGCACCGCCTTGGCGTGGGAGGCCTCCCCCATCGTCGCGCGCTCGGCGGCCGGGAGCTCCAGCACGCGGGCGATCCGCTCCGCGAGCGCGACGTGGTCGCCGGGCGGGAAGAGCCAGCCGTTGACGCCGTCGTCCACGAGGTGGGGCAGGGCCAGCGCGTCGGCGAGCACCACCGGGGTGGAGGCGCTCATGGCCTCGAGGGAGACCAGGGACTGCAGCTCCGCGGTGCCGGGCTGGCAGAAGACGTCCGCGCGCAGGTAGGCCCGGTGCAGCTCCTCCTCGGACACGTGCCCGCGCAGGTGCACGCGCTCCTCCACCCCCTCGGCGGCGATGACCTCGCGGAGACGGTCGCGCTGCTCGCCGTCGCCCACGATCTCCGCGTGTGCGTCGAGCTCGGGGCGGGTGCGCGCCAGGTGCGCGACGGCCCGGATGAGCACCTCCACGTTCTTCTCCACGGCCAGGCGGCCCACGAAGAGGATGACGGGGTGGTCCGGCTTCTCCACGACCTCGCCGGGGGCGAGCTCATAGGCCGCGGCGTCGATGCCGTTGGAGATCGGCAGGACCCGCTGGAGGCCGGCGTTCTCCGCCATGGCCTTCGCGGCGAGCGCGGTGGGGGTGGTGACCGCGGCACCCTTGCCCATGAGCCGGCCCATGTCCCTCCACGAGTTCCGGGAGACGATGTCCCGGAACCACTGGGGGAAGGGCAGGAAGGGGTCGAGGTTCTCCGGGATGAAGTGGTTGGTGGAGACGGTGCGGATGCGGCGCCGCTCGGCCTCGATGATCGCGGCCTCGCCGATGAAGTAGTGGCACTGCGCGTGGACCACGTCCGGCTGGACCTCGCGGAGGACGCGGCGCATCCCCGACTTCGCGTGCCACGGCATCACGAAGCGGTAGTACTCGTGCGTGAACGCCTTCACGGAGGAGAGCCGGTGCACGGTGGCCTCAGGGCGGTGCTCGACGGCGTCCGGGCCGGCCTCGTTGCGCGCCGCGATCACGTGCACGTCATGGCCGCGGGCGTGCAGCGCACGGGCGAGGCGGAAGCAGAACACGGCGGCCCCGTTGACGTCCGGGGGGTAGGTGTCCGCGGCGATCAGCACCGTCAGCGGACGGCCCTCGGACTTCCGGGGGGCGCGGTCGGTCACGGGTGACCCTCTCTGGACTCAGGTGGTGCCGCGGATCGGCGTCGGCTCAGCGTGCCTCGCGGCGGGCCACCACGTCCGGGTGGCTGCGGGAGAGCTGGATGATGCCCACGGTAGCAACAACGGCGGCGGCCATCAGGGCGGAGGCCACCCACAGGGGCAGGTGGGGGCGCAGCTCGTCCAGCACGGTGACGCCCACGAGCACGCCGACCATGGGGTCGACCACGGTCAGCCCCGCCACCACGAGGTCCGGGGGGCCGTAGCGGTAGGCGGTCTGCACGAAGTACACGCCCAGCAGGGCCGCGGCGGCGAGCACGGCCACTGTGCTCCAGGACGGGAGCCTCCCCTCGAGGATCCGCACCGCGGTGAGGCGCACGCACACGGCCACGAAGCCGTAGAGCACACCCGCCGCCACGATCGGGACGATCGCGCTCGCCCGCCGGCTCAGCCACGCGGCGGCGACGGCTCCCGCGGCCACCACGACCCACGCGATCAGCACCGTCTCGCGCTCCTGGGCGTCCGTGGGCACGGCGGTCGGCTTGGTGGCCTGCATGGTCACGAGCACGAAGCCCACGGAGCCCGCCATGCACGCCCCGACGGCGGCCCACGTGCGCGGACCGATCCGCAGGCGCTCCGTGCGAGCGTGCAGCACCGTGGTGATGGCCACCGCGATCGCGCCGATCGGCTGCACGACGCTCAGCGGGGCGTTGGCCAGGGCGATCACGTTGAGGGCGATGCCGGCCAGCATGAGCACGCCGCCGAGCAGCCAGACCGGGGAGCGCAGCATGGCCAGGGCCCCGTGCAGGGCGCCGCGGGCGCGCTCGGCGGTGGGCGTCGTCGTCGCCGGGGCGGGCGGGGCGGCCACCGTGCCGCCCGAGGGGATGGCCGCGGCGGGCGGCTGCGTGCCGCGCACGCCGGCGGCCTGGCGCTCGCTGCCGAGCGCGAGGAAGAGGGCGCCCACCAGCGCGCACAGGACCGGGATCAGGTACACGGGGTGCTCACCCGGCCCACGCCGCGCGGTCGCGGGGATCGACGCCGGCGGCCCGCAGGGCGGCGGCCTTCGCCACGGCGCGACGCAGGTAGTCGAGCGTGGCCGCCACGTGGAGGATGCTCCCGGCCGCCACGAGCACGAGCGACACGGCGGTCCAGACCGCCGTGTCGGCCTCCGGGACGCGGGAGAGCAGCAGCGCGGGGGCGCCGGCGAGCAGGATCGCCGTGCGGACCTTGCCCAAGACGGTGACGGTGAGCTCCGGGCTGCCGCGGAACAGCCACGCGGAGACGGCCGCGAGCACCAGGTCCGGGACGATCACGGCGAGCGCGAACCACAGCGGGGCGATCCCGGTGCCGACGAGCGTGACCGCGACGACCATGAGGGAGAGCCGGTCCGCCGCCGGGTCGAGCCAGGCGCCGACGGTGGACATCATGTCGAACCGCCGGGCCACGTAGCCGTCCACCCAGTCGGTGCAGGAGAGGACGGCCAGGACGATGAAGGCCGTCAAGTACTCCCCCGACGTCGTGAGCCACACGAACACGGGCACGAGCCCGAAGCGGGCGAGCGTGATGAGGTTCGGCGGCGTCAGCCAGTCCTCGCGCACGGTGTACGCATGCCCCTCCCGCAGGCCGGCATCGATCAGGCGCATCGCTCACTCCAGGGACGTCGGGCGGGTTCGGGACCACCCTACCGACGACGACGCCCCGATCCGCGCGGATCGGGGCGTCGACGTCGTGGGACCGCGGCCCCGGAGGATCAGTCGCGCTTCTTGCCCTTCGTGCCGAGGCGGGTGGCCAGGACGGCGAACGCGGTGGAGGAGGCGCCCAGGAGGGCCAGCGGCTGCCAGCGGTCCTTCACGTAGTCCTCGGCGGCGGCGGCCTGCTCGCCGGCGCGCGCGGCACCGGTGTACGGGGCGGTCTGGTCCAGGGCGTGCGCGGTGTCCGGGGTGGCGCCACGGCCCTTGCGCTGCGCGGTGAACGCGGCGATCTGGCCCTTCACGGAGGCGCGCTCGTCCAGGCCGGAGCGGATGTCGCCCAGGTGACGGCGGCGCAGGTCGGCGCGACGGCGGACCTCGTCCTCGGAGGCGGAGCCCTGCTCGGGATGCGGGGCGGCCTCGCCGCGCTTCTCCGCCTTCTTGTTCTCCTCCTGCTCGATCTTCTTCCGCTCGGCCTCGCGCTGCTTCTCGATGCGCTTGGCCTCGGCACGCTCCGCCTTGAGGCGGTCGTACTCGGCGGGGTCGAAGTCGTTGCCCTCCTTGAGGTAGCCAAGGTCGTACTCGAGGTTGCGGATGGTCTCGGCGGGCACGAGGGGCATGGCGCCCTTGACCTGCATGGCACCGATGCCGGCGAAGAGGAGGCCGAGCACCAGGAACGCGAGCGCCACCATGAGGGCGGGGAACCAGAACTGCGGGTCGGCGAACGCGCCGATGAGCGCCACCACGAGGGCGACGAGCACGAGGGCGAGGAAGAAGAGGCCGACAAGGGCCAGGGCGGCGCCGATGCCGGCCTTCTTGCCGGTGCCCTTGAGCTGACCCTTGGCGAGCGCGAGCTCGTCCTTGAGCTGCAGGGGCAGGAGGCGCACGACGGCGGCCAGGAGGTCGGAGAGGGAGCTGGCGCGCGTCTGGGCGGTGACCGGCGTGGTGGGGCGCGGGGCGCCGGCGGTGCGGGTCGTGCTCCCGGGGTCGGTGGTGGCGGCCGAGGTGGCCGGGCGCGGCGCGTCGACCCTCAGCGAGTCGGCGGCAGGGGCCTGATGGGACATGGGGTCATGCCTTCCGTGTGGTGCGGCGGAGGAGCGGCCGAAGCCAGGCGGCGGCCTCGTGAGGTGTTCGGATCAAAGTTATCACCGCCCGCCTCCGCGAGAGCGGGGGCGGGCGGCGGGCGCAGGCGACGACGGAGGCCGCGACCGGCTGAGTCGACGGGTCAGAAGTCGATGTCCGCCGGGTCCGGGCCGATGCGGCCGTCGGCGCGGTCGAGGCCGTCGATGCGGGCGATCTCGTCCTCGCTCAGCCGCACGTCCGCGGCGGCGAGGTTGGAGGCGATGCGCTCGGGCGTGACCGACTTGGGGATCACCACGTTGCCGATCGCGAGGTGCCATGCGAGGACCACCTGGGCCGGCGTCGCGCCGTGGGCCTCCGCGATCTCGGTGATCACCGGGTCCTCCAGGACGTCCCCGCCCTGGCCCAGCGGGGACCACGCCTCGGTGAGCATGCCGCTGCGCTCGCCGAATGCGCGCAGGTCCCGCTGCTGCCAGTAGGGGTGCAGCTCGATCTGGTGGATCACCGGGGTCACACCCGTGGCCTCGATGATCTCCTCGAGCTGGGCCTGCGGGAAGTTGGAGACGCCGATCGAGCGGACCCTGCCCTGGCGCTGCGCCTCGATGAGGGCCTTCCAGGTCTCCACGTACTTCCCCTGGGACGGCTTGGCCCAGTGGATCAGCCAGAGGTCCACGTAGTCCGTGCCGAGCTTCTCCAGGGACACGTCGAGCGCGGCGAGCGCCTCGTCGTACCCCTGGTCCGAGTTCCACACCTTCGTGGTGACGAACAGCTCCTCGCGCGGGACGCCGGCGGCCGCGATCGCGCGGCCCACGCCCTCCTCGTTGCCGTAGATCGCGGCGGTGTCGATGTGGCGGTAGCCAGCCTGGACGGCCTGCTTCACGACGTCGACGGCCACCTCGTCCTCGACGCGCCACACGCCGTAGCCGAGCTGGGGGATGGACTGGCCGTCGTGGAAGGGGACGGCGGGGACGGCGGTCGTCATGGTGCTCTCCTCGGGTTCGTGATGCTGGTCTCGGTGGCTGACTCTACGACGCGCGCGTCCGTGGCGCTGACGACGTCGCGCGGAGGCCGCTCACGGCGGGGAACGTCACGGGGTGGGGGTGCCGCCGTTCGCGTTCAGCGTGTCCCCCGTGACGTAGCTGGACTCGCCCGAGGCGAGGAACACGTAGGCGGGGGCCATCTCCACCGGCTGGCCGGCGCGGCCGGTCGGGGTGTCCTGGCCGAACTCCACGAGCCTGTCCATGGGCTGGCCGTAGGAGACCTGGAGGACGGTCCAGATCGGGCCCGGGGCCACCGCGTTCACGCGGATGCCCTTCTCCGCGACCTGCTGGGCGAGGCCCTTGGTGAAGTTGTTGATCGCGGCCTTCGTGGCGGCGTAGTCCAGGATCATCGGGTTCGGGTTGTAGGCCTGCACCGAGGTGGTGTTCACGATCGCGCTGCCCGGGCCCATGTGCTTCAGCGCCGCACGCGAGAGGGTGAACATCGAGAGGATGTTGATCTGGAACGTCTCGAGCACCTGCTGGTCGGTGAGCGTCTCCAGGCTGTCGGAGATCAGCTGCTGGCCGGCGTTGTTGACCAGGATGTCCAGACCCCCGAGGCCCTGCACGGCCTCGTCCACGAGCCCGTTGCGGTAGTCCTCGTCCAGCAGGCTGCCGGGCAGGGCGACGGCGGTCCGGCCCGCCTCCTCGATCGCCTTCAGGACGCGGTCCGCGTCGGGCTGCTCCTCGGGCAGATAGGCGATGGCGACGTCGGCGCCCTCGCGGGCGAACGCGACGGCGACGGCGGCGCCGATGCCCGAATCGCCGCCCGTGATGAGGGCCCGGCGTCCCTCGAGGCGGCCCTTGCCCACGTAGGACTCCAGGCCGATGTCCGGCACCGGATCCGTCATGATGTCCAGGCCGGGCGCGTCCTGGCGCTGCTCCGGCGGGGAGACCTTCGGATGGCGGGTGCTCGGATCGTCGTGGGCGAGCTGCGAGCCCTGCACGGGGCTGTCCTTCTGGTTCGTCTCGGTCATGGCCTCGACGCTACGCCGCGGATGCGGGGTGGTGGCAAGGGTGGGCGGGCCACCGGATCGGGGGGCCGGCGCAGGTCAGTCCGCACCGCGCAGCCCCGCCAGGGCGCCCCGGTGGCGCAGCACGTGCAGGTCCCACCGCTCGCTGAGGCGTTCGAAGATCCCGATGCCGCGCATCGAGTTGCCGCGCTCGTCGAGGCGGGGGGACCACGTGGCGATCCCGACGGCGCCGGGCACCGCGCCCAGCAGGGCCCCCGAGACGCCGCTCTTGGCCGGCACGCCGACCTCGGCCACCCACTGGCCGGTGGCGTCGTACATGCCGCACGTGAGCATGACGGAGAGGGACTGCTCGGCCACCCACTCCTGCAGCACGCGCTCCCCCGTGAGCGGGTTGACCCCACCGGCGGCGAGCGTGGCGCCCATGACCGCCAGCTGCGGCGCGGTGACGAGGATCGAGCACTGCGTGAGGTAGCCGTCCACGGCCTCTCGGGCCTCGATGGGCAGCACGCCCGGGTCGGCCAGCAGGTGGGCGAGGCCCAGGTTCCGGTCGGCCCGCGCGCTCTCCGCCGCGCGGACGTCCTCGGACACCTCGAGGCGGGCCCCGGCCATCGCGCTGTAGCGGTCCAGGAGCAGCCCCGCACGCGTCTGGGCGTCCTTCCCGGGGACGAGGGCGTGGGCCATGATCGCGCCCGCGTTGATGAGGGGGTTGTACGGGCGGCCGTCGTCGTGGAGGGAGAGGTGGTTGAACGCCTCCCCCGAGGGCTCGACGCCGACGTGCTCGAGCACCGCGTCCAGGCCGACCTCCTCGAGGACCACCGCGTAGGTGAGGGCCTTGGAGACCGACTGCAGGGCGAACGCGTGCTCGGCCTCCCCCGCCGAGGCCTGGTGCCCGTCCACCGTGCAGACGGCGGCGGCCAGGCCGTCCCGCTGCCGGCCGGCGACGTCGTCCAGGTAGTCGGATGTCTCCCCCGAGTGGTCCGGCTCGACCTCCTCGAGCGCGGCGGTGAGAGCGGCGTCGAGACGGTCGGTGTCCATGCCGGCCAGCCTAGTGGACGGGCCCTCGGTGGCTAGGGTGGGGGCATCCGTCCGCCCGTCGAGAGGCAGTCCCGTGTCCCGCGCCGACGTCACGACCATCCCGCCCGAGAAGTCCCGGCGGGTGCTGGCGGCCGAGGCGCTGGCCGCGCGGTGGGACCGGCCGATGGGCATGCTGGGCGTGCTCTTCCTGTTCGTGGTGCTGGGCCAGCTGCTCGTCACGGAGCCGCGCTGGGCTGCGGTGCTCACCTGGCTGGGCTGGGCGTTCTGGGCGGTGTTCCTCGGCGAGTTCCTGCTGCGCGCCTACATCGCCCGGTTCAGCACGGAGTTCTGGAAGCGGAACTGGTGGCAGGTCGTGTTCATGCTGGTCCCGTTCCTGCGGTTCTTCCGGGCGCTGCAGGCGCTGCGGCTGGTCCGGCTCGCCCGGCTCTCACGGGTGGCGCGCGTCGGCGGCATCCTCTCTGCCGGCATCCGCGGCTCCCGTTCCGCCGGGCGCCTGCTCTCCAGTCGCCTGGCGTGGCTGGCGGCGGTGACCGCCGTCGTGATCCTGGCTGCGAGCCAGCTGCTCTACGCCCTCGAGGCCGTGGAGGACTACACCGACGCGCTGTACCAGACGGCCATGGCCACCATCACGGGCTCGGGCATCGCGGCGGACCACCCGGGGGCACGCGTGCTGTCGGTGGCGCTCGCCGTCTACTCCGTGGCGGTGTTCGCCACCCTGGCCGGCTCCCTGGGCGCGTACTTCCTGCGGGGCGACGAGGCGAAGGAGCACGAGCGCGCCCGGCAGGACGAGGGGCTCGCCGAGGTGCTCCACGCCGTGGAGGAGGAGCACGCCGCGGAGGCCGCGGCCCGGCGGGCGGCCTGCGGACCGCGGGGCAGCCACCAGCGCGGGGCGCAGGAGTAGGGCCGTGAGGGTCGGGACCTCGGACTGGACCGACAGGCGCCGGCGCGGGACCTGCTCCCCCGCGGGGCTGCGGATCGCGGACCAGGTCGACGGCGTCACCGTGCGGGCCGGACCTCGTCCTCCACGACCCACTTGTGGTCCGTGACCTTCTCGCCGCCGTCCGTGGGGGTGTAGTCGACCTGGTAGGCGGTGGTGTCGAACGCGCCGGTGACGGTGGCCTCGGCGCCCTTCATGCCGGGCATGTGGTCGGCGGTCAGCGTGACCTCGGTGCCCACGGGGTAGGCCGGGTCGTCGGCCTCCTCGATGCCGGCCGGCGAGGGGCCGCCGTCCATCGCGTGCTCCATCGAGTGGCCTGCGTGGCCGGAGGCGGCGGCCGATCCGCTCGCGTCCTTGGAGCGCATGTCGTCCATGCGGCTGGCGGCGGCTGACGACGCGTCCGAGGCGGCGGATCCCACGGCTGGGCCCGCGGAGGAGGCCAGGGAGCTCGCAGCCGCCCCGATCGAGGGAGCGGCCGAACCCACCGCGGCACCCGCCGAGGAGGCGGCGTCCGTCACCTTCTCCTGGTCCTCGGCGGAACAGCCGGCGAGGGCGAGGGCACCCGCGAGAAGGGCGGCGGTCAGGGCGGGGCGGGTATGCGTGGAGCGCATGCGTGGAGCTCCTCCGTGCTCGTGCCGGTTGCGCGGCGCACCGGGCGTGCAGACCACTCCAGGTCGGCGGTCCGCGGTACTGCCAGGTCTCCGGTGAGCGGCGCGGACACCGTCATCGCGGAACTCCTGGGAGCACGGGGCGGGCCTGGCGCACATCCCTCCCTGCGGTGTGCCGAACACCACGGGTGATCGGTCCCCTCTGCGTGCACCAGTCCGTGCCTCCGGCCGGCGCATGTCCGACGTCCCGTCGCTCTCCGACGCCCAGCGAGTGCTGACCACTCCGATGCTCCCATCCCGGGCCGGCCCGTGGGTCATCTCCTTCTCGGAGACGGGCCCCATGGTCAGGCGATCCTCGACCGCGCGGGCATGCTGCTGAAGGCAGGGTGGCACGCCAGTGCCACGGCGCAGCGGGGCCGAGTCCGTCGCGATGGCTCCGGGCATACTCGTCCGAGCACATCGCGATCCCGCGCCCCTGCCTGATCCGGTGGGAGCGCCGCTCCACAGCATTGCTGCCCCGGTAGCGCAGGCGTTGGTCCTCGCCGACGTCGATCGGCCGCCCGGGGCGACCGCGGCGGTACGCGATCTGATCGGCCCTCGCGGGGATCGAGCGCCATTTCCCGAACCTCTCGGGCAGGTCCCGCCACGGAGCCCCGGTACGGAGCCTCCACGTCCCGGAACGCTGTGGCTCCACGCCCTCGTCGGGCGGATGCGGGCCGGCGAGGTGGTCGAGACAGGCGCTCAGAGGCCCTTGCCGGAGGGGGAGACCAGGATCTTCACCGCCGTCTCGTTGTGGTGGATGAGGGTGTCGAAGCCCTTCTCGACGATGTCGTCGAGCGCGATCTTGCCCGTGATGAACGGCTTCAGGTCCAGGTCCCCGTCCTCGAGCATCTTCACGGTGTCCGCGTGGTCATGGGCGTAGGCGATCGTGCCGCGCAGGTCGATCTCCTTCATGACGAGCTTGTGCAGGGCGACCTTGGGCTCGTGGCCCCAGATGGACTCGTTCACGATCACACCGGCCGGGCGGACCGCGTCCAGCAGCATGTCCAGGACCACATCCACCGAGGTGCACTCGAACCCGACATCGGCACCGCGGCCGTCCGTCAGCTCCTTGAGCTTGGCCGGCACGTCGACCTCACGCGGATCGAACGCGTCGTCGGCCACGCCCGCGTCGAGGACCTTCTGGCGGCGCAGCTCGGAGAGCTCGGAGACGTACACCCTCAGGCCCTTGCCCTTGAGCACCGCCGCGGTGAGGGCGCCGATGGGGCCGGCGCCGCCGATGATCGCGGTGCCGGAGGTCGGCGACCCGGCGCGGACCCAGGCGTGGTGGGCCACGGAGAGCGGCTCGATGAGGGCCGCCTCGTCCAGCGCCACGGAGTCCGCCACCGGGTGGACCCAGTGCCGGTCGACGGCGATCTTCTCGGCCAGCCCGCCACCCTCGCCGCCGAGGCCGATGAAGTTCATGTCCGGGGCCAGGTTGTAGTGCTCGTCGTCCCGATGCTCGGGGCGGATGATGTAAGGCTCGACAACGACCGACTGCCCCACCTCGAGGTCCGTGACGCCCTCGCCGAGCGCGGCGACGGTGCCTGACATCTCGTGCCCGAGGGTCACAGGGGCGGAATCGCCGGAGATCGGGTGGGGGTGCCCGTGCGGCGGGATGAAGATGGGGCCCTCGAGGTACTCGTGCAGGTCCGTTCCGCAGATGCCGCACCAGGCGACGTCGATCAGCACCTGGCCGGGGCCGGCCGTGGGCGTGTCGATCTCCTCGATGCGGATGTCCTTCTCGCCGTGCCAGCGGGCTGCGCGCATGGTCATGATGACTCCTCCTGCTGTGTGTGGATGGTCCATCGAGGACACCTACGGGTCCTCTTGCACCTCAAGACACTCCCACCGTTCCACACCCTTCCCCTGAATCCGAGGTCTCGTGGTCGCCGGCGTCATGAACGGGGTGAGGGCGGGTCAGCCCCTGTCGGGTCCGCCGTGAACCCAGTCTGACGTGATGCTCTCGCGGGAGCCGGGGGCATGTAGAAGGGATGTTGAAGCGTCCCGGGTTTCGTGCCGCTCCTATGTGGGTGCCAGCTCTCGGTTGAGGGCGGCGTAGTAGGCAGTCTCGTACTCGGCCGGGGTGGTCATAGCCAGGGACGAGTGGAGCCTTCGATTGTTGTACCACTCG